>JAGDWK010000077.1 GCA_023256015.1 Thermogladius sp.
TGTGTACATCGACTACCAGACCCCGTTTTATTGTTCTCGTTAACACCTCTAGGACTACCTCCGCTGATACGGGCTCTCCTTGGAGAAACACCTTGTCTTGCCTCATGTACGGGAGGTATGGTGCGACGAGAACAACGTCTTTCCCACCCGCCTTGTGAACCGCGTTTAATAGCAGGAGCGTCTCGACCAGAGCGGTGTCCTGACTCGGGTACATGGTGTTTGCCACTGCGACGCAGGTGGAGCCGAGGTCGGACGGCAGGCCCTTGAGCCTCACGTAAAGCTCTCCGTCGGGGAAGACTTTCTTCTCGACTTCGACCACTTCCGCCCCGAGGCGCTTAGCCAGCTCCATCGACTGCCTTGTGAAGTTGGAGCCCGGTACGATCAGCAAAGAGGTCTCACCAAGAGAGGAATAACGCACGGGAATAATAAACCGTAACCACACGTTTATGAGACTCTCTAATCAATACACATTGGAGGGTGTTCAGGTGTATTTGCTCGAGAGACCCGGTGTAAGAGAGGCGATGTTTTACCAGCGCCTCGAGGGAGGGCGTGTCAAGTGCAATCTTTGCCACAAGAGGTGCGTGATAGTACCCGGGGCGTACGGGGCCTGCGGCGTAAGGTATAACAAGGACGGTGTTCTGTACACGCTAGTCTACGGTCTACTGACAGCCGCCAACCCTGACCCAATCGAGAAGAAGCCCCTAATGCATTTCAACCCTGGCGCCTGTGTTTTCTCGATATCGACTGTCGGTTGCAACTTCTACTGCAGGTTTTGTCAGAACTGGGTTTTGAGCCAGTCTAGGAGAGAGAGGCTATACGGGGAGCCGTTCGAACCTGAGGAGGTCGTAGAGAGGGCTCTACAGCTGGGCTGTCAGGGGATAAGCTACACATACAACGAGCCGACGGTGTTCTACGAGTTCATGTACGATACTGCTAAACTGGCGAAGAAGCACGGGCTGTTCAACACGATGGTAACAAACGGGTACATGACTGAAGAGGCCGTTAGGGAGATCGGGCCTTACATGGACGCTGTTACTGTGGACTTCAAGGCTGCTGGTAACGTCGAGTTCTACAGGAAGTTCATGGGTGTGTGGGACCCCTCCCCTATATACTCCACAATCCTCGAGATGAAGAGGCAAGGCTGGTGGATCGAGATCACGAACCTGGTGGTACCGGTCTACGGGGACCGAGAAGAGGACGTAGTAAAGTTGAGCAAGTGGATAGTAGAAAACCTCGGCGACGAGACGCCGTTCCACCTCTTGAGGTTCCACCCAGACTACCTCATGTCTGACGTGCCCCCTACGCCTACCAAGACGTTAGAGAAGCTGGCGAAACTGGCCAAAGAGCAGGGCTTGAAGCACGTGTATATAGGCAACGTGTGGGGGCACCCCCTAGAGAACACGTACTGTCCTAGGTGTGGCACCCTTGTTGTCGAAAGAGAGGGGTTCTTCATCACCAAGTGGGGCTTAAAAGAAGACTTTACCTGCCCCAAGTGCGGGTACAAGCTGAACTTCAAAGGGAAGTACTGGGGCAGTGCTGGTAGGAGGCTCTTCTACATCTAATGCAGGTGTAGCTCATGCCATACTACATCGTGGTGCTGGGCACAGCAGGCAGTGGCAAGACGACCTTGTCTGGGAGTCTACGCGAGTACCTGGAAGACCACAGCCTAGACGCGGCGATCGTGAACCTCGATCCAGCCGTGGAAAAACTACCCTATGACCCGGACGTAGACGTGAGGGACTACGTCGACGCGCGTGAGGTCATGGAGAAGTACGGGCTCGGGCCTAACGGGGCTCTCATAGCCTCGATGGATATGCTGGCTCTGAAAATAAACGACCTAAGAGAGGAAATCGAGGGGCTCCGTCCAAACTACTTCATCATAGACACCCCGGGTCAGATGGAGGTGTTCGCATTCAGGGAGACGGGGCCGATCATACTCAACTCGATAATAGGTGATAACAGGAGAGCCTCCTTGTTCCTAATCGACGGTCTCCAGGTCGTGAACCCAAACAACCTGTTGTCGTCGCTCCTCTTATCGGCCTCTGTCCACGCCAGGTTGGCATACCCGCAGATAAACGTAGTGACGAAGACGGACTTGATACCCGGCGACGAGCTGGATAAGATAGGCGAGTACCTTGAAGACCCCTACAGTCTGGCCGAGGCGCTCGATTCGCCGGGTTACCTCATATGGAGTAAAGACGAGATAGGGTTACTGCTCGAGAAGCTCATGCTCTTCGATGTCGTGAAAGTCTCGAACGTGTCGGGAGAAGGTCTCGACGAGCTCTACGCAGCCCTACAGAGGGTACTGGCGGGCGGCGAGGACTACTACACAGAGGAGCCCAACCCCGTTCTCTGACTCGTGATTAGTAGACAAAACTTATTTTACCTCGCCCAAATTACGTGATAGTGGTGCTCTCGGTGCTCGAGTTCTTCTTCAACCCCTCGAGCGTAGCGGTTGTGGGGGCGACCCCTAAGGAGGGTAAGGTAGGCAGGGTAATACTAGAGAACTTCAAGAACAAGTTCAAGGGCGAGATATACCCGGTTAACCCGCACTACCAGGAGATCCTCGGGCTAAAGGCCTACGCGAGCGTACAGGAGATACCGGGGCGAGTGGACTTAGTAGTGATAGCCACCCCCGCTAGGACAGTCCCTGGGGTACTGGAAGACGCGGGCGTCAAAGGCGTGAAGGGCGCTATAATAATAAGCGGGGGGTTCAGGGAGACCGGTACTCAAGAGGGTGCTATGCTCGAGGACGAGGTAAAGCGGGTCGCCGCTAGACACGGTATTAGGGTGATAGGGCCTAACTGTATAGGGGTGCTAGACAACTGGAGTGGTGTTGACACCTTCTTCCTTCCAGAAGACAAAATGAGGAGGCCGCCCAGGGGTTACGTGAGTGTGATAAGCCAGAGCGGCGCTTTCGCGTCGGCGTTGCTTGACTGGATGGCGCACCACGGCTACGGCCTCTCGAAGGCCATAAGCTTCGGGAACAAGATCGACGTAGACGAGGTCGAGCTGCTGAACTACCTAGCGGAAGACCCTACCACCAACGTTATTTTCCTCTACTTGGAGGGTGTCAGAGAAGGGCGGGGAAGAGACTTCATCGACACCGCGAGGAAGGTTTCAAGGGTTAAGCCCGTCGTTGTCTACAAGGCGGGTAAGACCAAGAGAGGGGGTATCGCCGCAGCCAGCCACACGGCAGCCTTAGCCGGCGACTACACTCTTTACATAACGGTCTTCAAGCAGAGCAGGCTTCTAGAGGCTGTCAGCTTCGACGAGATTATGGACCTCGTCAAGGTCTTGTCCACGCAGCCGTTGATGAAGGGTAGGAGGGTCTACATCGTGACCGACGCAGGTGGTGTAGGAGTGATGTTAACAGACGCCATCGAGCTCAACGGCCTCGAGGTACCAGAGACACCCGCCGATCTCAAGGAGAGACTGAGGAGTGTTCTCCCGCCTCACTGCATAGTCGAGAACCCGATAGACTTGACGGGTGACACAGACGACCAGAGGTTCATTACCGTGTTGAACGAGCTGCTGCCGAGAAACGACGTGGACGCAGTCGTCGTAGTGGCTCTACCCCAGATCCCGGGCCTGAGAGGCGAGCTCTTCGAATACCTTGTGAAGGCCAAGGTGTACGGTAAACCTCTGCTTGTAGTCCTAATAGGAGGAGAGCTCGCGCTGAAGTACAAGAAGTTCCTCGAGGAGAACGGCATACCGGTGTTCGAGTCCCCCGAGAGGCTTGCGAGGGCTTTGAGTGCTTTATATACTTACTCGCGAATTAGAATGCAAGGTGGCGTGTCTTGAACGCCGGCAGTATCGTCGAGACGGCGCTGAGAGAGGGGAGGTCCAAGCTACTCGAGCACGAGGCAATGAGGTTAATGGAGCTGTACGGCATCAAAGTTGCCGACTACGGCTTCGCGGAGAGCGGCCGTGAGGCCAGGGAGGTCGCAGACAAGATTGGTTACCCGGTCGTTGTAAAGGTCGTCTCGCCCGATATTAGCCACAAGACAGACGTTGGCGGTGTTGTACTAGGCTTGAAGAGCGGCGAGGAAGTCGAGCGTGCTTGCGAGGCTATAACGAAAAACGTCAGGGAGAGGCAACCGGGGGCTAGGCTGACAGGCTTCCTCGTGCAGAAAATGATGCCGCCAGGCGTAGAGGTGATTATTGGCGCTACACGCGACCAGGTGTTCGGCCCAGTCATTATGTTCGGGCTCGGCGGCATATTCGTGGAAGTTCTAAAGGACGTCACCTTTAGAGTGGCCCCCGTCAGTTACCAGGACGCTATCGAGATGCTAGGGGAGATCAAGGCGAGTAGAATACTCGAAGGGTACAGGTCGCAACCCCCCGTGGACAAGGAGGCTATCGCCGGCATGATCGTATCGCTCTCTAAATTGATGGAGGATAATCCTTATATTATCTCGGTCGATTTAAATCCTGTAATAGCCTATAGCCGTGGGGCGGTTGTCGTCGACGCTAGAGTCATAGTCAGTAGAGCTAGTGTGGTGAATCGTTGAGTGGCCGGGAACGGCTTTAACGGGGACCCGTCTCTTACGGCAATAGGAGACGAGATCTCCAAGACGAGGGCTTTGATATCTCAGCTTAAAGAGCAGAGAGCCGGGCTAATAGCAGAGCTGAAAACTCTGAGGTCCCAGCGTAGAGGGCTGATCGAGAGCATCAAAAAACTAAAGGAGGAGTACAAGGGCCTGAAGGAGAAGTACAAGGGGCTGGTGGAGGAGAGGAGGAGACTAATCGGGGAGCTGAAGTCGAAGAAGGAGGAGTACTCTTCTCTTATAGAGCTAGCTAGAAGCAAGAAGATCGAGGTAGAGAACCTGAACAAGGAGGTCAGGATACCTATAAGCGCTATCGTCGACGAGATAAACAGGCTCGAGTGGAGTCTGCAGACGAGAGTTCTATCACTCGAGCAGGAAAACGAGATCATCAATAGGATAAAACGCTACGAGAGGCTACTCGAGAAGGCGCGTAGGGCTGTAAACGAGAAGAACCAGTACCTGGAACTGAGAGCGTACATAACATCACTGCGTGTACAGATAAGCGACCTGAGGAACAAGATAGGCGTGTTGACGGAGGAGGTTGGGAAAGCTAAAGAGAGCCTTACGAAGATGAGGCAAGAGTTGGCCGAGAAAACGAAGGCTGTTAACGACCTAACGAACACGATAAACGAGAAGCAGAAGAGGCTAGACGAAATTAACGGCGAGATCGAGAAGTACAGGTCTAGACTAGGGGAGCTAAGGGAGCTGTATAACAAGAAGCTAGAAGAGCTGAGGAGAGCGAAGACCTCTAAGATAATCGAGGAGAAGAAGAAGCAGGTCGAAGAGAAGTTGAAGTCGGGTGTTAAGAAGCTCACGTTCGAGGATCTCAAGTTGCTCTACTCGAACCCCGACGAGTTGAGCGAAGAGTCGTGATCACCTCCCAAACCTCCTCTCGCGGGCCTGGTAGCTCCTTATAGCTCTCCAGAAGTCTATTTTCCTGAATTCAGGCCAGTAAGCATCGCAGAAGTAGAGCTCGCTGTAGGCGGCCTGCCACAACAAGAAGTTACTTATCCTCACTTCTCCGCTCGTCCTTATAATCAAGTCGGGGTCTGGGATATCGCTCGTCATCAAGTATTTCGAGAAAGTCTCTTCGTTTATGTCGTCTAGGCTGACCTTCCCCGCCTCGTACTCTTTAATAATCTTCTTAACGGCCTCGACTATCTCGTGTCTACCGCCGTAACATACGGCGATCATCAACGTCCTGTCCTCGTACGAGCTACTCCTCTCCTCGAGCTTCCTGATCTCGTCGACGAGGTCCGGCGGGAGCATGTCTAGATCTCCGATCACCTTGACTCTGATCCTCTTCTTATCGATCTCGCCCGACTCCAGTATCTCTCTAATTCCCCTCCTGAGCAGGGAGAGCAAGTGATAGAACTCCTCGCGGCTCCTGAACATGCAGTTCTCGCTACTCATAGCATAGATCGTTACGTACCTCACACCGAGCTCCCAGATCCAGTTCAAGACCTCCTTAATCCTCTCGTAGCCGGTCTCATGCCCTGTTAAGGGGTCTAGACCGCGCTCTTTGGCCCACCTACGGTTGCCGTCAGGGATTATGCCTATGTGCGTAGGGAACGGGCCGTCTTTGATCTGGAGCCACAGCCACCTCTCGTAGACGTCTTCAAGAACTCTTTTCTCGAAGAAGCTTAGTACCCTGAAAGCGAATCTCTCCAGCCTTCTCTGAGAAGAGGCGAGCAATCCGCGCATGTCTCTGCTTCCCTGAACTTTGCCAGGTTTTATGCATTAGGTTTACCACTTAAAGAAGTTTATAAGCCGGCTTCAAACTCTAGAAAGAGGAAGGTGCTGTCGATGTCGTACTACCAAGGTAACGACTTCAAAAAGATAACGGGGGGTAAGAAAGGACGACGCAGGGACAAGAGGAAATACGAGTTAGGCGGCCCGCCCATCAATACAACCCTGGCGGGAGAGGAGGAGAGGAAGATCGTTAGGACTGTGGGCGGGAACACTAAGGTAAAGCTGAAGAGAGCAGTCTATGTCAACGTTTACCTGCCAGAAGAGAAGCGTGTAAGGAAAGTCAAGATCCTAGACGTCGTGAATGTCCCGTCTAACCCCCAGTTAGCGAGGTCTAAGATAATCGTTAAAGGTGCGGTCGTTAAGACTGAGGTAGGGCTGGTCAAAATCGTTTCGAGGCCAGGGCAAGACGGAGTTTTGAACGGGGTGCTGGTAAAGTAGAGTACACGGTGTCGTAGTGAGTAGGGAGTACGAGAAAAGAAAGGTCGTCATATACCCTCACTACATCGATTGTTCGAGTTCTCGGAGCAGTGGAAGGAGGGTTCCAAAGTCGATTTGCGTGCCGAACCCCACGTTAGAGGAGATCGAGAAAGCGGCCCGCCGCCTAGGGTTTGAGGTGGAGGTTGAGGCGGGCAAGAAGTACCCTCGAATGTGGAGGAAGGCTGGTAGAGTCGTTGTAAACAAGGTTTTTAACAAGACGAGGCTTCTCAAGCTCTTATCCATGGAGCTGAAGAAGATGAGGGGCTAGGGGCTTTCAATATCCCAGCAACCAGTACGCTTAACCCAGTCCTCGGAAGGGGACCTACTCGAAATTCGGGTTGTGACCGCGTAACCCGTCCCTCCACATGATTAGGTCGTATTACGTGATTATATCTCATATATAGTGTATTACGTTCTTATTCCAACACCCGATTGAGGGAAACAATACTACAAAAAACGGTTGTGTCGTAGGTATTATAGGGTCCCTGGTTAAATACCGTGTCAACAAGGTATTACCACAGGAGGTTCAGTCAGGGTTTGAGGCGCTTGGGTTTCGTAGAAGTCGTGGGCAAGAATGGGATCCTGGTGGTAAGGCCATCCGTGAACGTCCGGGAGGATCTTATAGGCAGCCTGGTTTACGACTCCAATCTTCGGAGGCTTGGAAAAATAGTCGACATAATAGGGAGAGTCGACGACCCTAGGATAATTGTTAAACTAGAGTCTAGGGACCTGGCCTCTACAATACGCGACTACAACGTGTACTACGAGCCAGCTAAGAGAAAGGGCGCTAGGAAGCAAGGGGGCGAGACCCAGTGATGAAGATCGAGACGGCTGTTCTGAGATGTCCTGTGTGCGGCAATCAAAACATAGTCTTCGACTACTCTGAGAACGCATATGTTTGTCCTGTTTGCGGAACAGTCCTAGAGGAGAGACCTATTGACTACGGTATTGAGACTCTGATAAAGGACGAGGCCACACCTAGAGTAAGCGGCTCCTTCACGAACAGGGTTCACGACAGAGGTATCGGGGGGACAGAGATAGCCGGTAAAATTGTCAACCACGTGAAAGAGGGTA
>JAGDWK010000029.1 GCA_023256015.1 Thermogladius sp.
GAGAGGGCTACTACGGGGCTGGGCGGGAGCGGGTTAGAAGACAGACGCCCATTAGACCCGTGGAGGTAGGCGAGCCCCACTCCCATTCGGGCACACTACTTGTAACTACCGAGCATCACCCCCATACCCACCGCCGAGGACATCGGGCCCTCCGTTGATTCCCGTGCCGTCCTTTTTCACGAACCCTCCTGTCGGCCCGGTCGCCTGGCGAGGAGGTCCAGCGCCTGCTGGACTACTCTCTCGGCACTAGTCGACGCCTCGAAGGGCTTTAGCTCGAGCACTGCTATGTCGGAGCAGCCTAGAGACTCCAGCAGCTTCTTAGCCTCGGCGCCCTTGCCTCCCCAGCCGTGGACGTCTACGAATAGCACCTTGCCGCAGCCCGTCTTGTGCGCCACCAGCTCGAGCGTGTACTTGACGAGGGGGAACGTACTGTTCTCGTAGACGGTCGAGACGACCACTATTAGGCCGGCCCCGAGGGCGTCGTTGACGATTTCGCTAACGTGGTGCCGGTGCTTGTCGGTGAAACCGTGCGAGCTCACCTCCACGCCCTCTTCTTTGAGGCGCCGGCTCAACTCCACCACTAGCCTCTCGGAGTGCCCGTACATGGAGGCGTATAGCAGAACGACCTTACCGCCTCTGCTAGTCGACCAGTCCAGGTATAGGTCGAGTAGACCGCTTGCCTCCGCTCTATCTAGGACGAGCCCGTGGCCGGGAGCCACAAGCTCGCTCGTCGATATCGCCTCTTTTAGCTTACCGGACGCCTTGACCACGAAGTCCCTGTAGTGGGCCACTACGTCGGCGAAGTACTTCCGTGCGAGGGCGTAGTACTCTCTCCTCTGCTCCTCGCCGAGCTCCCTTAAAGCCACGGCCCTGTGGGAACCGAAGGAGCCGAAGACGTCGCAGGTGAAGAGCACGCCCAGCTCCTCCACCTGCGTCACGATGGTCTCTGGCCAGTGGAGCCACGGGACGTGGCTGAACTTAAGGGTTAGCGGGCCCACCGGCAGCTTCTCGCCGTCGGCCACCGGCTTGAAGTCGGGCTCCAACCCGTAGAAGTCCTTGATGAGCTTCTTGGTCAGGGGGTGGCCGAGGACCCTCACACCCTTTCTAGCCTCGAGCACCTCGGGTAGGGACCCCGAGTGGTCGGGCTCCATGTGGTTGACGACAACGTGGCTGAGTTTGTCTAAGACGCCCAGCTGCCTAAGCTTGTCGACGAGGAGGGGGCCGTAGCCCGTTTTCCAGCCGTCTACGAGGATTGCGCCCTCCCCGTAGTCGACTACGTAGGCGTTGTAGGACACGCCCTCGGGGATCTCCCAGAGGGCCTCGAAGAACCTAGTCTCGCCGTCGACCAGCTTCAGGACCCTGACGCCGGGCTTTACCTCGCCTGTGACCACTTGGAATGACCCGTGGTCCTCCACCGAGTAAGCCGGCAACATAAACCCTCACACTCCGGTATAGCAGTGAATTCTAATAAGGATAGGACCGGCGATCTTCGGAGTTTTGCCACCCACCAGCTAGTACTAGAGAACTTGTTTTCCCCGTTTAGACGTTGGCCACGGTACACTGTACTCCCCGGGAGTAGCGGCAAGTCGCTTTTCGCCCAAGACCACACCTACCAGGGTACGGGGCTTAAGGGGCTCGCGAACCGCTCTCGGAGCATAGGGTATGAAGCTGGAGTACACGGGTGGCTTAGTGAGAGAGCAGCTGCACGCTGTTGCTTGGCGATGCCGCTAGCGCTATAACACTTGAGATCAACCGCCGCGGGTACGGCAGGGTTGGTACAAGGTCAGATTTACGAGTCAGGCCGACGGAGTTGGGCGTTGCAGGTTGTACACACCCCTCTAGAGGGTCGCAAAGTGTTAGAAAGTAGGGTTACATCACGCCAGCCATCGACGCCTGTGCGTACCGGGTGTGGGGTGGGAGGGGATGAACCAGCCTCTGTAGTGTGTTGGTCGACCTTACAGGACAGCCTGTAAAGGACTAACGCGAAGGGCTTTGGTTGTTTGGAAGGGGAAAAAACTACTTGATCTTCCTCCTAGCCAGGAGGACGGCGACGTACCCGATTACCGCGATAGCCACTAGCGAGCCTACGTAAACGGGGTCGGTGTACCTCTCCGTAACGGTCACGAGGCTGACAGAGGTCTCGGTCCTAGTGCTCGTCTGTGTTAGGGTCTGCCACGCTGTGACTGTAGACGTTTCATAAGATGTGACCGTCTCCGTCTTCGTCTCCACCGACACTGTGAATATGGGGCTCGTTATCGGTAGTGGGGTCCCAGTAGAGTTCAGCGGTGGCTGTATGCCGAGCAGCGCGGCAATAGTCGGCGCTACGCTAGTGGACTGGACCAGCCCGAGGACGCCGTGCCCGACGCCGGCCCCCACAGCGGCGAAGACCGCGTAGAGCTCGGGGTAGTAGGGCAGGTCCTGGTGGTTAGCGGTAATGGTCTTCAGCGGGACTACGTCGACAAACGGGCTCCCGGTGGGGGAGAAGCCTCCCAATGGAGCGTAGCCGGGCTTCGCGCTGATAACCACGTCCCCGACTCTGTCACCCCAGAGACCGAAGGCCGCTGCCTCGCTCTTCTTCATGACCACGCTGAACACCGGCTCCTGGGTCACGGGGTCTCTGACAGAGGCTAGGACGTCCATGACCTTTGCGACAACGCTGTCGTAGTCTGACGGGTCTACGATCCCGCCTGCCTCCCTACCCTTCAAGTTGATGAATACCTGGTTGTACCCGTTGTACCACGCAACCGTCTCGTTCAGTAGGACTACTCCGCCACTCCTCTTCAAGAGGCCGGCGTTCTCGAGAATGTTGTTTACGTACACCAGCTTGGCCACAGGCCACTGGCCGTGGTCCGACACAACGATGACCGCCGTGTTCGAGAGGTCGACCTCCGTGAGTATCATTTGTACGAACTCGTCAGCCCACTTCACAGCCTGCTTCACGTAGTTGACGTACTTGGGTGCTGTCTTCGGGTCGTAGTAGGGCATGCTCGGGTCTGTCAGGCCGAGGAACTGGTGGTAGACGTTGTCGACTATCGGGGTGTAGGTCATCAAGAGGTTCCAGTCCGTGTTCTTGATAAGCCACCTCGTGAACTCCATGAAGAACCTGTTCGCGAAGTAAACCGTCTCCATGTAGGTGTCCTCGTCGTACCAGCCGTTTGCAAGACCGAAGTAGTCGCCGTCCGTTATCATACCCGTCTTCGTCACGACCTCGTTCCAAACCCTCCAGGCAACATCCCTATTGCTGAACCACCTAGTTGCGGTCTCAAACGGCCTCGTGAGGCTCCTGTACACCCTGAAGTTTGTCAAGGAGAGGTTGAGGGCCTTGAAGAGCGGCGCTATAACGTAGGTGTTCCCCTTGTAGACGAGGGTCGTGTTCAGGGGCTTGCTCCACTCCCCCTCTCGCAGGACAGCCAGGGCGTTACTCAGGTCCTTAGACCTCGGGACTATAGCGACCCTGTCGGGGGTGCCCGAGCCGGTGGTGTCTACTATGTAGAAGTACCAGGTCTCGTCGCCGAACGTGAACGAAGCCTCCCAGGCCTTGTACACGGTGAGCCCGGGCAAACTACCGGACCAGCCGGAGGCCTCCGTCACGTTCACGTAGTAGGCGGCGGGGACCGAGCGGTTGGTCGTGTAGAGGGCCGAGTAGGACGGCGGGCCCATGGAGGAGTCGTAGGGGTTGAACACCATCGAGCTCCTCATCTTCCCCTCCCAAGCCCACGGGTCGCTCTGCGGGAAGGCGGCCACCACGGCCTTAAGGCCCTGTCTATCGGCGGCCATCCAGAGGGGCTCAGCCAAGAGCATTGAGCCGTCGAAACCGGAGACAGTCGCAGTTAGCGGTGTCCCGGGCAGGTGTATGGCGTTGCCCGTGATGCCTGTGACGCCCGGTGGGGCGCCCGTGGATATCACTGCGTGGCTCACAGCAGTCGAGGACGGGAAGCTGACGACCATCCCCCTAGCCAAGTAGCCGTGCTCGAAGATGTACCTGAACCCGGGCAACTCGGTGGCGAAGACCGACCTGTTCAACAGCATGTCCCAGACCATGTCCGACCTGAGCGCGTCTATACTCAGCAGTACGACTCTGGACGCCGGCGGTTTATACAAGGCATAACTCGGCGGTGTGACCGAGACCAATAGGACTGCGAGCGCTATAGCGAGGACGAGCGCCCTATTCATACAACACCCTCATTAGAATGGATTTATCGGCGCGAGGATATAAGTCTGTGGAGGGTAGAGCGTTCAAGAAACCAGCGACCACGAGCACGCAGCGCCTAAGCTAGATGACAAGCCACAGAATAGGGCTGCGGGTTGGCCTAACGGGCCGGGCTCAGCCCTTTTCTTCACTTCACCAGTCCGTGGAGGTGCATTTCATCACTACTCTAACTATCCCGCTAAAACGGCTTATAATCCCCCGACATGGGCGGGCAGCGTTTAGTCGTAGACCCACACTTTCTTCCTAACCTCGTCTATCAGTATTATCGCTGCCGACGGTAAGAAGGCTATGACCGCTAGTTCGACCGGACCTAACGGCACTACGTGGAACAGGCTGTTGAGCGGGGTGTACAAGACGATCAACTGGAGCCCCAGCGAGGCCAGGAGCGCCGGTGGCAGCCACTTGTTCCAGGCCAGCCTGAAGAGCGAGTGCCGCTCGCTACGCGAGGCCATCGCTCTACCGAACTCTGAGAGGGCTATCGTAGTGAAGGCGACCGTCCTGGCGTACTCGAGCCCCTTTGATAGGGACTGTGCGAACAGCCCTATCGTGAAGGCCGCTATGACTAAACCGGTGAGGGTGTAGTAGAGCAGCTTCTTCCCTGTTACCAGCCTCGCCCCTCTCGGCCTGGGCGGCCTCGTGTAGAGGCCCGGCTCGGGGGGCTCTAGGCCCAGTGCGAGGGCTGGGAAGGCGTCTGTCGTCACGTTGATCCAGAGGAGGTGGACCGGTTCGAGGATGTAGGGCAGGCCTAGGAGCTCCGCGCCGAAGACGGAGCCGACCTCGCCGAGGTTGCAGGAGAGTAGGTAGGAGATCGGCTTCTTCAGGTTTTCGTATATCCACCTCCCCATCTTTATCGCCTCCACGATCGTAGCGTAGTTGTCGTCTAGTAGTATCAGCTGGGAGACCTCCTTAGCGACGTCCGTCCCCCTGACCCCCATCGCGACCCCGACGTCGGCCTCCTTGAGCGCCGGGGCGTCGTTCACGCCGTCCCCCGTCATGGCGACCCTGTACCCCCTCTTCTTCAGCGCCCTTACGATCCTCAGCTTGTGCTCGGGCGTTACCCTCGCGTATACGACGACCTTGTCAACCACCCTCTCGAGCTCCTCGTCGCTCATCCTGTCTAGTTGCCAGCCCTCTAGGACGTTGTCCTCGCCTACCTCGAGGCCGATCATCCTCGCAACGGCCATGGCTGTGAGCTTGTGGTCCCCCGTGACCATGACCGTCCTCACACCCATCCTCTTGGCCTCCTCGACAGCCTCCCTCACACCCTCGCGTGGAGGGTCTATGATAGCCATCAAGCCGGCGAAGACGAGGCCGTTCTCGGGGTCGTCCCCCTCGCCTGACAGCCTCTTGTACGCGATGCCGAGCACCCTGAACCCCTGCGAAGAGTAGTACTCGATCCTCTTCATGACCGTCTCCACGTCTAGTGGCGTAATCGCCTCCTCGCCCGAGGGCCGCAAGATGCCCGCGGAGTTCTTTAGTACCACCTCGGGGGCGCCGGTGACCACGGAGACTAGGCCGCCGTCGTGCTCGTGTACCGTGCTCCTCATCTTCCTGAACCGGTCGAACGGGTTCTCCGAGACGAGCCTGTACTTCTCCTTGACCTCGCCGACCCTACCTGGGCCGACGACCTTTACACCCATCACGAAGACGGCCAGCTCGGTCGGCGACTTCCTAGTCGCCAGGCTCTCCAGGCCCGCGACGTCTATCGTGTAAGCGGTGTGTGCTAGGGCCAGCTCGCCCACTTTCTCGAGCAGGCGATCGTCGGCGTCTCGCGTAATCGGCCTCGCCTCGCCCTCGACCCTGAAGCCCTCGCCCGTGAACTCGAACTCGCCGCCTGTTGTCCAGAGGTACTTGACCATCATCTCCCCCCTGGTCACAGTACCCGTCTTGTCCGTGCAGATCACGTTGACCGAGCCCAGCGCCTCGACGGCGGCCAGCCTCCTCACAAGGGCCTTCTTCTCCGCCATCTTCCTAGCCCCTATCGCGAGCAGGCCCGTCGCAATGGCGGGGAGCCCCTCCGGGACTGCTGCGACGGCCAGCGCTATGGCTACGAGGAGGGCTGTCAGTACACTGGTCTTCTCGACGAGGAGCGTAGTCGCGAAGACGACGCCGGATATCCCGAGTATTACAAAGCCCACCTTCCTACCCAGGTCCTCCAGCTCCACCTCTAGGGGCGTTGGCTGCTCCTCCGCCTCCTCCACGGCCCTCGTTATCCCCCCCAGCACCGTCCTCGGCCCTGTCGCCACCACGACACCCCTGCCCCTCCCCCGAACCACAGTAGTGCCCATGAACGCCATGTTCACCCTGTCGCCGAGGGGGGTCTCAGGCGGGAGTACTTGCTCGTGGTCCTTCTGGACTGGAGTGGACTCGCCCGTGAGAGAGGACTCGTCTACCTCGAGGTTGTCGCTCAATACAAGCCTGAGGTCGGCTGGTACCCTGTCCCCCTCCTCTATCAACACTATGTCTCCCGGCACCAGCCTAGAGGCCTCCACGACCTTGGTAACGCCGCCCCTGACGACCTTGGCTGTCGGCGACGCGAGCTTCCGCAACTCTTGGAGCGCTCTCTCGGCCCTGTACTCCTGGACAAAGCCCATAACGCCCATGACGAAGACCACAGCGAGGATCAGGGCGGCGTCTAAGATCTCCCCTAAAAACCCCGAGATCACGCTGGCGGCCACGAGGATCAGTATCAGGGCGTTCGTGAACTGCCTCGCGAAGATCAGGGCCGGGTGCTTCCGCTTGGCCTCGAGGATGTTCGGGCCGTAGGCCTGGAGCCTCCTCTCCGCCTCCTCCTCGCTCAGACCCCGGAGGCTCGACCCCAGCTTCTCAAGAACCTCTTCCACGCTCAGCGAGTGCCACGGAGCGGTCTCGACGCTCGTCTGCCCCAATACGGTTCCCAGGACGAGTTAATACCGGTGACCGGGTAATATAAGAGTGACGGCAAGCCGGGTGGTCTAGCGTCGACACAAGGGTAGGCGGTCTGGACCGTCCATGGCCCCCGCGGGCGAGGCTTCAGGAGCCCCTGCGAGACGGCTACGCTAGGTGCCTCGTCTGCGAAAGGAGGTGTACTATACCCCCCGGTGGGCGTGGGGCCTGCTGGAACTACACTAACGTGGGCGGCGTCCTCTACGCGACGGGGTACGGGAAGCTGAGCGCGGTCGAGGTCAGGCCGATCGAGATCAAGCCCCAGTTCCACTACTGGCCCAACTCCCTGGCACTGACCTACAGCAACTACGGCTGCAACTTCTACTGCCCCTGGTGCCAGAACGACCACTTGAGCTACGCCAGACCACCGGAGCACGGCGAGGTCACTCCGCCTGAGCGGCTGGTGGAGCTCGC
>JAGDWK010000010.1:0-1118 GCA_023256015.1 Thermogladius sp.
CTAGACATAAACGAGCTCGAGGACGAGTACGGCGAGGCGGACCTGCCTGTAGGGTATGCTGCTGGCATTGGCGAGATAGTCTTGCTTCAGCTGAACGGTGTATTAACAGTAGAAGAGTTCAAGAAAGCCATCGAACTCGCGAAGAGAGGGGCCGAGAAAGTGTACGCCTTGATGAAGGAGACGTTGCATAAGAAGTACCTGTCTGTACTAGAGTCGTGAGGTGGGCTCTATGTCGATAACTCCTCAAAGAGAGCCTATAATGCCCAAGATAAGGGCGGAGACGATAGTAAGGATGCTGAAGAAGGGTGAGCGTGTAGACAACAGGGGTCTTCACGACTACAGGAACATCTCGGTGAGCGTTGGCATAATAAGCAAGGCGGAAGGAAGCGCCTTAGTGAAGCTGGGTGGTACGCAGGTAATAGCGGGTGTGAAAGCGGAGCTGGGCACGCCTTTCGAGGATAGGCCGAATGAGGGGGTTTTGCAGGTTCACGCCGAGTTCGTCCCACTAGCATCCCCCTCCTTCGAGCCTGGACCCCCGAACGAGGACGCGATAGAGGTCGCGAGGGTAATAGACAGGAGTCTCAGAGAGCCCAAAGTAGTAGACCTCTCTAAGCTGGTGATCCAGCCGGGGAGGCTAGCGTGGGTGATATACGACGACATCTACGTGATAGACCACGACGGGAACATACTAGACACCGGCATGATAGCGTCTATGATAGCCCTCGCCACGTCGAGATTACCTAGACTTGACACTACGGTGGAGGGCTTCAAAGTCGTCTATGGAACCAAGGATACACCCCTGCCAATAAACACTCTCGTGACCACGGTAACCATGGGCGTGCTAGGCGATATTCTGATCGTAGACCCGTCGCTCGAGGAGGAGAGTGTGATAGACACGTTCTTGTCGATCTCGGTGGACGAGAAAGGACGTATAGTGGGCCTACAGAAGAGAGGGCCGAGAAGTATAACGCCCAGGACGTTGGACTCTGCTGTCGAAATAGCTTTAAAGGCTGGCGAACAAGTCTTAAGCTTTATAAGGAGGGTTATAAGCAATCCACAAGAGTACACGAAGTGGTAGACCAGGTGTTGCTTATGGGAAGGACGAAGGTCGTTGGTCC
>JAGDWK010000010.1:1218-2742 GCA_023256015.1 Thermogladius sp.
GACGAGTCGGGCTGCTCTAGTAGTAAGTGCCTAGAACTAGCGGGGTTATTGATGAGCCTGCTCAAGGACTTCATTAACAAGTCGTCGGCCTTCAAGATATCTCTACACGACGAGGGGGGTAATGTAACGGTTAAAATACTTTCTCGGAATGGAGATGTAGTTGGCCCCTTGTTAAAGGTGAGAGGCTTCAAGACTTATGGAGAACAAGGTTGAGCTCGAGGTAAGAGGCGTTGACGAGAATATCGCTAGGTCCATCGTGGAGTCTCTGCGACCAGAGATAGAGAGCCTCCCTGAGACCTGCCGGGGCGGGGTAGAGTTGAAGGAGTCTACGCTCAGGGTTGTTGTATCGTGTTCCAGAATAGGTCTTTTAAGAGCGGTTGTTAATAGTATAATAAGTACCATATCAATGCTCATGGAGTTAAAGGCGGTGATCGAGGGGTGAGCGAGCAGAGATTGCCACCTGAGGTTCAGCAGTTGATAGCACAGTACCAAGCTGTGAGGGAGAGCTACGTCAAGGTCGACTCGGAGCTAAAGCTCGTAGAAGCCGAGATATCGGAGATAGACAACGTACTAGAGAACCTGCAGTACCTACAGGACTCTACGGAGGTCTACAAGCTTATAGGTCAAGTCTTGGTGAAGAAGAGCAAGGACGAAGTAGTCAAAGAACTCCAAGAGAGGAAGGAGCTACTCAGTTTGAAGAAGGAAAAGTATAGGAAGCAGCTCGAGGTACTCTCGAGGCAGCTAGCAGACCTAGAGAGCAAGATCAGAGAGGTACTATCAAAGTATGGACTCACAGCCCAGAAACAGACCTAAGCTCGTGGGCTTAAAACTAGACAATATAAAAGACGACGACTTGGAGGAAATCGCTCTGAGAGTCGAGGAGGCTGTCAGGGGTTTCATCGACGAGAAGGCGCGAGGTCTAGTCGAAGCTGACATAATAGTCCGGTTAGAGAAGACCACGGAGAGCGTCAACGTAGTGATCGACGTGAGGCTAAGAGGGGGAGCGCCTGTTGGGGCGCTCGACATTGACACGCTACTAAGGGACTCGGTTAACGTCGGTAAGAGGGAGTTCGAGGGGCTCATAAGCAGGTACGCGAAAGGGAGTACTTGATATCCGATTTTTAACCCCCATATACATGAGGTCTTTTAGTACGGTTACGTGGGCGAGGCTGGTTTACGCATGGTCAAGTATAAGCAGACTAGTGAAGTCTTGAAGATAATGAAGAACCTCGAGCAGGTAAGGAATATAGGCATAACAGCGCACGTCGACCACGGGAAGACGACGCTGTCTGACTCACTGTTAGCGATGGCGGGTCTGCTCTCTGAGAAGATCGCGGGGCAGGCATTAGCGCTGGACTACCTAGATATCGAGCAGAAGAGGCAGATGACCGTCAAGGCGGCGAACGTTAGCTTGTACCACGAGTACAAGGGCAAGCCCTACGTTATCAACCTGATCGACACTCCGGGACACGTCGACTTTCAGTCGAAGACTATAAGGGCGCTGAGGGTGATCGACGGCGCTAT
>JAGDWK010000010.1:2842-5968 GCA_023256015.1 Thermogladius sp.
CCCTTCGAGAGGCTGAGGATGATCACAGAGTCGGTTGTCACGGTGGCCATCGAGCCCAAAGACCCCTCTCAGCTGACTAAGCTGATCGACGCGATGCACAAGCTGAGCATAGAGGACCCGAGCTTGGTGGTCAAGATAAACGAGGAGACGGGCGAGTTCCTGCTGAGCGGTGTTGGGACTCTCCACATCGAGATCGCTCTTACTCTCCTCAAAGACTTCTACGGACTGGAAGTAGTCGCCACCCCGCCGGTCATAGTATACAGGGAGAGTGTTAGGGCGGGTAGCCGCGTATTCGAGGGCAAGTCGCCGAACAAGCACAACAAGTTGTACATAAGCGTCTCGCCGCTGGACGAAAACGCGATCAGGCTGATACAGGACAGGATCATCACGGAGGACATGGACCCAAGAGACAGGGCTAAGATCCTCAGGGAACAGGCTGGATGGGACGCAGACGAGGCCAGGAGAATATGGGCTATCGACGACAACATAAACGTGTTCGTCGACATGACCACCGGTGTTCAGTACCTTAGGGATGTAAAGGACACCATCATACAGGGCTTCAGGCTAGCCATGAGAGAAGGCCCGCTGGCCATGGAGCCCGTTAGAGGGGTCAAAGTGGTACTACACGACGCGACAATACACGAAGACCCGGCGCACAGAGGCCCGGCACAGTTGTTCCCGGCTGTTAGGAATGCTATATACGCTGGCATGTTGACCTCGAGGCCCACTCTCCTAGAGCCTATCATGAAACTCGACATAAGAACCCCCATGGAGTTCATAGGGAACATATCGACGATAATAACGAAGAAGAGGGGGAAGTTGATAGAAGTCCAGCAACTGGGCAATCTGTCGAGGGTGATAGCCGAGATACCGGTCGCCGAGTCTTTCACAATAGCTGAAGAGCTCCGGAGCGCAACTGCCGGCAAGGCGATCTGGGGGCAGGAGTTCAGTAGGTGGGCCCCGGTACCAGACAGCATGTTAATGGACCTAGTGGCTAAGATCAGGGAGAGGAAAGGGCTCAAACCGGAGCCTCCAAAGCCGGAGGACTTCCTCGGTCCATAGGAACTTTTTCAAGCTACCAGTTTTTCATATACTGTTCTCGCTTCACCTTTAGAAGTAGAATAAAGCGCCGGGGCGGGGACTCGAACCCCGGACCACCGGGTTTCCACCAGGCTACCTAGTGCGGTTAACAGCCCGGCGCTCTACCAGGCTGAGCTACCCCGGCTCGAGTTCTTATTATATATTGTACGACGGGTTTTATACTTCAACAACCGTTGTAGCCGTTAGTTTCAGGGTGGTGGTCGTGTTTCAACACCAACCTCCACAGGGGGTGCTCGGAGATAGCAAGCACAGTGAGGGTTAAGGTTGACGTGGTCAAACTCTACAAGAGCTTTGTTGAGTCCGGGGTGTTGTTCGTTAGCGTAGAGGACGTCGCTGAGAGGCTCTACACCAACAATACGTCGGCTGGGAGGGTACTGTCTAGGTTAGAGAGGCTGGGTCTTGCTAGGAGGTGGTCCAAGAACGTATACGTAATCAGAGCCAGTCTAGTCAACAGCGATGGAGTCCCCGTTGTTAGGGACGTAGATGTTTAGGTCTTTCCCCAGGTTCTCCCTTATGGCATTGGCCAGCCCTTTAGACGACTCCTCGTCTCCGTGGACTATGACCACGTTGCGTAGCGTGTGCGAGTAGGTCTTGGCTATGTCTACCAGCCCGTCTCTACCGGCGTGGCTAGAGAAGTCGAACCACTCTACGCGGGCTCTAGTGAAGTAAACCCCGATCTCCTCCAGCCCCCCTTTCTCGAGGAGCTTATGTCCCGGGCTGTTAGGCGACTGGTAGCTAACGAGTAAAACAGCGTTCTTAGGGTCGTCGGCAAGCTTCTTCAGGTACTGAAGACTGGGACCCCCTTTGAGCATTCCCGCCGTAGCTACGATGACCCCCGGGCCCTTCAGGGCTTTCTTCCTATCTCTCACGTTCTTCACGAAGGTAACCCTTTCCAGCGCCCTTAGGTACAGTGACGGGTCCCTCAAGTACTTCTGGTAGTTCAGGTATATGCCGCATATCTCTCTCGCCATCCCGTCTACGTAGATGTCTACATAAGGTAGCTCGTTCGCGAGTAGCGTCAAGACCTCCTGGCTTCTACCCACACTGAAAGAAGGTACTAGTACCACGCCGCCGCCGGAGATCACCTCCTCGACTACGCTGACGAACCTTTTTTCGACGCGGTACCGGGGTGGGTGTACCCTATCACCGTACGTGGCCTCTGTAATAAGGGTATCTACTTTGACAGGCCACAACTCAGCCCCGCTGAGCGTCCATGTCTGCACCGTATTGATGTCACCTGTGTACAGAATCCTGTGCCCGCTCCGGGTCTCGACGTAAATAGCCGCGCTACCTAGTATGTGGCCCGCGTTCATGAAGACCAGCTTGAAACCGCCGGCTTCGACTTCCGCCCCGTAATCGACGAACTGGGCATTGTCGCTCATCTTCACGAACTCGCTGTACTCGTAGTCCACGTTGACCGCGTTCAGCTTCAGGAAGTCTAGTACTAGGAGTCTGGCGATTTCGATCGTGGGCCTCGTCATGTAGATCCTCGGCCTCCCGGTTATGTACATCAAGGGGGCTGCCCCGATGTGGTCTAGGTGGGCGTGCGAGATCGCGATCAGGCTTAGGTCAGCAGGTCTCACGTGCAAGGGCATTTGCGGGCGGTCCTTGTCGTCGAAGTTAATACCGTAGTCTAGTAAAGCCTTCTCCCCGTCCTCGACTAGTATGGCGGCCCTACCTACTTCCCTACCTCCACCTAGTATTCTCAGGCTGGGCATTTTGAATCAACAGGATTCTTTGCTTCGGCTTCTACTTTAATAGGTTAACACGACTTATATAATTTAGACTGCCGCGGTGTTTCTCCTTGATACCGGGATTTAGCCCCCGAGAACTGAAGAGAGCACTGAAGAGAATGGGCCTTGATGTTGAAGAGCTGAGCGGTGTCGAAAAAGTGGAGTTCTATTTGAAAGACAGGAGGATCGTTATCGAGAGCCCCCAGGTAGTGGTTATAAAGTCTAAAAACCAAACGGTTTTCCAGGTCGTCGGGGAGGCAAAAGAGGAGACGACCGGGAAGGAGCAAAGAGA
>JAGDWK010000010.1:6068-7198 GCA_023256015.1 Thermogladius sp.
GATTTCGACAGGTACGTTTCTACACTGGACTCGCCAGCTTACCTGCTCAATGTCGAGTATAACGGAGAGGCCGGTAAGGCCTGCCTCGTATTTTTGTCTAACGACGGGAGAAGGATAATTAGACTGCTAGACCCCACGGGGCATAGGCCGTACTTCATCACCGACGAGCCCGCTGACGAGGTCTTGAAGAGGAAGGAGGTCACTGGAGACCCTTCTTTCGAGGCGGTTGAGGAGGTGTTCAAGGTAAACCCCTTGACCATGCAGAAGGTAAAGCTGACAAAAATAGTTGTTAAAGACCCGCTCGCCGTAAAGAAGCTCAGGGAGCACTTCGCCTCGGCGTGGGAGGCCAAGATCAAGTACCACAACAACTACATTTACGACAACTTTCTCGTGCCCACCATGAGGATAAAGGTCGAAAATATCAACCATAGACCCGTCTTGTCAATAGTCAAGCCCTCCGTAGATAAGCAAGTCCTGGAACTCGTCACAAAACTATTCGGTAATGAACACCCCGAGGTCTACGAGACATCGATGGGCTTCCTCGACTACTTCGAAGAAATGCCGCCAAACCCCGTGAAACTAGCAGTCGACATAGAGGTCTACAGCCCGGCAAAGGGTAAAGTCCCCTCGCCTAAGCACGCAGACCTCCCCGTGATATCGATAGCGTTCAGCGCAAGCGACGGGTTTAAGAAAGTCTTGGTCTTAGCTAGGGACGTGAGGTTCGGCGAGCCGACCGATGAGTACCCTTGGGAAGCCGAGGTCGAGGTCTTCGACAGCGAGAGGGCGATGATCCTCGAAGCCTACAGAGTCATGTCTAACTACCCTGTGGTCGTGACGTTCAACGGAGACAACTTCGACCTGTACTACCTGTACAACAGGTCGATTAGCCTCGGTATAGAGAGAGACAAGATCCCCATCAGGATTACGAGGGTAGAGGAGACTAAAGAAGTCCAGGCCAGGTTAGAGTCATCTATACACATCGACTTGTACAAGTTTTTCTCGAATAAGGCCATTAAGAGCTACGCCTTCGGCAACAAGTACCAGGAGGAGAATCTAGAGGCGATATCAACCGCCCTACTTGGAATATCCAAGGTCGCGTTCGAGGGAAATCTCGGCGAGAAAGACCTCTC
>JAGDWK010000054.1:0-6675 GCA_023256015.1 Thermogladius sp.
GCCAAGACGGCTGCTTCGGGTTGAAAAACCTCCTTGTACGCGATGAGCTGCTTATCGACGTTTCTTGACCACCGCTCAAAGTACTCAATGATGAAGTAGTGCATGCTACTCTTGCTTAAACCACCGTGCCACTTGGTGAGGGTCACGTATCCGGTAGTCATCCCCATTACCTGCTTCCTCTGCGTTGCTCCGCTTCTTTAGTTATTATAATTTCCCTATTGAAAAAGATCCCTCATGATTTGTGGGCTACGTTTAGATGTAGTGTTTCTTTGAATCACTTGCTCCACATATGACGGCTTCTGAACTAACTCAGAGTGAGAACGATGTAGTTAGCAGTTACACGCCCTGCGGTTGTGAATAGGCCTGCCTTTGAAGGTAGCATGAAATCTATGGAACCTAGTAGAGTAGCATCCCCCACAACCACGAGCGCACCACGGGCATAGACCCTACGCTACTATAGCCTCCGAATTGCCGAAAACTGGTCTTGGGCCTAGACCTAAGTCAGCCGCGTTCGAGGTGCCCTTGGATATTAGGCGCTTGCTGACGGGGGGCCCAAGGTAGTATGGCCCCTGTACTGAAGGAAAGTTCGCGAGCACTATAGCATAACCTAGTGATCTAGAGGCACCGAGGTGATGTAACGAGTTGTTGCATCCCAATAGTCGAGGTGGTATTATAAGTCTTGAGTCTCGACGAAACCATGCATGAGGTAGCAGAGTAGAACGCGATTAAGCTTACACAGTATTCTGTGCCAGGTCTGCAAAGCATTCAACTCTTAAAGTTAGCCTCGGGAAAAAGCGAATTTGGAAACAGGGTCTCTCAGTTGCTCGCCTAGACTACTCCCCCAGCTCTTTTTCCGATTCCTCCTTTTTCGCCTTATACTTCTTTCTGCCCTCTCTGACCGCCTTAATGTGGTCCTTTAACGAGTCAACCACGGCTTTCAGTGTTGCCAGCTCTCCCCCGGGCAACCTCTCGATGTCCAGGAAATAGGCGAACAATTGTTTCGAAACAGCATAAGTGTTCTTATCGACCCGCTCGAGCAAGCCATAGTTTGAGAGATTGTTTGCGAGGTTTCTCACCTTAGTTCTTAACGCCCTTTCGTCCCCAGTTGGGAGGCCCAGGGCTTCCGCTACTTTACTGAGGAGTCCTGAGTCCCTGAAGTTGATTACGAATATCCCATTACTCAAGAGCTTCTCGAACTGCTCGTCCCACCTGGCCTGCCCCATTATAAGTGGTCTGCGGTTGTCGAGCTTCTCGGTCAACAACCTAGCTCTGAGGCTCTCCCACCTTGGTCTTATAATCTCGTAAATCATCTTTTGCTCGACGAACCCGGCTTTTTCGCCTCTCTCCTTCGATAGTCTCGAGTATATCTGGAGAACCGCTCTCGGGGTTGGAAGAGTGTTGCCGATCATGCGGACGATGTCCAGCGGCAACGTTATGCCGATGCTCTTGCACAGCTGCTCGAGCGCGAGGCTGTCCCATTGTAGCTTGTAGGTCTTCATGGCTGAGGTGACGCTTTCACTGCCTATATCGAGCGCGCTAAAAGGTCTTCCAAATTTGTCCTCAATTTTTCTCACATATGGAGGTAAAGGCTCTTTTTCTTCTTTCTGCTCTTTCCTCTTCTCAACTTCTTCTAGAAGCTCATTGATACTCTTAGTGAGACCGAGGACGGTCACGCTACGGAAGAGGTGCCCTCTGCTCATCTCTAGAGAGTATTTCGAAAACTCTACAAATGATGTATATGATTGTTCGTCTTCGAACCCCTCTCCAGTTCGTATTAAGCGTTCAAACTCGTCGAGAATTATTAGTGGGATGTAACCTTTACTATTAAGTTGTTTCATCGCCTCGGCAAACTTTAAGATCTCGCTCTTCTCACCCGACATGGCCTTCTGAACTTCAGAGTAGGTACTGGATAGGACTTCGATCTTCTTTCTCCAGGCCTCGACGTGCCCAACTATTTTAGGCGAAACATAATTGCCACTAGACTCGACATACCTTCTGATTTCCTCGATGTACTTGCCGAGCGAAGTGAACAGGTTGATGGCGTTCTTCTCCCCCAAGTAAAAGTATATCGGGATGATGTTCTCGTATTTGTTCACAGCGTCGTGAGCGGCTTTTCTAAGTACAAACGTCTTACCGGAGCCGTAGTACCCTATGATACTGATCCAGGGCCACGAAATCGTATAGCCCTTACTAAGCTTCTCAACGCCCTCCATTATCGAAGCGTAAGCGTCGCGCGTCGGGTACATGTCAACTGGTACCATATCAAGGACGTTGGGCTTGATGTCCTCGGCCTTGAGACTCAGCATTTCATAGAGCTTCACACCGGGTTCGGTGCTCACCAACCTTCCCCATTCTAAAAATCGGTGAGTTGGGGTAATAAACCTAAAAAATTCTTGTAAATCTAATCAAATCTAACCTAATCTAATAGAGGTATAGGTTAAAAATGGGCACACCATTATCTCTATCCGGGTGGAAGGCGTGACACACATCACTCTGCGCTTGGGAAGCAGGGGTGTCAAGCTCTCCGAGAGTCTAGCCGAGTTAGCGGCCTACAAGGTACAAAGGAGGAAAAAAGAAAAAGCGGAACGCGAGAGGCTCGTAAGCCAGCTTTTAAGGCTGGTCGAAATACTGCCAGCACAAGTCTTTTTGGCTTCGCAGACAATTCCAGCACTGCGCAGAGCTGGCGTGAAACCAATAAGCATTAAGAAGATTAGTAAGGAGGCTGGGACTTCGGAAGGACGGCTACGTGGACTCCTATTCCTATCTACTGCCACGGGTCACTTAACACCTTTCACTTGTGGAGCAAAGCCGTGCTACGCTGTATCGCCTTTGGGCGAGCTGTTCAAGGACGTCGCCAGGGAGTTTCGCGAAGACCCCAGAGCAGTAGCGCTCACGTTCACGCTGAGTAGCTTGCTAGTGCCGACCCGCGTGCAGCTGTTTTACTTTGCCATGAAGGGTGCTGGCACTGACAAGCCAGACGACTTGTACAGCACGCTCCACTCAAAGGTCTTCGCAGGCGAGATAAAGCGCTACAGGTTGCTATACCTGGACGTGCTCCAAGAGATGTACTACACGGACAACTTCAGGGAAAAGGACGTGAAGACGCCGTCCGAGTTCGCCTACGAATTTGCCAAGAGGCTCGATACGGTGGTAGACTTCGAGACGTTTAAGACCGTCTTTATCTGCGCAAAAGGGGTACAAGAGGGCTTTGACTACTTGTTTAGAGGTGCGTACTGTAGGGAAGAGGTGTTCGAAGCCGTCGAGCCGAGGAAGCGCGGAGAAGTCTTGAGGAAACTCGTCAGCGAGGCAGGTAAAAGAGCCGCCTCTATAGACGGGCTGTTGAGCAGAATCTACTACTTCTAAAACCCGCTTCTTAGACTTTTCCCAGTACTAGACCCCCGCACCCCTAGCACCGGTAAGTGCGTTGTGAGGGTGCCGCGGGCTACGAGCTAATCTACGCCGATCCATTACAGCCGCGTGGCCAGGCCATATATATGTGCCCGCGGCTATCCAAGAACGGTGGGGGGTTTGTGACTGGGTGAGCGTGTGAGGGGTGTCCTTTTCGACTCCGAGCTCGAGTCGCTGCTGAGAGACGACCTACACCACCTGGACTTGACCACGGTCTACATGGGGGTCGAGTCCGAGAGGGGCGTCGCGAGGCTCGTGTCGAGGAGTAGAGGGGTGCTCGCGGGGTCTGAGGAGGCCGCTGACGTCTACGAGAAGGCGGGGGCTACCGTCGGGTACCTCCTGGGCAGCGGCTCCGAGGTGTCAATTGGAACAGTAGTGCTAGAGGCCGAGGGGAGGGCTTCTTCCCTCCACGCCGCCTGGAGGGTCGCGCAGGCCCTCGTCTCCTACATGAGCGGCGTGGCCACCTACACGCGCTTAATGGTCGAGGCGGCGAGGAGGGTCAACCCGAGAGTCGTAGTGGCGACCACGAGGCAGACCCCACCGGGCTTCAGGAGGCTCTGGCTGAAGGCCGTCTTGGCTGGCGGGGGCGTAGTCCACAGGCAGAGCCTCTCGGACGAGATCCTCTTGTTCAGGAACCACCTGGTTTTCGCCGGGGGCAGGGGGCTGGGAGAGGTGGTGAGGTCTCTCAAGGCCAGGGTGGGCTACAAGCGGGTCGGGGTCGAGGTGGGCAGCCTCGAAGAAGCACTCGAGGCGGCCGAGGCTGGTGCGGACTACGTGCAGTTCGACCACGTAGACCCGGCCACCCTGAGGAGCTGGGTGTCGAGGCTGAGGAGCGAGTTCAGCGGCGTTTCGATCGGGGTCGGAGGCGGAGTAGACCTGGAGAACGTGGGCGAGTACGCCGCGACGGGAGTAGACGTCATAGTGACCTCGGCCCCCTACCACGCCAAACCCCTTAGCTTCACAACGATAATGGAGAGGAGACCGTAGCCTGAAGCCTGAGCGAGTCTCCGTCAACACCGCAGTCTCTCGGAGACTTTGGAGTAGAAGAGCAAAAGGCTTGGGAAAAACAGTACCTTTGACTAGGAGTCGAGACAGCACGCCCCGAACTTCTACACCTTACCGACTCTCGTCCTGACCGCCTCGTAGTGGTTTGGTAGCCCCTCTACGAGAGACAGCTCTTTGAGGTGGCTCGCTAGCTTTTCCAGCGAGGAAGGGTCAGCGACATATGTTACGTCGATTACTTTCATGAAGTCGAGTACTCCCAGCGATCCTCTTTTCTTTGCCCAGCCCCCAGTGGGTAGTACGTGGTTTGTCCCTACAACGTAGTCTCCTAAGGGGACGGGGCTGTACTTGCCTAGGAATACGGACCCCGCGTTCTTTACTCTCGATAGTACTTGGAATAGTAGACTGTCCGAGACGTGCACCTCTAGGTGTTCAGGGGCGTAGTCGTTTACGAACTCTATCGCCTCGTCGAGACTGTCCGTGACCACTATGGCGCTATACGCTTCGAGAGCCTTCTTCACAATGTCGCTCCTCGGTATTTTCTCGACCAGAGTCTCAACAACCTCCTTAACTCTTTCCGCTAAGCTGAGACTGGGCGTTACTAAAACCGCTGCCGCCGCCTCGTCGTGTTCTAGCTGCGAAATCAGGTCTCTGGCAACGTACTCGGGGTCGGCAGTTTCGTCGGCAATTACGAGGATTTCCGAAGGACCGGCGAGAAAGTCTATGTCGACATCGGCGTACTCCTTTATAATCTGCTTAGCGGCAGTAAACCACAAGCCCCCGGGTCCAACAATCTTCTCGACTCTCGGGACAGACTCCGTTCCAAAAGCCAAGGCGGCAACGGCGTGAGCTCCTCCAACCTTGAATACCTCTCTCACGCCGAGGTAATCTAAGGCAACGAGTATATGAGGGTCCACGCTCCCATCGGGGGCTGGGGGAGTTGTAACGACAATCTCATTGACGCCCGCGACTTGAGCCGGTATGACTGTCATGAGAGCTGTTGAAGGGTAGAACGCCTTGCCACCAGGCACGTAAACACCCACGCTCTCTATAGGTCGAGTAACCTGGCCTATGTAAACACCTCTCTCGACTTCAATGAACCACGAGTCCTTGGGCTTTTGCTCTTCGTGAAACCTCCTTATGTTCTTGGCAGCGTACTCCACGGCTTTAACAAACCTTTCGGACACGGCGCTCCAGGCTTTTTTAAACTCGTTTTCGCTAACTCTCAGAGATTCGAGGACTCTCTTACCGTAAAACCTCTCGTAGAACTCGAGTATAGCCTTATCGCCCCTCTCCTTAACGCTCTTTATAATCTCCTCGACACCTGCCCTGATCCCGGTGATGTCAAGCCTAGACCTGAGCTTGATCCTTGTAAGGAGGCCTGGGTCTGCTTCTCTCAACTTCACAATTCTTATAGCCACACATACCACCCACAGCTTACTAACCGTTATAACGTGTATAGGTTTATTTGGAAAACACCTAAATAAATATATTTATCCCTACGTAGAACATATAATCGAATAGTGAAACCAAGTGGGGGAGGGTTTTATGGAGGAGAAAATACTCGCTTCGTGGATTGGGATAGCGCTATACACGGTCCTAGTAACGTATGTGGGCGTGAAGTACTATGCTAAGATCAAGAGCATAAGCGACTTCGTGGTAGCGGGGAGGTCGCTTGGGTTCTGGGTTACGTGGGGCACTATTCTCGCAACGTGGTTCTGCTCGGGGACCTCCCTGGGAGGTGCTCAGATGACGTATCTGTACGGCTTGAGAGGAGTTGTAATGGACCCCATAGCCTCAGCGCTCGCAGTCGTACTTTTTGGTCTCTTCTTCGTAGCTAAGTTAAGAAGGTTGAAGTACATCACGGTGGCCGACTTCTTCAGGTACAGGTATGGGCCTGAAATGGAAATAGCTTCGGCATTAGTCCAGATACTTGGGTACATTGGATGGCTAGGAGGGCTACTACTGGCGTACAGCGTTGTCTTCCAAATACTGCTAGGCTGGGAGAGAGAGCCAGGGTTGTACCTAGCCACACTTATAACAATACTATACACAACGCTAGGCGGCATGTTCGCGGTAGCCCTACTAGACTTCATTAGAGTGTTGATTTTCTGGGTAGCCATGTGGATCGGGCTCTACTTCGCCTTCGCCTACCTGGGAGGAATAGGCGTTTTGGTTAGCAAGCTCTCGCCAGACGACTTCAGCATACTTCCCGGCAGAGACTACGAGTACTTGGGTTACGTGGGCTTGTTCGGGCTCTTGTAC
>JAGDWK010000054.1:6685-33561 GCA_023256015.1 Thermogladius sp.
ACATTGCTTCATGGATTAACCAGCCGCTCGGCTCGATATCATGCCAAGACCTTGTCCAAAGAGGGCTCTCAGCCAAGGACGAGAAGACATCTTCGAGGGCCGCAATCGCGGCTGGTGTCAGCTACTGGATCATAGGTTTGACGGGGGGAGCCCTGTACGGGCTCATAGCCAAGGTGTTGTTCCCGGCACTCGATCAGCCCGAGATGGCCATGCCAATGGTTGTAATGTACACGGCTCCAGCGTGGGTTTTCGCGCTGTTTGTGGTGGGCTTACTGGCTACAATAATGAGCTCGGCCGACTCGGCGGCTCTAATACCACCCTCCATGTTCGTGAGAAACATCCTGCCCTACATTAAACCGGTGAGCGAGGAGAAAGCAGTCCAGATAATGAGAATCATAGTAGTAGTGGGGACTCTGGGAGCTCTGTGGATAGCTCTGTACCTGCCACACATATACTTCCTCACTCAAATGGCTTGGTACATGATGATGTTTGTTCAGACAATACCTTTCATTATGGGGATATACTGGAAGAAGGCCAACAGGATAGGCGCAATAACTCAAGCTGTTTTCAACGTAGCGATGTGGATAGTCCTCGGATCGTACTTCTACGGGCTGACAGGCGACGTGTGGGCAGCATTCTACATGCCAGGACCCATAATAATGCCGCTTGGACTAGTAGTATTTGTAGTGACATCACTACTAACACAGCACATATCACCGCCTAAAGAACTAGTTGAACTGCCAGCTTAGATCTAATAGAGGACTTTTTCACACACTCCTCAGTATCGCCTTTTACACGCTCCCAATATCTTGTGGCGTATCAAGCAGTAGGGACTCGGTATACATGTAATACCTTTACCAACTATGGATAATTAATACGGGCTGGAGCCGCTATGAGTGAAGCCTACCGCTCGTCCGTCGATCTCACCGTTAAACGCGTTACCACATTACACCCGTACTCTAGGGTGTGAGGTCTCATTAGAATTGGAATGGTGAAGTAAGAAAAAACAGTGTGCTGACTCTGGTCGTTTACTCAGCTCCTCGTGCTTTTAATTCACTTCTTACATCTCTAGTAACTCGCGCGCGAGTCTCGTCTCGCTAATATTCTTTGACCACGTCGTCTTCAACCACCAGCTCCCCGCCGGCCAGCACTTCTGCGGCACTGTTTCTTTAGAGACAGCTTACAACGGTCTCGACCGGGCTGTAAATAGGCATGTCCTCGCCGCATGCCTGCTGAGCGGTCACGTAGTTTTACGGGAGAAGAAAGCGGTGGAAGGGCTAGCCCCCGGTAAAAACGGGCTAGGGGTCTACAGGCCTAGGATCAGCTTTATCAGGGCCATCCTAGTGTACAGCCCGTTCTTCGCCTGCTCGAAGTACATTGCTTGGGGTAGGACGTCGACGTCTGTGGTGAGCTCCCACACCCTGGGTAGCGGGTGGAGGATTACTGGGATCCTGCTGAACTTCTTCAGGTAGTCGTAGGTGATGATGTAGCTCCCCTTGAGCCTCTCGTAGTCCTCGGGCTTCATCCTCTCCTTCTGCAGCCTCGTAACGTAGAGGACGTCCAGCTTCTCCATCACGTCGTCGGGCTTCTCGTAGAGCTCGTACTTCACCCTCCGCTGGTCGAGCACCTTCAAGACCTCCTCTCTGGGCGAGAGCTCCTTGGGTGAGATGAAGTAGATCTCGACGTCCCTGAAGTTGGAGAGCGTGTAGGAGAGGCTGGAGATGGTCCTCCCGTACCTCAGGTCGCCCATCATGCCCACTTTCACCCCGTCCACCCTGCCGAAGACCCTCCATATAGTGTAGACGTCCAGCAGGGCCTGGGTGGGGTGCTCGTTGTACCCGTCGCCCGCGTTGATCACGGGAGCCTTACATATCTCCGCGGCCTTCTTCGCGAACCCCGGCTCCCTGTGCCTGACGACTACTAGGTCCGGCCCGTAGCTGTCGACGGTCCTCAAAGTGTCCTCGGGCGTCTCCCCCTTCGCCATGCTACTGACCTCCTCCGGCCCGAGGTCCACGACGGAGCCGCCCAGCTTGACCATTGCGAACTGGAAGCTGAGCCTAGTCCTCGTGCTCGGCTCGAAGAACGCTGTGAACATCACCCTGCCCCTCGCGATGTCGAGCCTCTCACCCCTCTCCACGGCTCTACGGAGGTCCTCGGCGACCTGTATCAGTAGCTCGACGTCGCTCCTAGAGAACTGGAGGGCCGACACTACGTCCATGCCCTTGTACAAGGTTTTCACCCGACCCGACAGGTATACTATTGGCGCCGGGGCGGTAAATAGATTGCGTAGAGAGCGGGCACACCGAATATTTACGGGCGGCCGCAGCGTACTTACGCGTTTAGATTTAAAAACCGGCGTCAAGATAGGAAACAAGGGCACTTGCTGGTAGTAGCCCTAGATCCACCCTTCAGCCCAGTCCTTGGAGAAGACTACCTGAGAATAGTTAGAGAGGTCGACCCCTACGCACAGGGCTTCAAGGTGGGTCTACCACTCATTCTGAGAAGAGGGGTCGGCGCCGTAGGAAAGATCAAGGAGGCCACGAGCAAGCCCGTCATAGCTGACTTGAAGCTGGCCGATATAGGGGACGTGATGGCCAGCGCCCTAAGCGCCCTCGCCGAGCAGGGCGTCGACGCTGTCATAGCACACGGCTTCGTCGGCGTGGAGGGCTCGCTGGACAAGCTCGTGGAGGAGGCGGAGAAGCTGGGCGTCGAGGTGATAGTAGTGGCCTCCATGAGCCACAAGGGGTCCGAGAAGTACATCGACAAGCACGTGACCGAGATAGTCGAGGACTCCCTGAGGCTCGGGGTCCACGGCCTCGTCCTGCCGGCTACGCGGCCTAGTCTCATCAGGCTCGCCCGCGGGCTCGTCGGCGGGTCGCTGAGGATCTACTCACCGGGCGTAGGGCACCAGGGCGCCCAGCCCGGCGACGCCCTCTGCGCCGGGGCCGACTACGAGATCGTGGGGCGGGCTATAACCCGGAGCGAGAGCCCCGGGCAGGCGGCGAGGGAGATCCTCGAGAGGCAGCTCGAGAGGGTGAGAGCTTGTCGTGGATAGCCGCCGACCTGTACAGGCGCGGGATGGTCAAGCTAGGGCTGTTCAAGCTGACGTCCGGCCTCGAGAGCCCGTTCTACATCGACTTGAGGAGGCTGTACAGCTACCCCGAGCTCGCGGTGCGCGTGGTCGAGAGGGCTCTCTCGACAGTCCCCTTCCACGGCGTCGAGGTCGTAGCCGGTGTAGAGACCGCCGGGATACCCCTCGCCGCGTTCCTAGCCTGCCGCACCGGCCTCGCGATGGCCTACGTTAGGAAGAACAGGAAGAACCACGCGACGGGCCAGGCCGTTGAGGGGGACGTCGCAAACAAGAGAGTCATGGTAGTGGACGACGTGGTCACGACAGGGGGCACGTTGCTGAGGTCCATAAACTACCTGAGAGAGGCCGGCGCCACCGTGGTCAGGGCCCTCGTGGTCGTGGACAGGGAGCAGGGCGCGAGGCGGCTCCTGGCGAGCAACGGGGTCGAGTTCTACGCCCTGACGACTGCCAGGGAGATCTTCGAGACCCTCTGGAGGGAGGGTCTTATCGCACACGAGGACTACAGGCGCGTAGTAGACTACCTGGACTCCTTCAGGCAGTCCTAGCTCTTTTTCCCTCCGCCCAACGTCCCTAATGGGCCGTTGCCCAACCCGTGAGGCCGTGTACTCCGTTACGGGGGCGCCTACAGCAGGCTACCCCCACACCGTGGAGAGCCGCCTAGGCCTCACGCTGGCCTCCTTCTTGAGCCCCTTATTTTCAGCAGCCCAGCGACTATTAAAGCGAGCCCCAACAGTATCGTGCCCGCGGCCAATACCGGCAGGTTCTCGACGTAGGGCATCGCGTTGTAGGCCCTCTCGCTGGCGTAGTAGACCTCCCTCATCCTGGCCGCCGCCTCGCCGACGCCCCCGAGAGCGTTACTGAGAGAGGTGAGCCCGAGCTGGCCGAGCACGCTCGCAAGCTTATCGGTGTAGTTCCCGAGGGTAGCCAGCGCGTTCATCGAGGAGACGTAGGGTTGGGAGTGGGTGAGGTTGTAGAGCCTCTCGACCTCCTCTCTCGACACCTTCACCTCCCCGGCGACTAGGGCTAGAGCGGCTCCTACAAGGAGGAGGCAGAGGCCGAAGCCGGCTAGGAAGCCCCCCAGAGTCGAGGCCACGAGACCACCCTCCCAGTCTAAGCAGGGCTAGGGAGTAAAAAAGTACCAGGTCTCACCCGCCCTCGTAGAGGGGAGGCATCACTGTGACCACGTCCCCGTCCCTGAGCCTAGTCGTGGGGGCCGCCTGGAGGTCCCCCACGAGGAACCAGACTAGGTTGAGCCTCTCCTCGAGCCTCCTGTAGGACTCGAACTCCCTCAACTTCTCGACCAGCCTCCTCAGCTCCACCTCCTCCTCGTCGAACTCGACGTCGACGAACCTCCTCCCGAAGATGCTCGCGGCCTCGCCCACGAAGAAGACTCTTACCCTCAACTACCCTCCTCCCAGGGCCTTGGCGAGGGCCTTCACTATGTTCACGTAGCCGGTGCAGCGGCAGAGGTTGCCGCGTATCAGGCTCCTTATCTCCTCCTCGCTGTATGCCCTCTTCTTACTCCTGAGGTACTCCCCCACCATGACGAACCCCGGTGTACAGTAGCCGCACTGTATAGCCCCCTCCTCCACGAGCGCCCTCTGCACCGGGGTCGGGTTCCCGTCCTCGGACACGCCCTCGACGGTGACGACCTCCCTCCCGTTCACGTCCACCGCGAGTGTTAGGCAGGAGAGGACAGGCTTCCCGTCGACGAGCACCGTGCAGGCACCGCACTCGCCTATGCCGCAGCCGTACTTCGTGCCCGTCAGCTTCAGCTTGTCCCTCAACACGTTGATCAACAGCTCGTTGGGCGCTACGTCGACCTCGACAGGCCTCCCGTTGAGCTTGAAGCTGACCCTCAAGCCCTCCCACCCCTACTCCTCTCGAACGCCTTAAGTAGGGCGTCGTAGACCAAGACCCTCGAGACCTCCCTCCTGTACCACGCCGAGGCCCTCACGTCTGTTATAGGGTTGACCTCCTCGCTGACGGTCCTCAGCAGTTCGATCAGCCCCTCCTCGCTCACTCTCCGACCCTTCAGCACGGCCTCGGTCTTCCTGGCCCTGATAGGAGTCGGGGCGACCGACCCCAAGGCCACCCTGGCCTCCTTGACCACCTCGCCCTCGAACTCCGCGTAGACCGCCGCGCTGGCTATCGCCAGGTCCATGCTAGTCCTGGACAGCTTCACGAAGGCCGAGGACCCGCCCTTCGCGGGCACCCTGATCTCGACGAGGAGCTCGTTCGGCTGCATCACGGTCTTACCGGGGCCCACGAAGAAGTCCTCGAGCTTGACGGTCCTCACCCCCTTCACGCTCGCCAGGACAACCTCGGCGTCGTAGACCAGGAGAGGGGGCGCGGCGTCCGCGGCGGGGGAGGCGTTGCAGAGGTTGCCCGCTATAGTGCCCATGACCCTTATCTGCAGCCCGCCCATCTGCTTGACGGCGTCTGCGAGGGCGGGGAACCTCTCCACGACCGGGTCCTCCTCGAGGTCGTGCCAGGTCGTGAGGGCCCCGATCCTGAGGACGCCCTCCTCCAGCCTTATGTAGCGGAGGCCGGGTATCCTCTTTATGTTGACTATGTACTTCGGGCGCAGGGCCCCCGTCTTCATCTTCACGAGGAGGTCCGTGCCGCCCGCGAGCACCTTGGCGTCGCCGCCTAGCCTGTCCAGTAGCTCCAGGGCCTCGCCGAGGCTCTTTGGCTCGTAGTACTCGAAGCTGGGCAGTATGTGCGTGTTCATGTAGTTTATGGCCGAGGGCCTCAAGCCGGTCCCTCCCTCTCCTTTATCAGCTTCAAGAGCTTGTCGGGCGTGACGGGCAGCTCGTAGACCCTTACACCGGTCGCGTTGTAGATGGCGTTGCAGATGGCCGCTGCCGCAGGGTTCATGGCCGCCTCCCCCAGCCCCTTCGCCCCGAAGGGGCCGGAGGGCTCCTTGGTCGAGGCGATTACGGCCTTGAAGTCCTCTAGGCGGGGCAGGTCCTGAGCCGTAGGTATCTTGTAGTCGGTTATGAGGAACCTGTTGGCCAGCTCGCCTGTCTCCGGGTTGTAGGGGGTGTCCTCCGAGAAGACCATGCCCCAGGCCATCGCGAACCCCCCGTGCAACTGGCCCTCCACCATGTCGGGGTTTATCGGGGTACCCACGTCCGCGCCCGCGACGACCCTCACGGGCCTGACCTTACCGGTCCAGGTGTCGACCTCCACCTCGACGTAGTACACTGTGAAGCTCGGGGGCGCGCTGGTAGCCCTGTAGGTCACCACCGCTGCTATAGTCCCCCAGTTCTTCTGCCACACCTTCCTCGCCAGCTCCCTCAAGGTTATGCTGTACTCGGGCATTCCCTCGACGTAGATCACCGCGTCCTCCCTGGCCGGGTCGTACCTGATCCTGAGCGCCTCAGGGTTGACGGCCATGGGGAGTAGCCTAACGGCCGCCTCGAGTATCTTCTGCTTTACGATGGACGCCGCCCTCCTAGCCGCCTCACCGCCCACGAAGACTCCTCTCGAAGCGTGCGTGCAGACGTCGTACGGGGTGTTCTCCGTGGTGGCCAGGGCGAGGTTTATCCTCTCCGGTGGCACCTGCAGTTCCTCGGCTATGATCTTGACGTGGGCGTCCAGCGTCCCCCCGCCGTGGTCCTGTAGCGCGGTGATGTAGTCCAGCGTCCCGTCCTCGTTGAGCTTGAGCACCGCCCCGGTGAAGTCTATGACCTCACCCGAGATGGGGCCCCCCGCGCCAGACGTGTGGAAGCCCCTGCCGAGCCCTATGCCCCTCCTAAAGCGACCCTTCTTCTCCTCCGGCCTCCCCCTCTTATCCCAGCCGATGAGCTCCCTACCCTTTAGCAGCAGCTCCGGTACCCCGTCCGACTTGATGACAGACCTGACCGTCGGGCCCTGGCCCCAGAATATGTCGCCCCTCCCGACGTAGTTCTTCAGTCTGAGCTCCACGGGGTCCACGCCCAGCTCCTCCGCCAGCTCGTCGATCACCGTCTCCACAGCCCACTGGACCTCGGGGGCCCCGTAGCCTCTCAGGGCGCAGCTGGGTACTTTGTTGGTGTAGACCGCCACGCCCTCGTACCTTATGTTCTTCCACTTGTACATGGAGACGAACCAGCCCAGCGAGGTGCCGAGCAGCGGGTAGGCCTGGATCTGGTGGGCCCCGATGTCGAGTATGTTGTGGAACTCCCCCGCAATTATCTCGCCGTCCCTCTTCGCGCCCACCTTGAGCCTCATGTGGAAGACGTAGTTGGAGTGGTCTAGCATGTCCTCTTCTCTAGTGTAAGCGATCTTCACGGGCCTACGGGCCTTGAGGCACAGCGCCACCGCGATCGGGACCAGGTAGTTGACCTGGATGCTGGACCCGAAGGACCCTCCTATGGGGACTTTGACTACTGTGATCTTGCTCTCTGGTATGTCGAAGAGCTGGCTGATCAAGATCCTGGTGTTGTGTATTGTCTGCGTAGTCGCGTATATTGTCAGCTTACCGCCCGGCTCCGGTACGCATAGGACCGCCTTGGGCTCCAGCTGCATGTGGTACCTCTTACCGCTCCTGAAGCTCCTCTCGACCACGACGCTGGCCTCTCTAAACGCCTTGTCGACGTCCCCCTCCGTGTACGAGAGCCTGGCGGCTATGTTCCTCTCGACCTTGAGCACCTGGTCGCCCTTCATGATCTCCTCGTGTATGAGGGGGGCGGACGGGCTCATGGCCTCGAAGGGGTCTAGTACCGGCTTGTAGACCCTCTCCACCTCTATCCTGATCGACTCGAGGGCCCGCTGCGCGAGCTCCTCGCTCGGGGCCGCGACCGCGGCTATCGGCTCGCCTATGTAGCGCGGCCTCTTGGTCAGTATGAGGTGGTCCTTATAAGTGACCTCGTCGACGCTCACCAGCCTGGGGTTGAAGAGCTTGCGCGGCACCTCGTCGGGGGTGATAACGACCGCCCCGAGTCTCTCGGCCTCGGACACGTCTACCCTAGCAATGTCCGCGAACGCGTAGGGGCTCCTGTATATCCTGCCTATTAGCATCCCCGGGGCCTCGAGGTCGTTGGCGAACTTGAGGGCTCCCGTCACCTTCGGGAGGGCGTCGTGTCTAGGAGCGCGCCTTCCTATAAATACGTGCTCGCTCATTGTCTCCACTCGATTAGTTATATCTTCGTGATAGGATATATGTCGTTATTGAAGTGGGGGACATGAACGTTCTCGTGAGAGGGGGGCTAGTCGTAACACCCGAGTACGTGTACCAGGCGGACGTCCTCGTGGAGAACGGGGTGATCAAGGAGGTCGGTAGAGGGCTGAATGCGCCTCCCGGCTTCGAGGTCATAGAGGCCGGCGGGATGCTCGTCCTCCCGGGCGTGGTAGACGAGCACGTCCACATGCGCGAGCCGGGCTTGACCCACAAGGACGACTTCGAGCACGGTACCAAGGCGGCTGCGGCGGGCGGCGTGACGACGGTCGTCGAGATGCCCAACACGCTCCCACCCGTGGACTCCGCCGAGAGGGTTGCCGAGAAGGCCAGGCTTCTACAGGGGAGGGCCTACGTCGACTTCGCCCTCTACGGGGTCCTCCACGACGGGAGCGTGGGCAGGATAAGGGAGATGCTCGACGCGGGCGTCGTGGGGTTCAAGGTCTTCCTCGGCCCCACGACCGGCAACATACCGCCGCCCAGGCTGGGGAGCCTCGTGGAGGTGATGGAGTCCTCGGAGAAGTACGGGTTCACGGTCGCCTTCCACGCCGAGACGCACGAGCTGGTCGAGTACTTCACGGCGAGGTACAGGGCGCAGGGGTCTAAGCCCTCCCTCCACGACTTGGCGAGGCCGCCTCTGGCGGAGGCCCACGCCATTAGAACGATAGGGTCGATACAGGAGCACGTCGGGGGCAGGTCTCTGATAGTCCACGTCTCGTCGAAGCAGGCGCTCGAGGCCGTCGAGGAGTTCAAGAGGAGGGGCGTCTCCATGTACGCCGAGACCTGCCCGCACTACCTGGTCCTGTCGGCGGACGACTACGAGAAGTACGGCCCCCTAATCAAGGTGAACCCGCCTATAAGGGGGAGGGACCACGCCGAGGCCCTGCTCCGCGGGGTGAACAGCGGGCTGATCGACACCGTTGGCAGCGACCACGCGCCCCACGCTCCCGAGGAGAAGAGCGGGGACATATGGTCGGCGGCCTCGGGTATGCCCGGTGTCCAGACGCTGCTCCCGCTCATGCTCGACCTGGCGCTCAGGGGCTTCATCGACGTGAGGAGGATACCCCTACTAATGGCGAGGAACCCCGCCAAGCTGTTCAAGCTCTGGCCGTGGAAGGGCGAGATAGCACCCGGTAGCTCCGGGGACCTCGTCGTCGTAGACCCGAGAGAGGAGTACGTGGTCAGGGAGGAGGACTTGTACTACAAGCACAAGCTGTCCCCCTACATAGGCTGGAGGCTCAAGGGGAGGGTGAAGTACACGATACTGAAGGGGGTAGTGGTGGCTAGAGACGGAGTCGTGGAGGGAAAGCCGGTGGGCTCCTGGGTCAAGCCGGTCCGGTGAGCGGCGTACTCCTCGATTATCAGGTTTATTTTATTATCCAAAAACAATTCTAACACGTGGGTGGTCTGATGACGGGCGTCTCGCGTAGGAGCAGGGCGATCAAGACCTCGCCTCACAGGGTTCTCGTAGCGCTCGCAGACCAGCTGAGGAGGAGCGGGAGGAGGGTCATAGACTTCACGGCGGGGCAGCCCGGCCTACCGCCGGACGCAAGCGCGCTAGCCGAGTTCATCGAGTTCGTGTCGAAGAACACCTTCACGGCCTTCCGCTACGCCCCCACCCAGGGGCTGCCGGAGCTGAGGGAGGAGATAAGCGCCGACCTGAAGAAGTACGGGGGCGTGGACGTCCCGCCCGACAACATCGTGGTCACGACCGGCGGGCTGGACGGCATCATCCTCTCGCTGTACGCTACCACGGACCCCAACGACAGAGTCCTGCTCCTAGAGCCCTGCTACAGCATGTACTGGGACACCCTTACCTTCCTCGGCTTGGAGGCCGAGTGGTGTAGCGAGAGCGTCGACACAGGGTTCCAGCCGAGCGTGGACTGTATCCTGGACAAGATTAAGAAGGTCAAGGCCGTCCTCTTCGCCAGCCCCGACAACCCGACCTCGAGGGTTATAAGCAGGGAGGTCGCGAAGGCGATTGCCGAGGAGGCCTCGAGGAGGGGCGTCTGGATACTCTACGACGTGGCTTACAAGCACCTGGTGTACGAGGGGGAGCACGTCTGGTTGGAGAAGTACGTGGAGAACCCCGACGTGCTCGTTAACATCGGCAGCTTCTCAAAGGACATCGCGATACCGGGCGGCAGGCTCGGCTACGTTTACACGTTCAACAAGGAGCTAGCCCGCGAGATGGTGAAGCTCAAGGGGATACTCGGCATCGTGGCCCCGGTACCGATGCAGTGGCTCGCCACGCTCTACCTGAGGAAGGGGTATAAGGAGAAGTACCTCGAGTACGTCCTCCCGATCTACAGGAGGAGGAGGGACGCCGCCTACGAGGCTGTGAGAAAGTACCTCCCCAGGGCGAGGGTCGTGAAGCCCACCGCCAGCATGTACGTGTTCCCAGACCTCTCCAGCTACCTGGCCGAGATGAAGGTCGGCGACCTCGACCTGGCCGTCAAGCTAGCGGAGGAGAAGGGCGTAGTCGCGTTGCCGGGCTCCATATTCGGCCCGTCCGGGGCCAACCACTTGAGGATAACCTTTGTCACCAACGACGAGAAGACCATTGAAGAAGGGGTCAGGCTCATAGGGGAGTACCTGGGCGAGGCCTAGTGTCCGCCTACGCTGTTAAGGGGGTCTACCCCGTCAGGCTGGAGAGGAACTCCGTCGTCCCAGACGCCATCGCTACCGCCGTGCTCGAGAGGGGGCTGAGGGGAGGGTTGGTGCTGGCGATAGGGGGCTTGAAGCACGCGGAGCTCGGCGTCTACGACAGGGGGGCCGGCAGGTACGTTGTACAGACGCTCGACGCGGCCGCAGACGAGACGCTCGAGGTGGCGCCGATGCTGGGCAACTACCTGGTGACGAGCAGCGGCCACGTCTCGGTCCACCTCCACGTCAACCTGGCGTGGCGTAGGGGTAGCGCCGCCGGCCACCTGGTCAGCGGTCTAGTCGACCCGTTTCTAGAGGTGTTCCTCGTAGAGGTCGGCGACGTGGTGAGAGAGGTCTTCTTCCACAGGGACGTCTAGCCTCATGTACGTCTTCACCACCTTCACGGAGAGCGGCTACAGGAAGCTGGCCTCCTTTATTAGGCGTGCGCGCGGGTCGGTTGCCGTACCAATCCCGGGCTCCCTGTGCGAGGACGCCCGCCGACTAGGCCCGGACACCCTGAGGAAGAGGGGGGTCCCCGCGAGCTTCGCGAGGGTCTGGCGGCCCGTCCTCGGCCTGCTCGCCTCCACTAACACGCCGCGCGTCGAGTGCTACCTCGGCGAAGTGGACTTCGAGGAGGCTAGGTACAGGGCCGTTGATGTGGCCTCCCTCATCATTAGAGCCGACGTGTACGGGGTAGCCGACTTGGAGGAGTGGGTGCGAGTGTTCAGGAGAGACGCCCAGCCGGTGCGGGAGTTGGGGGAGTTCACGGTCGTTGACGACTACGTCAAGGCCTACGCGACCCTCAAGGCGAACCCCGGCGCCCACTACACCGCCCTCGAGGAGGTCGTCCCAACCCCCTTCGACCTGCTCACCCTACTCGCGCTAGGGGAGCTGAGCCGAGACTTGTTCGGTAGGCTCGTGGAGTTCTCCCTGAGGTACTTCAACGACTACCTGTTGAGGTCCGTGAACCTGACGAGGGCCTATCGGAGGCTCGTCGGGGACCGGGAGTACATGGACTTCCTCGCCTCGCACAACATACCTGTCTTCAAGTAGATATATACGTATATGTGTAGTACTTGTTAACTAGGGGGTGCTACATGCCCACCGCACTCTCTGGAGGGGTATCCGAGAGGGTCGTCGAGGTCCTCAGGAGGTATGCTGACAGGGAACACCTGGAGAGGCTCCTCGCGATCCCGGACCCCCGCCTCCACAGCTGGGTCGCAGACGTGGCAGAGACCGCCGACCCGGAGAGGATCTACGTCAACACGGGCTCGCCTGAGGACTTGGAGTTCATAAAGAGGCGTGCCCTAGAGAACAGGGAGGAGCTCCCTACGAAGTACAAGAACAAGACCGTGCACTTCGACGGGCTATACGACCTAGCGAGAGACAGGGAGAACACGAGGATACTAGTCCCGCCCGGGCACAGTATAGCCATGGTGAACACGCTCGAGAGGGAGAGGGGCCTAGCCGAGATCAGGGAGCTCTTCAAGGGCGTGATGAGAGGGAACACGATGTACATTGGGTTCTACTGCTTCGGGCCGAGGGACTCGCCGTTCTCCCTCTACGGGGTCCAGATAACGGACTCGGCGTACGTGGCCCACAGCGAGAACATACTGTACAGGGTCTGCTACAGCGTGTTCGTGGAGAGGGGCGGTAAGCTGAAGTACATGAGGTTCCTGCACGCGACCGGTGAGAGGAACGAGCTGGGCTGGAGCAAGAACGTCGAGAAGAGGAGGATATACATAGACCTCGACGACCACATAGTCTACAGCGTGAACACCCAGTACGCCGGGAACACGGTGGGCCTGAAGAAGCTCTCGCTCAGGCTGTGCGTGAACCAGGGCAAGAAGGAGGGGTTCCTCTGCGAGCACATGTTCATAGTCGGGGTCAAGGGGCCGGGGGGCCGGGTGACGTACGTGACGGGCGCCTACCCCGCCGGCTGCGGCAAGACGTCCACCGCGCTAGTGGCAGACACGCTCGTCAGCGACGACCTGGCAATAATACACGCCTACAACGGTGAGGCCAGGGCGATAAACCCCGAGGTGGGCTCCTTCGGGATAATAGACGGGATAAACCCGGTCGACGACCCGGAGATCTACAGAATACTCCTAGACCCCGAGACCGAGGTGATCTTCAGCAACGTCCTCCTCACGGAGGACGGGGACGTCTGGTGGAGGGGGAGGCCCGAGCCCCCCAGGAGCGGGTTGAACTACGCGGGTCCCTGGAGGCCGGGGCTTAGGGACGATAAAGGGAGGGAGGTGCTCCCGTCCCACCCCAACGCCAGGTTCACGACGTACCTCAAGTACCTGAGGAACCTGGACCCGAGGATAGAGGACCCCATGGGCGTCCCCGTGGAGGCGATGATATTCGGCGGGAGGGACTCGGACACGAACGTCCCGGTTGAGGAGGCCTTCGACTGGGTACACGGCAACGTGACGAAGGCCGCTGCCCTCGAGTCGGAGAGGACTGCCGCGGTTCTCGGCCAGGTTGGGGTCAAGGAGTTCAACCCCTACGCCATACTAGACTTCCTCTCGGTGTCCCCCGGCGAGTTCCTGAGGCTTCACCTGGACTTCGCGGAGAGGTTGACCCGCCTACCCAAGATATACAGCGTCAACTACTTCCTCAGGGACAAGGAGGGCAGGTTCCTGAACGAGAAGACAGATAAAGTGGTCTGGTTGAAGTGGATAGAGCTGAGAGTACACGGCGACGTTGAGGCTCTCGAGTCGCCGACGGGCCTCATACCAGTCTACGAAGACCTGGCCAAGCTGTTCAGGGAGGTGCTTGGAAAAGAGTACACGGAGCAGGCCTACAGGGAGCAGTTCAAGATCAGGGTGGCCAAACAGATAGAGAGGGTCAACAGGGTTGTAGAGGTGTACAAGAAGATCCCCGACACTCCCCCCGTGTTCTTCGACGTGATGAGGGAGCAGCTGAGGAGGCTCGAGGAGGCGAGGCTCAGGTACGGGGACTACATTGACCCGTTCCAGCTGGACAAAAAGTAGTCTGTTCAGTATATCAGGTAGGCCTTCTTCAACATCTCGTTAGATAGCAGGCTCCTGCCGTCTCCCTCGAGCACGACCCTCCCGTTCTCGAGGACGTAGCCGCGGCTTGAGATCTCCAGTGCGTTCTTGACGTGCTGCTCCACTACCAGCATCGTGAGCCCGTACTCCTTGTTCAGCTTCACTACGAGGTCGAAGAGCGCTAGTACCACCTTAGGCGCTAGCCCCAGGCTCATCTCGTCGACCAACAACAGCTCGGGCGAGGTCATCAGCCCCCTGCCAAGCGCAAGCATCTGCGCCTCGCCACCCGACAGCGAGCCCGCTAGCTGGCCCCTCCTCTCTTTGAGCCTCGGGAATATGCTGTACACGAGCTCGAGCCTCTCCCTCACCTTCGACTTGTCCCTCTCTAGGTAAGCCCCCGCTAGCAGGTTCTCCTCGACGGTGAGGTTAGGGAAGATCCCCCTGCCCTCCGGCACCATTGTGAGCCCCAGCGCCACCCGCTCGTGGACTCTCTTGCCGGAGATGTCGGCCGACTTGAAGACGACGCTCCCGCTGTACAGCGTGGTATAGCCCATGATAGTCCGGAGTAGCGTAGTCTTGCCGGCTCCGTTGGGGCCTACGACGGCGACTATCTCGCCTTTGTCGACGTAGAGGGAGACGTCGTGTAGGACCTTGAACTCGCCGTAGCCCGCGTTAACCCTCCTAAGCTCGAGTAGGCGGGTCATCCGACCACCTAGACGGGCTTGATACCAAGGTACGCCTCTATCACCCTGGGGTTCGAGGCGACCTCCTCCGGGGGGCCCTCGGCGATCACCCTGCCCTCGTGGAGTACCACGACCCTCTTGCTCAGGGACATTACGAACCTCATGACGTGCTCGACCACGACGATGGTCAAGCCCCGGTCGCTCCACACCTTCTTGATGACCTCGGCCAGCCTCTCCTGCTCGTGGGGCCTGAGGCCGGCGGCGATCTCGTCCAGCAAGAGGAGTTTGGGCCCGGTGGCCAGGGCTCTAGCCAGGTCTACAAGCTTGTGCTCCATTAGCGTGATCTCGCTCCCCAGCCTCCCCCATTCCTCCCTTGGTAGACCGATCAACTCGAGGACCTCGACGGCTGTTTTACGGGCCTCCTCCACGCTGTCCGTCCTCAAGAGAGCCCCTGTTGTCACGGCCTCTAGGACGGTCAGGTTCCTGAAAGGCCTCACCTTCTGCCACGTCCTGGCTATACCCAGCTTCGCCACCTCGTGGGGCTGTAGGCCGGTTATGTCCCTACCCATGAAGAACACCCTGCCCTTGTCCGGCTTGTACACCCCGGTGATACAGTTGAACAGCGTCGTCTTGCCCGAGCCGTTGGGCCCTATGAGGCCGACTATCTCCCCTCTACCCACGCTGAGGGTGACGTCGTTGAGCGCCACTACACCGCCGAACCTCTTCGTCACGTTCTCGACTCTCAAGACAACGTCTGGAGCGCTCACTTCCTCCACCACCTCCTCAACTGGTTGAAAAGCCCGGCTAGGCCCTCTGGCTTGAGGATCCCGACGACTATCAGGGCCACGCCGTAGAGGAGGAGGTCTAGGCCGGGGATGACCCCGCCCAGGGTGCTACGCAGGTACTCGCCTAGAGCCCTGAACACCACGGCGGCCGCTATCGCCCCGCTAATAGAGCCTAGGCCCCCGATTATCCCCATTATAGCGATGCTTATAGCGAGCCCAGCGTCGAAGAGCCTGTACGAGAAGCTCGAGTATATGACCACCTGTAAAAACCCGGCCGCGCCCGTTATGAACGAGTATATGGCTAGAGCTATCAGCTTGTAGAGCCTCGTGTCGACTCCTACGGCCTCGGAGACGAGCTCGTCCTCCTTTATATTCCTCAAGTAGTAGCCGATCTTGGAGCCCGAGATGTAGATGTTGACGAGTATGACCGCCAACAAGACCACGTCGACTATGATGAAGAGCTCGAAGTAGGTCCTGGGCCTCAGGTACAGCCAGCCCCACTTGTTCGGCAAGTAGAAGTCCCAGGGGCCCATGAAGTACCTGAACAAGTTGTTCAGTATGACGACAAGGGACGCCGTCATCAGGGCGTACCAGACCTCCCTAACCCCGAACCTGAACGTGGGTATACCGATCAACACTGCCAGACCCGCGGCGACTGCGCCGCCCACCCAAACGCCCACCACTGGCGGCAGCCCGAGCCTCATCCACAAGAGCGAGGTCACTATACCCCCGAGAGCCATGTAAGCGCTCGAAGCCAAGTCCAGCTGCCCGGTCAGGCCGCCGATGATATTCCAAGCTGCGACGAAGGCCGCGAACAGCGCTACCTGGGTCAGTAAGAGCATGTAGTAGTTGTTCCCCGACACTAGGAAGCCCACTGCCAGTAGGGCGGCTTGGAAGAGGGCGATCGAGAGTAGAGTGCTCCTCGTCAACACCTCTCTTCACCTCTTCGCGAAGAAGCCCCTCGGCTTAAACCACAGTATGAAGAAGAATATCAGGTAGACCACGGCCATCTTCACCGAGGGGCTTATGAGGCTGCCCATAGACTCGGCTATCCCGATGATCACGGCCGAGACCGCCAAGCCCCGTATGCTGCCGAGACCCGCGAGTGCGACTGCTACCCACGAGACCAGGCTGAAAGAAGTCCCGAGGTAGGGCCACACCTGCCCCATCTCCATCCACAGTCCCGAGGCGACCCCTACCAATACCATTCCGATCGCGAACGTGAGCAGGTAGACTCTCTCGACGTTGATGCCCATGAGCATGGCACTAGACCTGTCGTCTGTGACAGCCCTCATTGCCAGGCCTAGCCTAGTCCTCGACAAGAACTGGTCCAGCAGGAACAGTACGAGGACCGACACCGCCGCCGACAGCAGCTTCGACTCGTATATTACAAACGGCCCTATGCTCAGGCCTTCCGAGAAGACGGGGTTCGGGTACCCCCTCGGCTCGGCCTTAAAGTAGCCCAGGGCTATATTCTGGAGCACGAAACCTAGCCCGACCGTTACAGCTATCTGGATAAGGGGCTCCTTGCCGAGGACGGGGTTTATCAGCCCTTTCTGTATCGCGAGCCCCAAGACGAACAGTACTGGTAGTACTAGGAGCATCGACAACAACGGGTCTATGTTTAGGTATGTCGATATCAGCCACACGAAGTACGCCGAGATCATGACTAGGTCTCCGTGGGCGAAGTTGATTATGTCCATGACCCCGAATATGAGGGCTAGGCCTGAGGCTACTATCGCGTAGAACAAGCCTAGGAAGACACCGTCTATAACCTGCTGTAAGACGGCGACGAGTAATCCTCCAACCGACATCTATACAACACCCTGTACATGCGTGTACGGATGTGTCCTCTGTATATAGGTGTGGGACGATTCTTAATAAAATTGGTTTGGTTAGGGAGCAGTCGGAGACAAAAAATCAGCTACCGGGTCTAGGGAATACGGGTTGGACGCCCTCCTGTGGCTGAGGCCACACAACGACAGGTGTTAGAGTGCCGTTTATCAACTGTACTTGTAGTACGGCTGTACCCGCGTACAGGTTCTCGCCGTTCGGCGCGAACTTAATTCTGCCCGTCGGGTAGAGCTGGGCGGCTATGCTGTTGCTCTCGTTCAGGTCTAGGCTGAGGAAGGCCTGCCTCAAGTGGTCTGGGTTCAACGGGTCGTCCGGGAACATCTGGCCAGCCTTCTCGAGCGCCTCGTAGATCGTGAAGAAGGAGTAGAAGACCTCGCCGGCGGCCTCGGTCGGCATCTTACCGTACCTCCTCATGAACTCGCTGACCAGCTTCGAGTTCCACTCCGTCGGCTTCGCCGGGTTGTAACTGTAGGTGTTGGTGTAGTACAGGACGGCGTCGCCGGCCGCCTTAATGGAGTCCGGGTCCGTGAAGCCGCACGCGCCGGCGCCGGCTATGAACTTGGGGTTCAGCCCGGCCGCCTTCGCCGTCTTTGCGAACAGGACCCCGTCGCTGAAGTAGGGGACGGCTATTATGATGTCCGGGTTCAACCTCTTGATCTGGTCTATGATCGGGCTCATGTCCGTGATGTCGTACGGGTAGGTTATGTGCGACGACACCTCCACGCCGTACTTCACTAGCTGGAGGTGGGCTCCGTTGCTAACCGTAGTCCCGAACACGGAGTCCTCGTTGATGATCACGGCTGTTCTAATGGTCACGTTATACTTCTTAGCCATATCCATGACGAAGTCCACGGCCGAGACTCCGTGAGCGCTGGCTCTGGGGGCCACTCTGAAGAAGTACATCCAGCCCTGGTTAGCCAGGTCGTCTACTAGGGCGTCCGTCACCAGGATGACCTTGTTCTGCTCGGTCACAGTACCCATCGCCATCGTGAACCTGCTGATGTACGCCCCGTATATTATGGGGACGTGGTACTGCGAGATCAGCTTCTCCGCCGCCAGCCTAGCGGACTCGGGCGACGTACCAGCGTCCTCGACCACGATGTCCAGCTTCGCGCCCCCGAGCGACCTGACCCCGCCGAGCTCGTTGTTGATTATGTCCACGACAAGCCTGGCGGCGTCGACCGCCTCTCTACCGAATATAGCGTAAGGGCCCGTCAAGGGCTGGACGACGCCGATGACGACCTTCTCAATCTTAACCTTGGTAGGGGTTGGAGACGGGGAGGGTGTCGCAGCGGGCTTCGAGGTGTAAATGTAGTAGCCCAGCGCAGCCGCAACTATCGCTACGATCACCACTATAGCGATTATTAAGGGGGTTCGAGAGGGTTTACTAGCCATAGAACCGACCCACTCCTTATACATATATGTGTAGTATGGTGAAATAAAAACTTTAGTGGGAACACAGTTTAATCGCGTTGATTCACTTGATTAGCCTTGAGACAGCCCTGAGGATCTTAACGTAGCCGGTACACCTGCACAGGTTACCCTCGATAGCCTTCTTGGCGTCCTCCAATGTCTTTATCAGCCCCTTCTTCAACCCTGCGTACACTGTCAGGATGAAGCCCGGTGTGCAGAAGCCGCACTGGACAGCCCCCTCCTCTACCAGGGCCTTGACTATCCTCCCCGCTAGCTCGTCCCCCTGGAGGCCCTCGAGCGTCACCACCTCTCTGCCCTCGACCTGCGGCGTTAGGACTAGGCACGAGTACACGGGCTCGCCGTCGATCAGGACGGTGCAGGCGCCGCACTCGCCCCTCTCGCACCCCCTCTTCACGCTCGTGACCTTCAGCCTGAGCCTTAGTGTGTCGAGCAGTACCTCGTTGGGCTCGGCGTCCACCTCGACGGGCTGGTTGTTCAGCTTGAAGGAGACCCTCACGCGCCTCACCTCCTGAGCCTCCCCGCGACCTCCCTCAGGGCGTCCCTGAGTAGAGCGGAGGCGAGGTGCCTCCTGTACTCTGCCGTAGCCCTGACGTCCGTGATCGGCGATATGTCTTGCTGGACAAGCCTTGAGGCGGTTTCAATAGACTCGTCGCTCAACCCCTTCTCGTTCAGGTACTCCTCTACGGTCGCGGCCCTGACGGGCCTCGGCGCCACGGAGTTCAATGCGACCCTGAACCTCAGCTCTCCCCCTGGTCTGACCTCGACTCCAAGGGCCAGCCCTACTACAGAGAGCGTGAAGGCGCTCCTCCGGCCGAACTTCCTGTAAGCCCAGTACTCGCTAAGCCCCTCCACCACCGGGACCTCGAACTCGGCGATCATCTCACCGGCCTCCAGGGCTGTTTTACGTGGGCCCAGAATGAAGTCCCTTAGCGGAATAGACCTCGACCCGCGGGGCCCCCTCAGCTTCACGAGGGCGCCGTGGACTAGTAGAGGCGGGGCGGTGTCGGCGGCTGGCGAGGCGTTAGCTATGTTCCCGCCTATCGTGGCGACGCTCCTGATCTGCCAGCTAGCCATGTTGTACACTGCTTGGTGGAGTAGGGGTAGCTTCTTCTTGACCACGTCGGACCTCAGAATCTCCTCCAGGGTCGTCAAGGCGCCGATCCTTACCTTGGAGCCCTCGTCGACTACGTACCTGAGCTCCCTCAAGCCGCCCAGGTCGATGACCGCCCTCGGCCTGTAACGCCCTATTTTCAGGTCTACTAGCAGGTCTGTACCCCCAGCCAGGTACTTGTAGTCGCCCAGCTTGCTAGCTAGCTCTACAGCCTCCTCGACGCTCCTAGCCCTGTAGTACTCGAAGGAGGGGAGCTTGTAGAACATCCTATCACCTCTTTAGAGAGCCTGTCAGCTCCAGGACGTACTCCGGGGTGATGGGAAGCCTGGTCACGTTGACGCCGAGCGCGTGGGAGACAGCGTTGGCGATAGACGCCGGGATCGGTATCAGCGCCATCTCGCCCACACCCTTAGCACCCATAGCGCCGTACTTGTAGACGTCCTCCACGTATATCGGCTTCTCGACCTCCGGCACCTCCATAACCGTGGGTATAACGTAGTCCGTGAAGTCCGCGTTTAGTATAGAGCCCTTCTCGTCGAAGACGAGCTGCTCGTAGAGGGTGTAGCCTATACCCTGCACGACGGCCCCCTCGACCTGCCCCTCGACCTGGACCGGGCTTATGATCCTACCGGAGGCGAGTGCCGGCCACACCCTCAAGACCCTGACTACGCCCGTCTCGGTGTCCACCTCCACCTCGCTCACCACCACGATGTAGCTGAAAGCCGGGTAGGCGAAGCCCTGGCCAACCGTGTCGTCGAACCTGCCCTTGGGTAGGAAGAAGTAGCCGGTAGCGGAGAGCTCTACGCCCTTGGCGTAGGCCTCCCTCACGAGGTCCACCCACCTCACGTACTTCTCCGGGTTGTCCCTCGGGTAGACCCTCCCGTCTCTGAACACGAGCTTGTCGGGCTCGACCCCGAGAATGTCGCCGGCGAGCCTGGCGAGCCTCTCCCTTATCTTCCCCGCCGCGACCTCGACCCCTATGCCGCCGATACCAGTCCCCCTCGAGGCGTGTGTAGCCCCCGTGTCCGGGGCCTCGGTGGTGCCGAAGACGACCCTGACGTTCTCGGGCGGGACGCCCAGTATCTCGGAGACTATCTGGACGTGCGAGCTGGTCGGGCTGCCCTGGCCCATCTCGACTATCCCCGTGTAGACCGTGACAGACCCGTCCTTCTCCACCTTCACGACGGCGTTGGACCAGTCGGGGACGCCCCTCGAGGTGCTTATGCCGTGCCAGGCGACGCCGACGCCTATACCCCTCCTCCACCTACCGGCCTTCTTGTTGTACTCGCTGTACTCCCTCCTCTTCTGGAACCACCCGGACTTCGCGGAGACCTTCTCCAGCGCCTCCCCCACGCCGACCGAGTGGTCTAGGACCTGGTTTGTGAGAGTCCTAGAGCCGGGCCTGAGGATGTTCTTAAGCCTGAACTCCACCGGGTCCAGCCCCAGCTTCTCGGCTAGCAGGTCCATCTGCCTCTCGGCCGCGAACTGGACACTGGGGTTGCCGAAGCCCCTGAACGACCCCTGGTACACCTTGTTCGTGTAGACAGCGTAGCCGTCCACTCTCGCGTTGGGCACCTCGTAGGGGCCCGAGGCGTGCATCGTGGCCCTCCACAGTATGAACGGCGCCCTGTTGGCGTAGGCGCCGGTGTCGTGTATGATCGTCACGTCGATCGCCGTCAGTTTACCGTCCCTGTTCGCCCCGCTCTTGTACCGTATTATGGTGGCCTCCCTCTTCGGGTGGACCTTGATCGACTCCTCCCTCGAGTAGACTATGAAGGCCGGCCTCCCCGTGAGGTAGGCCACTAGAGCGGCCTTCGCGACCGTGAGGGGGCCCTCGTCGTCCTTCCCGCCGAACCCGCCGCCCAGGTATGGGACTACCACCTTCACCCTGCTAGCCGGCAGGCCCAGCACTCTCGCCGTTATGTCCCTGGCGAGGTGGGGGTGTTGCGCGGCGCCTACTACCGTCACCCTCCCCTCCGAGTCCGGTACCGCTAGTGCGGCCTCGGTCTCCAGGTAGGCGTGCTCCTGGTGGTGGGTCCTGTACTCGTTCTCTACGACGACGTCTGCCTCGCTGAACCCCTTCTCGACGTCGCCCTTCCTCACCTTCGTCCTGAACGCGATGTTCGACCCGGCCTCCTCGTGTACTAGCACGTCGCTCCTCGACATGGCCTCCAGCGGGTCGAGGACGTAGGGCAGAGGCTCGTAGTCGACTTTAACGAGCTGCGACGCCTCAACCGCTCTCTCCCACGACTCTGCCGCGACGAGTGCCACGACCTCGCCGGCGTACCTGACCTTACCCTCCGCTAGCAGGGGCTGGTCGGGCAGTGCGTAGCCGACCTGGTTGACGCCCGGTATGTCCCTGTGCGTGACTACAGCCCTGACCCCGCTGACGCCGAGCGCCTCCTTCAGGTGGAAGCCCTTGATCCTCGCGTGTGGGTGAGGGCTCAACACCTGCTTCACGAACAGCGCGTTGCCGTACACGTACTTCACGAAGTAGTCCTCTGTGAACAGGGCTCTTCCCAGGGCTTTCTCGAGCGCGTCGACCCTCGTGAACTCCCTGCCCACGACGAAGTAGGACTCTGCCGACAGGTACTTCTCGAGTATAGAATACGGGTCCTCGAGGGACAAACTGGTAGCCCTCGGATATTAAGTCTAGGCCCCGTAGAATAATAACCTTGCTTTTTTCACTCAACTAGAGCTACTTCGGCGTCCTCAGCTTGTAGAAGACCGACTGGACTACTGTGCCCTTGGCCCCCTCCAAGTAGCGCCCCACTACAACCCCGTTGGACAGGAGTAAGTACTCCCTCCCGTTGGGGTAGACCACCACTATCATCCACTCGCCCGACCTCACCTTGCTGGCCAGGTAGTTGGCTTTGGGCAGCCCGTCCGAGGCGTGAACCAGCTCTACCTCCCTCAGGTACTGGGCCCTAACTAGTGCGAGTGACAAGTCTACCTTGATGTCCACTGGTAGCGACTCCCAGAAAGGCTTCTCCTCTACTTCCACTCGTGGGGCTCTAGGGGGTCTGAGCCTCTCGGCGATGTCGACCTTTAGGCACCTCCCCTCGGCGAGGGCGGTGTAGTTGGAGAACAGGGCTGAGTAGACCTTGGCCAGCTCCCTCTTGGCGAAGAAGCCCCCGGCGACCTCGTACTCCAGCTTGAAGAAGGCTCCTCCGAGGTAGTAGAGCCTCAGCCACTCCAGGTAGGCGCTCGCCCTCGGCTCGGGGCCCTTTCTCAGCTCTATCTTCCAGCCGCGGGGCTCCTGCCAGAGCTTGTACTCGCACACGTGGTCACCCGGCTTGGAGAACCTCACGCTTACGCTGTCACCAGATATCTCGCAGGATGACACCACGGGTAGTACCCCGAGGAACGAGCAGGGCTCTAGTAGCAAGTAGTCCACGAAGCTGGGCGGGCACCTGCCTACCTCTATCTGAGCGGACATCATCTGGACAACACTAGCATATTTTTCGACTGAGCAAACCATGTAATAATACGGGCGGAAGGCTTTTAAATAGTCAGCTCAATTAAGCCTCGAGGTGTGGGGCAACGCGTCTCAACACTTCCTCCACCAGCGTGTTCGAGAGCGCCGCGTCGCTCAGCCCCTCCTTTACTAGCCCTCTCACGAACAGCATACTGGCCTCACGCGGGTCGAGCCCGCGAGAGGCCAGGTAGAAGAGCTGCTCGGTGCCCAGCTTTACGTTCCTGGCGTAGTGCCTGGCCTCCGCGACGTTGTTCGTCCTGACCTCTAGCCTCGGCTGCATGAAGGCTAAGCCCCCTAGTTGGAGGGCTTCAATGCCGTAGACGAGCGAGCCCTCCTTAGACCCCTCTTCGGCTACAAGAGTGCCCCTGGCCGCAGCCGTGGACTCGCCTAGGCTTACGAGCAACTGCCTCACGTGGAGAGCCGGGCCAACGCCCCTCGCGCGCCCGAGCACGTCGACGTCTACGACGCTCCTCCCTAGCGCCAGGACGACCGCCTTCTCGTTGAGCGACGCCGAGTCTACCGAGACGAGCTCCTCGACTCTGAGGACGCGGGAAGACTCGACTAACACGGCCCTCTCGCTCGCGCAACAGCCTAGCCCCGAGGCCAACCGGAGGTAGCTCGCCAGCCCCTCGCCAGCCTTAACTCTCAGCAGGAGTCTAGACCCGGGCTCAGCGTCCACGGTCAGAGACAAGCTGAGAGACCCCTTCGAGTTGAGGTTCAACTCCAGCACGTACAGCCCGCTACTACTAACCACCAGGTTGAGGCCTACCGCAGAGAACAGGCTGCCGGAGTTTACCTCTACTACAGCCTTGCCCGGCGCGCCGCCGACCTCTATATCGTACCGGGCCGACTCGTACCTCTTGTGGAGTAGACAGTAGACGCTACTACAGTCGCCCGCGTACTCGTCTCGTGTTGGAGACTGCGCGACCCTAGCGCCCTCGACGCGGACAACGGGCTCGCCGATACTGCCCGCTCTAGAGGCCTCCTCGACCAGCCTCGCGTACTCGTAGGGGTTGATGTAGTGCTTTATTGTCGGGGAGTCTCCTACGACCTGGAGCAGGCTCTTCAACCGACACCACCGTACTCCTCGAACTCCAGCTCTACCACTCTCTTCAACATGCTGGCGAATTCGAAGGGCAGCTTCCTCAGCACGTCTCTAACAAAGCCGTTTACTACCAGCGAGATGACCTCGTTCCTCTTCAACCCCCTTGACATCAAGTAGAACACCTGGTCCTCGCTCAGCCTGAGAGTTGAGGCCTCGTGGCCTACGTCGGCGTCTCTCTCGAGCAGGTGGACGATCGGGTAGGTGTAGGACCCGCTCTTCTCGTCGAGTATCAGGCTCTCGCACTCGACGTGGCTGAACGAGCCAACAGCCCCCTTGTTGACCTGCGTGAGCCCCCTGTAGACGCTGAGGCCGCCGTTTGCTACGATACTCTTCGACAACACCCTGCTAGAGGTCCTCGGAGCGGCGTGTATGACCTTAGAGCCCGTGTCCTTTATGTAGCCACCGTTGCTGATGCTGAGGAGGGTCGAGACGGTCTTGGCCCCCTCGCCCCTGAGGACGGTGGAGGGGTAGGTCACCGTGATCTTGCTGCCTATGCTCCCCTCCACCCACTCCACGAAGGCGCCCTCCTCCGCGACGGCCCTCTTGTTGTTGAAGTTTATGACGTTCCTGCTCCAGTTCTGAACCGTGACGAAGGAGACCCTGGATGAGGGGTGGGCGTATATCTCGACCATGCCGTCGTGGAAGCTCTCCCTCCTAAGCCTGGGCGCGCTGCATCCCTCAATGAAGACCAGCTCGCTGCCCTCGTCCGCTACTATGAGCGAGTGCTCGAACTGCCCCTCCATCTCCCTACCCAGGAAGAAGAAGGCCTCGACCGGGTAGGGGACTCTCACCCCCCTCGGCACGTAGACGAAGACGCCGCCGCTCCACAGCGCGTAGTGTAGTGCGGCAAACTTGTGGTCCGTGTAGGGGAAGACCCTCGAGAAGTACTTCTTCACCAGGTCGGGGTACTTCTGGACGGCTTCCTCCATCGGCACCATTACGACGCCCAGCCTCCTTAGGAAGTCCTTCACGCCCACGAAGACGCTTTCGCTGTCGAGCACAGTCGTGAGCCCGGCTAGGTACCTGGCGTACGCCTCGGGCAGGCCCAGCCTCTCGTAGATCCTCCGCACCTCCTCCGGTAGGTCGCTCCAGTCGCTCGCCACCTCGACGTCTGGCTTCGTGTAGAGCGTCGTTATCTCGTCGAGGTCTATTCTCTGGATGTACGGCAGCCACTGTGGTGCAGGGGCCTCCTCGAAGTACTCTAGAGCCCTGAGCCTGAGCCTCCTCATCCACTCTGGCTCTTTCTTGGACCTGCTGATCTCCTCTACCAGGCTCCTGCTGACCCTGCCTGTTATCTCAACTCTGCTCCTGTACTCCACGCCCGTGAGCTCTTCTAGCTCGAAGCCCCGGATGTCAAAGCCCATTACGGGACACCACGGAGGAGTAGCCCTCCCTGGCTATCTTGTCCACTAGCTCGACTCCCCCAGAGGCCACGACGGCACCGTTGCGCATCACCAGGACCCTGGAGGGCCTGACTAGCTGTAGTAGCGAAGGGTAGTGGGTTATCAGGAGGACGCAAGCCCCCTCCCTCGCGACGCTGTTTATGTAGTCGGCGAGGAGCCTCACCCCCTCCAAGTCGAGCCCGCTGTCCGGCTCGTCCATCAACAGGCACTTGGGTTTCAACAGGAGGGCCTGGAGGAACTCCGACCTCTTCTTCTCCCCGCCCGAGAACCCCTCGTTCAGCCCCCTGTCGAGTAGCTCCCTCTTGAGGCCCACCTTGGCAGCGGTCTCCTCCAGTAGCGAGTCGACCCCCTCTACCTGGCGCCACGAGGTGTTGATTGCTTTGAACAAGTCCCTTAGAGAGACCCCTTTCACCTCGACGGGGTTCTGGAAGAAGAGGAACAACCCCCTCCTGGCCCTCTCGTAGGGCTGGAGGCTGGTGATGTCCTCCCCGTTCAGGACGACCCTCCCCTTCACGACCCTGTAGCCCGGGTGTCCCATAACCGCGTAGGCGAGACTGGTCTTGCCGCTGCCGTTAGGCCCCATTAAGGCGACTATCTCCCCGTCCCCGACCTCGACCGTGACGTCTCTGACGACCAGCTTACCGCCCACTTCGACGCTCACGTTGTCTACCAGCAGCAAAGTAAACACCCTAATGCAATGTCAGGTTTGGTTAACCTAATAAACTTAGTGGGACGGGTGGAGAAAGGGTTATCGGTTTGAAAATAAACAAATCCCACTCAGGGACCGGCTACTTCGTACGCTATGACGGTCAGAGGCTCGCCGCTACAGTCCTGCTCGCAGTAGACTCCCTGCACAGCCCCGTTCTCGACTACCACGTACCTCTTACCAGAGGCGTAGGTCTCCACGACGAGCCACGTCCCTTTAGCGAGCTCGCCCGAGACCGCCTGCTCCACTCTGGTGCTCGCGGGTAGAATCTTGAACGACCGCGACCCCCTCATGAGCCTCGCCCTAACCCTAGAGTCGGACAGGTCGTACTTGAACGCGGCAGCGGGCTGGGGAGGCGGTTGCCTGGCCTCCTCCGCTCCTGCCGGACTCGGAGGCTGC
>JAGDWK010000054.1:33571-35205 GCA_023256015.1 Thermogladius sp.
CTCCAGCGGCTGTCCGAGCCTCGAGCAGACGACCGGGATTACTCCCCGCAGCGCTAACAGGTTCGTCTCGAGGCTTCTCTGGGCCTGGCCCCTCACCCTAAACCCGGCCTCGAGCTTGTAGTCTATGATGAGGTTGTTGCCCTCGAGTGTCAGCCAGAGCTCGGTCAACCTCGCCCTCGGCTCCCCCTCCTCCAGGTAGTCGAGGGAGAGGGCTATCTTGGTCTCGGTCTTCTCTAGAACGGTGTAGACCGCTACGGCCTTAAAGAGCTCGTCGCCGAGGGCGAGCCTCACCGTGTCCCCCGACACGGCGCAGTCGGTGATAACGGGTATCATCTTCAGTATCTCGCACGGCTTGGACATGAGCCTCTTGACGCAGTCGACGTCCTCTTGCCGTATGCTGACGTTTAGAGCCAAACGAGATCCCTTTACTCCTATGTAGGATTTTAACACTTACATAATATAACGTTGTTTTTAATTGAGCACGTCAAGGAAGGAGGGCTGCTATGCGACCTGTCTGTTAGTTAAAGGGGCGTACTTCGACTGGTCTATTTTCTCGAAGACCTTGTCTAGTACTGCCCTCAGGCTGACCTCGCCCGGTATACCAGCCGCTCTCGCGTGACCGCCGCCGCCCAGGTCTCTGGCGATCGACGAGACGTCTATGTAGTCGCTCCTCAGGCTGACGCCGCGCGGGTACCTGACGATGTATAGGTGGGCTATCAGGCCGTTCTTCTCCGACACGTCGACGATCTCGCCCGGGTGGATCCGCGGGTCTACGTCGGGGAATATCATTATCCTGAACCCGTCTCTCTCGACGATGTCCATCCTGGCGATCGCCTCCCTTATCAGGTTTTCGTAGACAACCGAGACCTCTCTGTTGTACAGCTCGATCATCCACGCAGGGGCCAAATCCCTCCTCTTGAAGGACTCCAACGCCTTGTACCTCACCTCCCAGCCGTACCACCTCAGCACCCTCCTCCACCTCACTGTAAGCTCGTACTTGTTGAGGAAGAAGTCGTCGTCGTAGGAGAGCTTAACGAGCTCCTCGACGAACTTGTCGCCTTTCAACCCGAGTTTGCTGGCGACGAGGTCGGCCGCGGTGTAGTTCGGGTCTACCACGTAAGTCAGCACGTCGTCGAAGCCCACTAGCTCTCTGTACACGCTCGGGTCCCACTCGTGGTGGTCTAGCCAGTAGACCCTGATCTTCCTCCTCTTGGCCTCCTCGAGGAACGCGATTAGGGCCCTCAGGCTAGACGCCTGGGGGTTCAAGTCCGCTATCCAGACCTCTCTAACCGGCGGGGTCTGGCGCAGGACTTCTAGGAGGTAGTTGGGGAGCGAGGTCACCGATGCCAGTATCTGCTGCACCGGCCTGACCTTGAAGTAAATGAAGGCCGCCGACGCGAGGCCGTCGATATCCCAGTGCGTTATCGAGACTCTACTCACCACTACCTACCCGGGGCGTGATAGTTAATTTGTAAGCACTGTTTAAAAAACTAACGCGGGTTATGCGGGAGCCTCTGCGCGACATACAGGCTCCTCGTGTACGAGGACACTACGCTACTGTCGCTGAGTAGCAGAATAGAGACGGGCGCCTCTCCAGCAGACGTCGCCCTTACCCTGAAGGCAACGTTGTTGAC
>JAGDWK010000062.1:0-3503 GCA_023256015.1 Thermogladius sp.
AACCTCCCCATGCTACCACGTTTCAGCGCGACAAACACTAGGTATTTAATGTATAAGGGGGTTACTTAAATAAGATTCCTACGTGTGGCGGGTTTGAAAACGAAGATCGTTGTGACTCTTGGCCCGGCTACTAAGTCCTACGACATCATAAAAAGGCTGATTAAAGAGGGCGTGTCCGGGTTCAGAATTAACTTCAGCCACGGCGACACGAGCGAGTGGGATTTATTTGTCAAACTAGTCAGGGAGGCGGCTAGCGAGCTCGATCAGCCGACCTCGCTTATAGGGGATCTGAGAGGCCCACAGATCAGGATAGGCGTCTTAGACCAGGGGGTTCTCAAAGTAGAGCGAGACCAGGTTTTGAGGTTTGTCTTCGGGGAGAGAGCCGGGGAGAAAGAAGTCCCGGTAAGGTCTAAGAGCCTCTTCGAGACCGTAGAGGTGGGCGACACGATACTGGTTGGAGACGGCGAGTGCATCCTACGAGTTGTCGAGGTAGGAGACGACTATTTCCAGGCGAGAGCTCTCTACGACGGCGTTATAGGGTCGGGCAAGAAGATAGTTGCGAGGGGCAAGGAGCCCAACGTGCCTCTCCTGTCCAGCGAAGACGTCTCGTTGGTCAAGTATGCTGTGGACCGCGAGTTCACGTTCATAGGGGTTAGCTATGTTAGGAGCGGGCACGACATCAATGTCGTGAGGAACCTCATCGAGGGTATGAAGGGCTCTACGGGGATAATAGCGAAAATAGAGACCCCCACAGCGTATAGGAACCTAGCCGAGATCGTCAGGTCGAGCGACATGGTACTCATCGCGAGAGGAGACCTCGGCCTACACTTCGACCTAGAGAAGCTCCCCACTATACAGAAGGAGGTGATCATCGCCTCCGTCAGCTACGGGAGGCCCGTCATAGTAGCGACCCAGATCCTCGAGTCGATGGTAGAGCAACCTAGGCCGAGTAGGAGCGAGGTAGTAGACGTCTATAGCGCTGTCCAAGACATGGTCGACGCCCTTATGTTGACGAACGAGACGGCTGTCGGGAAGTACCCTCTCGAGACTGTTAGGTGGTTGAAGAAGATAATCGAGTCGGCAGAGGCCGACACCAAAGTAGAGCAGGCCAAGAGCATCAGGGATTCGCTGGGCAAGAGGTCTCTCAAGGACAAGTACGTCCTCGGCCTGCTGTCTTTAGCTGAGAGCGTGGAGGGTAAAGTGCTCGTCTTCTCCAAAACCGGGTCTGTACCTCCGCTGATAGCCAGGATGAGGCCCCAAGTCCCCGTGATAGTCGGCACGCCTGACAGAAGACTGGCCGAGAGACTAGCGCTATTCTACGGTCTCAAAGTGTACGACATGAGCAAGACTGTTCAGGGCGATGTCGGTTATGAAGAGGGGATTGGGTTGCTGGAGAAGCTCGCCAGGAGTAGAGGAGAGCTCTCGATCGGGGACGTCGTGGCGGAGTCTTTCGCTAGGCCAGGCGAGGACATGCACGAGATCCTAATCAAAAGGATACTGTTTTAAGCCGCCGGCGGGATTTGAACCCGCGTCCACCGGCTCTCCCGACCTCGGCTACACCGTAGCCATACGAGGCCGGCGCTCTACCCGGCTGAGCTACGGCGGCTCCGCACCGGAATTAATAAATTCTCACGCGGATTTTATAGGTTTCACTACTGGCCGGTGACGGCTTTAAGAGCGCTTACAGCCATGTCCCTTATAACCGAGTAGGGGTCTTTCGCCTTCACGATCGCCGACGCGACTAGAACGCCGCTCGTCCCGTACCTTATAGCCGAGTACACGTCTTGCCCGTCCGTTATGCCGGCGCCCGTCAAGATCACTACTCTACTATTGACTCTCCTGATGAGCTCAACACTCCTGATAATGACTTCTGGTTTAGCCTTACTCACGCTAATACCCGTGCCTATAAGCTCAGGTGGCTCGACAGCGACGTAGTTGGGTTCGAGAGCGGCCACGGCAGCGCCCGTCTCGGGCTCGTCGGCGCAGACAAGCGTCTCCAACCCGAGCTTAGCGGCCCTCTTGACCAGTGAGTTGATGTCCGCAAGTTTGAGCCTGTGCTCGCTGTGGTTCAGTATGACTCCGCTCACACCCGCCTCTTTGAGACCCTCGAGCGGCATGAAACCCGTAACAGCTCCAGGCTCCACGGGGTCGGCGTGTTGTGCGAAGACCCTTACACCAGACCCTGTTACCTCCTCGACGACCCTCCTTATCTCAGTGTAGGGCGGGGCCAGAACGATCTCGACTCCACCGCCTAGTTCTTTCACCACTCTAACCGCGTCCCGAGCAATCCTTAAAGCATGCTCACCGAAGCTCTGGGGGTAGTAGGCCTTGTAGTTTACGACTATAATAGGCTTCAGACGCCCCCACCCCTAGGTGGAGTGATCAATGCCTAGAGGAGTAAAAAATTAGTCGTGTTCCCCGCTTAACATCTCGCTGTGTCTCTTCACGACCTTAACTTCCTCGGTCTTGACGAACCTGTTCTTGAGCTTCTCAAGCACCTCTGGTAGAGTAGTGTACTCCATCTCCTCTGGTCCGAGCCTGTGCGGCATGAAGGGCCCGTGCCTACGCATGTACTCGGCTATCTGTATAGCCAGCCTCCTAGTCTCGTCGAACGCCACGTCGTCGAACAGGTCGGCCGGGCCTATCAACCTGCCTTTGCTGATGTTCCAACCGAGCGCTAGTACCCTGGGCGGCCCGTCGAACCTCGTCACCCTGGCGTACCTCATGGAAACCGGTACTAGGGGACCGTGGTGGCTGCCCCTCATCCAGCCAGCGACCAGGTGAGGGAACGCGAACGCCTCGAGTATCTCGCCCGCGGCCGGTAGCCCGGATTGCGCTCTAACGATCGCCACGGGGTCGTCCTTGCCAACGTACTGGCCCGCTACCAGGTTCAGCCTCTCGACACTTACTACGGCAGCGAGTAGGTTGTCTTCTTTCCTATAGACCCTCCTAACAATGTACCTGCCGGGGGTGCCTATCAGCGCGAGCAGGTCGTAGGACTCCTCGGGCGTCTTTAACAGGACGCTCTTGCCCTCGTATACGTCGAACACCTCGAAGACGAAACCGGCATGCATCCTGGGGTCGATGACAAGCCCGGCGGTGTTGAAGGGGTCGGCGAAGATCCTGTACATGGGTAGGTTGAAGGCGCCGGGCTCCGTCTTGTCGGCGTGGAAAGTGATGACCGGCTCGGCTTTCCTCTCCTCCATCTCGAGCTCGGCAACACCCGGCCCAAGCCCTCTAACGTTGCCGCTGAAGGCGTCGCTCAGCAGGTCCTGGCCCGCGGCGTAGAGTTTGAGCTCCTTGGCCACCTTGGTAGCGGCCTGGAACGCGTCCCAGGCGAGCCCGTGTATGTCCGGGTGGTCTGGTCCCTTGGTGTGAGTCATAATTAGCTGTATGTCGTCTCCAACGTGGGTGACGTAGAAGTCTATTAGCAGCCCCTTCTGCTTGGCCTCCGACAGGACTTTGGTCGCAGCCGCGAGCTGGTCGGGGTGCGGCATGTAGTG
>JAGDWK010000062.1:3603-7025 GCA_023256015.1 Thermogladius sp.
CCTCCGACAGGACTTTGGTCGCAGCCGCGAGCTGGTCGGGGTGCGGCATGTAGTGACCTGATATGCTACCAACGTCCGCCTTTATAACAGATAGTGTAATCTTATCTGCCATGGTACCACCTTGTTTAATTGAGTGCGTCAGGTGGGTAATAAAAGTAATCTCTCTTTGCCACACCTCGTTATTTAAACACTTGTTTAAATTAGTCTGGCAGGTAGTACTCGCCTCTGGTTTTCTGCTCCCTGTCGAGGTACGAACCCGGCTTGTTTATCCTGGGCCTACCCGTCTCCGGGTCTCTTCTAACAGTTACATCAAGTTGCTTAAGGAGGTTGTTGAAGCCAGTCCTGATATCAGACGGCCTTAACGCGACGCCTTCAACGCTAGGCTTACCCGTGAAGACCATAATCTTGTCGCTCACGTAGTTCTGGAACAGGAGGTCGTGTTCGACCACTATAGCGGCCTTCCTCTTCTCCTCGACCACCCTCCTTATCAGCCTAGCAACACTGACCCTCTCCTCGACGTCTAAGTACGCGGACGGCTCGTCTAGCAGGTAGACGTCGGCTTCTCTGGCCAGCGTCACGGCCACGGCCAGTTTTTGTAGCTCTCCCCCACTCAGCTCTGTCACCTTCCTGTCTAGCATCTTGTTCAAGCCCAACCTCCTTGTCAACTCGTCGTAGAGCCAGCTAGTGGGGTCTACAGCGTCCTTACTAGCGTCTGCCAGGTTCTCCTTGACGGTCTCGAAGCGGAAGATAGAGGGGGAGACTTCCTGGGGCTTGTAGCTGATCTTATCGGTGCCTACGAGGATCTCCCCCTCGTCCGGCTTAACCACGTCCGCGAGCATGTTTATGAAAGTGGACTTGCCTATCCCGTTCGGGCCGAGTACCCCTAGTACTTCTCCGGGGTGCACCTCGCCCTCCTCAACGCTGAGTCTGAAGCCGCTGCTCGGGTAGACCTTGTAGAGGTTACTCCACTTGAGTATAGGATACTCCTCGGGCAGCTTACCCCTGTCGGCTACTACTACCCTGAACCTGATCTGCTCCTTCCTGATCCTGACGTTCTCCGCTGGCAAGTAGCCCTCCAGGTAGAAGTTAATACCGTTCCTAACGCCGTACGGCTTGCTCACTATACCGTACACCCCGGGCTCACCGTACAAGACCGCCACGTAGTCGCTCACGTAGTCGAGTATCATGAGGTCGTGTTCGACCACCATGACGTAGACCTTCGACGGGTTTAGGAACTCCCTTATAGCCGATGCCACTCTGACCCTCTCCCTGACGTCCAAGTACGAGAAGGGCTCGTCGAAGAAGTACGCGTCGGCGTTCTTGACAAGGACAGCCGAAATAAGGAACTTTTGTAGCTCGCCGCCGCTGAGGTCTCTAACGTTCCTGTCCATGACTCCCGAGAGCCCCATCTTATCGGCGAGCTCTCTGAACAATCCCCTTTCGTCGGCCTTCTCTAGGAGTTCCCTGACACTCCCCTTCAGCACCCTTCTCGCCGCCTCTATGTACTGCGGTTTAACGGCAGCTCTAAGATTGCCGTTGGCGAGTTTCTGGAGATAGGCGTTTATTTCAGTACCTCGAAACGCCCTCAGTATCTCGCTCCAGTCTGGGGGGTTGGAGTAGTTCCCCAGGTTAGGCTTCACCTGGCCGGACAGTATCTTAACGCTCGTCGTCTTACCGCTACCGTTCCTCCCAATAACCCCGAGTATCCCGCCGAGTGTTAGTGGTGGCAGCCCGTACAACTTGAACATGTTCTCGCCGTACCTGTGTACAGTAAACTTTTCCAGCTCGTCGGGTAGGTTCACAATGGAGAGAGCGTTAAACGGGCACTTCCTCACACATATACCGCACCCTATACACGTTACCTCGTTTATTACAACGTGTTTACCGTCCTGGCTCAGCTCTATGGCCTTTACTTTCTTGCCCCTGTTAACCGGGCAAAACCTTATACACTCCAGCGTACACTTGTCGGGCTTGCAGAAGGCCCTGTCTACTATCGCGACTCTGACCAACGGCTCTCACCTTAATCGCTTATTAGCGAGTTAAGCATGATCCAAGTCTGATAGTAAGGAAGACGGGTTTAATATGATGAGTGGTGACGGCTCGGATAAGTGAAGAGTCGTGCTAGTCTGACTCCTCTTCCTCGACTTCCTCCTCCCTCATGCTCTCGAGCAAAACCTCGTAGTACTCCTGCAACATCTCCCTCTCATCGGGCGTCAGAGCCGTAGCCTTAGCCTCGGTAGCCTTAGCTGTTATCGTCCTCTTACTGGAGTCCACGACGTACTTGATACCGTACTTCTCGAGGTCTTTCTGCGAAGCCCTCTCTTCGTAACCGCACCTAGGGCACTTCAAAACGTAGTACTCCTCTTTACCCTCCCTCTTCTTAATAGGCATCATTGCTGCGCCACATCTAGGACAAAACTTGACCAACCCTCACACCTTACGTTAGTTAGTCTTCTATCACTTACTTAAGGAACCTTATTAAATGCTATCACCGGCAGTAGCGGTCGCCCCCGTCGAGCCAGTGTAGATACAACACGCCCTCATTTTACGACTCTCCCGCCGAACCGTTTTACTTAAATATCCTTACTCCACAAATACTTCTAAGACGTAAGGTGGAAGACATGTTGTGGCTTGAGGAAGAGTGGGAGGAGTGGGAGGAAGAAGAAGAGGAGTGGGAAGAGGAAGAGTGGGAAGAGGAGTGGTGAGCCTACAAGAGGTCTAGTAAAACAGCAACGTTTTTTACAATGTTCGTGATGTCCTTTGCGATGTCGGTCTTACGAATCTCGTATTCCGAGCAGTTTGAGGGCCTGGGGAAACCACCTGTAGCCGCAACTACGAAATAACGCTCTGACTGCGAGTAGGAGACTCTAAGGTTCTCCAGTAGGTCCTTCAACTGCTTAAAGCCTGTAACTAGCGTAGCGAGTAGTAAACCCTTGTGCCTTATGCGTGTGAGCAGGTTTTTGTTCATGTAGTAGTGAGCTAGCCCTTGAACTAGCTGAACGTCGTTCCCGACTAGTTTAGAGGGGATCAGGGCCACAGGTAGGTCTGGTGCTAGACCTAAGTCTTGAAGCTCCGCGTCTATGTCCTCGTTTTTCTTCCAGCATTGGTAGATCCGCGCTTCGAACTCTTTACCGAAATACCTAATTGACAGGAGACCAGGCTTCGGGGAGTAAACTTCGAGTACCATTAACACAACCTAGGCTAGGCAGGTAGCACCGAGGACTCTAGCCTGCTTCACGAGACAGGCTCTTCGACGGTCTCAACCCTCTTCTCTCTACTCCTTATAGCCACGAGGTGAGTTATGTAGCCTGCGATCTTGTTTCTCAGCTTTTTAGACCTTGTCGAGATGAGCTTCGACACGACTTGTTTATTGGACTCGAAGTCCCGTGTGAACAACTGAGGGTAGCTGTCCAGGAGCTGCC
>JAGDWK010000043.1:0-17976 GCA_023256015.1 Thermogladius sp.
TTGCCTGCAGTGTTACGAGGGACGAGACGAGGGACAAGGCCATTAGGGGGGCTGTAAACGGGTTAGCCCAGTACACGTAGACCGACCTAGAGGTGGCGTAGATGCTGTAGGCGGGCTCTACTCCGCTCGATAGCACCACGGGTATTAGGAGCGAGGTGAAGTAGGCCGGCTCGCAGACAGTGATGAAGCTCAGAATTCTAGAGACCCCCACCACGGTGTAGGGGCCGGGCATCGAGAGGCTGGCAAAGACCAGTAAGAGCGGTGACACCACGCAACAGAGGTACATGTATATGAAGAAGTCGAAGGGCGCCGACACAGTGTAGGGGTTGAGCGGTAGGAACAGGACCGCCACTACTAGGGACGATATCCCGAGTGCCAGCAAGGACTCGGCTAGTCTCGGCATCGAATACCTGTTGGCCGCAACCTCCTTGTCCCTGATCAGCTTAAAGAAGTCTGCGAACGGCTGGAGCACGCCGGCCGGACCCGTGTAGGACGGGCCCATCCTCCGCTGCATCCGGGCGACGACCTTCCTTAAAGCGTATTCTACGAGCAGCGAGAACACGAACAGGAATAGCAGGCCGGGGTAGACGAGCGCCGCGAACGCCAGCATCGCGTAGTCCATCCTACCACCTCGCCACCAGGTACAGCAAGCTTAAGATGATCGATAGCAGTACGAGCACGCCGAGCCACGACGAGATGAAGTAGAACCAGTCCGCTAGGCTACCCGTCTGGACCCTGTCTAGTAGTAGTCTGTAGACCCTCCTCGCGTACTGCCTTATGAAGGCCCAGTACAGCCCCCCTACGCCAGGCGTCGGGTTTGACACCACGTCCTCGCCCTCCGCGGACAAGTAGACTTCCGTGTACCTAACGTTCTTGTTGCGCACCAGCAAGTAGAGACCGTAGAGTGTAGCGAACACGAGTACCATGAGCCCCGTTGTCAGGACAACTGCTTGGTAGACGTCGAGCTCTAGCACCCTACCCATACGGACCACCAAGCGACTTCCTGGTCTCTAGGTAAGCCCTGATGTAGTCTTCCACGCCCTGTTGCGTGAGGCTCAGAGCAGGCTGGGAGAAAACACCCGGGCTTAGCCCGAGGACGAGCCCGAGCACCAGGAGGCTGGCTGACATCGCGACTAGGAGAACATCCACTAGCTCCACCCTCGGGCTTGTGACAGGCGCGCCCTTCTTGAAGGAAAACGCTATCGAGTATATCGGCTTCATGTAGCCGAGTAAGCTCACCGCCGACACGAGTATCACAACGAAGGCGAGGACTGGCAGCCCCGCGTCTAGGAAGGCCTGGTACATCAAGAGCTTAGAGAAGAAGCCAACGAACGGTATGAACCCGGCCAAGTTCAAGAAGGAGAGGGTCATGGCGATTGCGGAGAGGGGCCTCACACGCCCCAGCCCTCTCATCGCGTCGAGGTCTCTCGACCCCGCCTCGTGTATGAACACTCCACTGGCCATGAACAACGTTGCTTTACTGATGCTGTGGGAGACCAAGTGGGCCACCATCGCTGTTAGCGCCAGGACTAGGGCTCCACCCGCCGCCGCGAAACCCAGCGAGCCGGCCATTAGAGCCAGGCCTATGTGGCTGATCGTGCTGTAGGCCAGTAGCCTCTTGATATCTCTCTGGACGAGCATCATGAAAGCGCCGAGTAAGGCGCTGGCGCACCCGAGTAAGAGTAGAGCCAGCAACACTGCGCCACGATACAGCCCGAGCGCGTTGTTGTAGCCGAATATGGTGTACAAGAACCTGGCCACAGCGTAGACGCCGATGTTGACGACGAGGCCCGACAAGGCCGCAGAAACCGGTGTGGGGGCCTCCGGGTGCGCGTCGGGGAGCCAGAAGTGGTTGGGGAAGACGGCCGCCTTGTAAGTGAAGACCCACAGGGAGAAGGAGACCGCTAGGAGTGCCGGCAGAGGCGATGCCGCGTAGGCCCTACCGACCAGGGCGAGGTCGGCCATGTTGAGGGTTGAGTAGTTCCCGTATATTACCACGAGTGCCAGGAAGTACATGTTGGTGGCCACCGCTCCTATTAGAGCGTACTTGCTCGCTGCCTCAACAGCCTCGGGCCTCTGCTTGTGGTACGCCACCAGCCCGTAGGCGGAGATGCTCAAGACCTCTATCATCACGAACAAGTTGAAGGCGTCGCCTGTGTAGAGGCAGCCGAGCAGGCCCACCATGAGGCCTACTAAGAGAGTGTAGTACCAGACCGGCTCGTCCATCTCCTTCTCATACCACTTGGAGTAAGCGGTTATCGCCAAGATCACCCAGCCGGTCAACAGGCCTAGAACCCCGTTGAAGGCGTCGACCTCGTACATTATGCCTATCGGTGGAGGCCACCCGCCAAACGGGTAGACTAGCGGTCTACCGCCCACCGCGACCGCGGCGTAGACGACCGTCGTTGTGACCGCGACGAAGAGGGCCGCGAACATTGCCAGAGCCCAGGGGGCACGCCTCCGCGCCTTCCCTAACAGCGGGGTGGCGAACGCCACGATCGCTGTCACTGGTAGGAAGACGCCCAGAAGGTTGAAAGCCAGCTCTCTCAGCATACTCCCACCTAGTCGAAGACTTTCTTCGAGTAGTACTCGAAGGTCTCGGAGATACCCTTCTTCGCCTCCCTAGGCTCTATCGACGCGACGTCTATCCAGTGGACGTAGAAGACCTTGTTCTTCTTGTCTACTTCAACCACAACGGTACCGGGTGTGTTCGTTATCGAGTTCGCTATAGCGGTCATGGCGTAGTCCGACTCGACGTCGAACGGCACCACCACTATACCGGGGTTGACGGGCATTCGCGGGCTCAGTATACGCTTTGCGACGTCGATGTGGCACTTAGTCTCGTCGACTATGAAGTACCTGAGAGCGTACCTCAAAGCCCAGTACCACCTCTTGGGTGAAAGGAGCTTGCTCGGCCTCTCGATCGTTACATTGGCGAATAGCGCCCCTACGACCACGGATACCAAGAGCCCCGTTACCAGGTCGTAGCCACTAGTGCTACCGGAGAACACGATGTAAGTGACGAATGCGAGCAACGCGACGGGTATAGCCCTGGCCGCCCTCACCCTCTCAACCTCCTGATCTCCCTCATGTCGAGTGTTCCGTAGTGCTTGAACAAGTTGTCCCCCAGGAAGATCAGGAAGACCATTACCGCCAAGCCTATGACGACGGCTGTTAAAACGAGTGCCTGGGGTAGAGGGTCTACAGCTCTAGAAGTAAACTCCACCAACACGCTCGCGTTCTCGAAGGGGTAGGTGAGGAGGATCGGCGGCCTGCTAGGGGTTGTGGGGCTAGGCCACGCCCTGTAGCCGAGGAAAATCGCGAACATGTTCAAGGTGTCCCCGAGAACACCCAGCATTATCAGCTTCTTAACGTAGTGCGGCTTGTAGAACAGGCCGAAGAGCGATAGCCCTAGGTTCACGAAGAGCGACAGGTAGATTACAGTGAACATGTACTCTGCTAGGAACCCTACCACTTCTCCTCAGCCTCCGGGGTCATGAGTATTATGAAGGCGAGCGTGAAACCGGAGGAGACCGCGAGGAACTCGAACAGGTTGAACCACCACAGAGTACCGCTCAACAGAGCCCCGTGAACGTCGTAGGGCATTGAGAGCGGCGAACCCGCCTTGGCTATGTTCTGGAAGACGTAGGACGGGAGCCCGAGGAGGAGCCCCGCCAGGAACAGCGATATCGAGGTGAGACCGATCCCTATCAACCCGGCACTCCTCAGAGTCAGCATTCTCTGCGACGAGACGCCTTTCCACAGCAGGTAGAAGGACGAGAACACGACGATGAAGACCACGGGGACGACGGCCGCGGTGGCACCGCCCTGGAAGCCTCCTCCCGGGGTCAGGTGCCCGTGCAGCCCTATCGACGCCGCTACGGCGAGTATCATGGGGCCCGTTATCTTCGTAACGGTCTTCACTATTGGAGATAGGCCCGACTCGTCTGTCGGCTTCTGGTTCAGCCTCTTGACACCCCTGCCGAGGGCTAGGCCCGCTATTATCGCTAGGTAGAAGACGGTCGTCTCGTAGAGCGTGTCCAGCCCTCTGTAGTCCCACACGATCGCTGTGACCGACTCGGGGCTCCGGACAGTGAAGTCCGGCAGGTAGGGGTTGTAGGTGGTGTTCAGGTAGACTATTGCTAGCCACCTGAGGTTCTCGGATGGGTAGAAGGACTGCCCCGAGAGGGCTAGGAGGAGGCTCATCCCGAGGACGATAGTGACGAGCACGGCGAGGCTTACGACCCTCTTCATTCCCTCTCGAACCTCTCCGTCTTGCTTATCAAGACCAGTAGAAGTGCGGGCAAGACGCCGCCCGCCACTGGTAGGTAGACCAGGACTATGTCGGGTGACATGAACAGGTAGAAGAGTAGGGAGTAGAACACGCTCTGAATAGCACTGTATATCACGGCCTTCACGAGGTCTCTCTCGACTAGAGCGAGGTACACCGCCACCACGGACATCAGGGACGCAACCGCGCCGACCGCGTATATCAAGAGGTCGAGACTCACGAGCCGCCACCCCTGACGCACATGGAGGGGTCTAGCGCGTCGTGAACGCAGGGCTCCACCAGGGCTTGCCTCGTCTTATGTGCGGCCCTGGCGAGAGCGTGCGAGCCGGCCGGCGACAGGATCAGGACTAGGAATGAGGTGACGAACGCAGCCCCAGCCATAAAGGTCGAGTAGGGCCCGAGCTCCTTGTAACCCAGCGCTACGAGCCCAGCACCGGCGATCGGGTAAACGCACCCCCATATAGAGCCTATCGTGGCGGCGTGAAGCCTCAAGTAGAAGTTCCTAAACCGGTTCACGCCTATCCCCGAGACCAGCTGCGCGAAGGCGCCGAGGGCGATCAGGCCGAGCCCCGTGTAGACCAGGAGCTCCTCTATCAAGCCCCCATCACCCTCCTCTCCAGGTACTTCGCTACGTAGATGTCGAGGGCGTATATCCAGAGGGCCAGTGGTATTGCCGTGACTATCAGTATTGGCTCCTTGAAAAAGATCCCCAGGACTATGAACAGCACCGCGAGGTTGTAGCTGAGCAGGTCTACCCCGAGCACGTGGTCCGGTATCGTAGGGCCCTTCAAGGCCCTGTAAAGGTAGAGCGCTGTCGCGACCAAGTAGAGGGGGACCACGGCCGCTATGAACTCCTGGACAAACACTCAGACCACCCTTTCGAGAGTGCCGAGGCTCAACTGCTCGCTCGTGTTCTCCCTCGGCCCTGCCATCCCGTAGAAGTTCGTGGTGACGTACGCGTCGAACGGGCACACCGTCACGCACCTATAGCAGAACACGCACCTCCCGTAGTCGATTTTGGGGTAGACCCTCCTAGGGTTGGACTTCGGGGCCTCTAGATGCGCCGGTATCTGAGTCATGGCTATCGCGTCTGCCGGACACTCGATCGCGCAGAGCGAGCAGCCGGTGCACTTCTTCAGGTCTGCGTAGTGCCTGCCTCTGTAGGCCGCCTCGACCTCCGTCTTTACGTAGGGGTACTGTACTGTGGAGGGCCTCCCGAGGAGGCTCCTGACTACAGCAGGTAGAAGCCTCGGCCTCGCCAAGCCTTATCCCCTCTACTGAGCTGGGTGAAGGGAACAGTCCTCCGTTCGCCCGTCCTGAGGTCTGTAATAACAGCCCTCTCCATACACGAAATACACGGGTCTAGGCTCGCGAGTATGACGGGCAGGTCCGCTATCGTGTAGCCCTCGTAGAGGAAGGCCGAGTTCACGATGTTGGTGAACGAGGGAGTCCTGATCTTCACCCTGTACGGGTTGGCCTTCCCATCGCTCATGACGTAGTAGGTGAGCTCTCCTCTCGGGGCCTCCACCCTGGTGTAGGCCTCCCCCGGCGGGAACTTCCTCGGCAACTTTCTCTCGTCGGGGACGGGGCTGCCGTCTCTCGGGAGTTTGCTCAGCGCGCTGAGGACTATCTCGGCCGATACTAGCGCCTCGTCCCACCGCACCATCATCCTAGCCCAGCTGTCGCCCTCCCCCCGCACTACTACCTCGGGCTGGAGCTCGTCGTAGGCGTCGTACCTGTCGCTCACCCTGGCGTCGATCCTCACGCCGCTTCCCCTGGCGACCGGGCCTAGGAGCGTGTGCCTTACTGCGTCGACCCTCTTCAAGACGCCTACACCCATCAACCTCTTGGTTATCGTGGTGTCCTCCTCGAACACCCTCTTGTAGTAGGTCAGCCTCTCCCTCACTTGCTCGACGAGCTTGGCTATTCTCCCGGCGTCCGCGTCGCTCAGGTCCCTCCTGACCCCTCCCACCATCATGTAGTCGGCCATTACGCGCGCCCCCGTCAGGATCTCCTTTGCCTTCATGACCTTCTCCCTGTCCAGCATGATGCTCATGAACAGTGTGTCGAAGCCCACCACCTCGGCCATGACCGCGTTTATCAGCATGTGGCTGTGTATCCTCTCCAGCTCCATCGCCACGACCCTCAGGTACTTTGCTCTCCTGTTAGGCTCTAGGCCGAGTATCTGCTCCAGAGCCCTCACGTACACGTCTGTGTGGACTGTGTTGCAGATCCCGCATACTCTACCGATTATGAATATGTCCTTGTAGAACGTGTTCTGCTCGCAGAGCTTCTCGATCCCCCTGTGGTTGTACCCCGTGTTGACTTCGACCTTGACTACGGTCTCGCCGTCGACGTAGGCCTTTAAGAGGACGGGCTCGTGGAGCGCCGGGTGCTGCGGGCCCACAGGTATCTCGATGGTGACCGGTAGCTCCACGACCTTGTCCACCATTCTACCCCCTCCTCAACGGGTAGACGCCTTTCTCGGCGACGTCGCTTGGGACGAAGAACCCCCTCCTGAGGTAGGGGTTGCCTTGGAACAGCACTCCGAGGAGGTCGTGAGTCTCCAGCTCCCCGCTCAGCGCGCCGGGGACGATGTCCACGATACTGTCGAGCACTGGGTTGTCCCGCGGGACCGCCGTGCGGAGTACCACTGTCTCTTCCTCGGGTAGTAGGACGACGAAGTAGTCGACCCTGATCAAACCCTCCTCCTTCAAATCCACGCCGACAATAGTGGAGACGTAGAACCCCTCCTGACCCCTCTCCCGGACTAAATCCAGGAATACACTCCTGACTCTGGAAGGCTCCAAGGTGAAAACTCTCCTGTTCGGTTTTACGAATCCTCCCGCTTGGGCTAAAGTGGCCGTCATAGGACTCTGTGAGTTTTTACCTCGAGACAGGGCTAATAAAACGAGTGTTAGTGAGGGTAACCAAACACCTCTATTTTTACACTGGTCGAGCACTCTTAACTAGTGGAGCGTGCGGCACGGTGAAGTGCAGGTTCGTTAGGTACTCCCCCTGGCTAGTCCACTTCAACACTGGTGCCTGTAACGGTTGCGACATAGAGGTGTTGGCCGCGATCACGCCTCTATACGACCCGGAGAGGTTCGGGGTGAAGCTGGCCCCCTCCATAAGGCACGGGGACGTACTCGTTGTGACGGGGGCCTTGACTAAGAAGAGCGCCGAGAGGCTCAAGAGGCTCTACGACCAGATGCCCTCGCCGAAGTTCGTTGTAGCCGTTGGCGCCTGCGCTATAGACGGGGGAGTGTTCCAGAAGTCGTACAGCGTGTTAAGAGGGGCTGACAAAGTAGTGCCCGTGGACATCTACGTGCCTGGATGCCCGCCCAGGCCCGAGGCCATACTAGACGCCATTGTAAAGCTCAGAGAGAAACTGGCTCAGCCGCATTCCTCGGAGAACAGGCAGTAGACGACCTGCCCGAACGAGACCCCCTCGTCGTTCGGCGGCACTCTTGAGGGTAGCAGTAGTTTGAGGCCCTCCCCCCTCAGAACCCTCTCTAGGCCCCTCACGATAAACTCGTTAACGGCCGCTCCCCCGGAGACCGCGACCTCGCTCCCCACTCCCAGCCCCCGCGTAGACTCGACTAGTAGCCTCCCGAGGTTCTCGCCTAGCGACTCCAGGAAGGTCCTCGCAATGGCCGGCCTGGGCTCGTCCAGCTTGTCCAGCAACCACTCGACGTAGCTCCAGGTGTCCAGCCTTAGCACGCCGTTCTCTTCGTATAGTTTGACCTCGGGAGGGTCTGCGTACTCTCCCCTGAAAGCCTCTGCCTCTAGCCTAATAGCCGGCTCACCCTCGTAGGACCTCTCGCGGCACACACCGAGTACCGCCGACACGACGTCGATCAGCCTGCCCGTGCTCGAGGCAGGCCTGTACAAGCCCTTCTCGACGAGCCTGCGCACTAGTAGGAGCTCGCTGTACTCCCTCTCCCCGACGCCTATTCTCCGCAACACTCTTACGAGCTCCTCCTCGCTGTACCCCCTTAACGTCATGAGGCCGGCAAACACCCTCAGAGGCCTCAGCGTGTCCGCGTCCCCGGTGAGAGGGACGGGGCGTATGCTCGCGACCCTCTGGTGGAGCCCTCTCTCCGTGTCTACCACGATGACCTCTCCACCCCATATAGTGCCGTCGTCCCCCCAGCCCAAGCCGTCGATCGCGAGGCCCGCCACCCTCCCGCTGAGGCGGTGGTCTCCGACAACCGACAAGACGTGTGACAGGTGGTGCTGTACACTGACCAGTCTAGCACCGGTCTCCCTGGAGTACTCCCTTGCCAGCGCGGTGGACACGTACCCGGGGTGTTTGTCCGAGACCACGACCAGGTCCTCTCTGCTGACGCGGTAGGACGCGACGAGAAACTCGAGGTAACCCCTCAGCTCCGAGACCGTCTCGACCTCGTCTAGGTCCCCCACGTAGGGCGATACCACGACCTTGTCCTCGAACCCGACTGCTATAGTGTTGTTCAAGTCGCCGCCGAACGCTACGACGCTGCGCCTGAGCCTCTGCGGCAGCCTGATCCACAGAGGGGCGTAGCCCCTGCTCCTCCTCAACAGGACGTACCTCCCGTTCGTCTTCCTCACCACGCTGTCGTCTACTCTGTGGACGACCTCGCGGTCGTGCACCAGGAAGTAGTCCGCTACGTTCTTCAGCTCTCTGAAGGCGCACTCCTCGCTCTTGCACATTGGCTCTCCCGATACGTTGCCGCTCGTCATGATCAAGAACTTGTCGCGTGTAGCCCTCAGTAGGAGGTAGTGGAGCGGGGTGTAGGCGACGAACACGCCCTCGTGGCTCAGCCCTGGGGATACCAGGGGTGAGACGGGCGTGTCCTCTCTCTTGGGGAGCAGGAGGATGGGGGCTTGCGGCGAGTTTAGGAGCTCCTCGTCCTCCTCCGTGATGTAGACCAGCCTCCTCAGGACTACCGTGTCTATGCCCATGATAGCGAACGGCTTACGGGGCCTCCGCTTCCTAGCCCTAAGCTGCGCCACTACATCGTCGCTTGTTGCGAGGGCGGCGAGGTGGAAGCCCCCGATCCCCTTGACTGCGACTATGCCCCCCTCTTCGACAAGCTTCGCTGCGGTCTCTATCGGGCTTTTCTCGTCGACAACTGAGCCATTCCTGTCCAGCAAGAGCAGTCTAGGGCCGTCGCGGGGGCAGCTGATCCCCTGGGCGTGGTACCTCCTCAAGTTCTCCGGGTCTCTGTATTCTAGCGTGCACTCGCCGCACAGCTGGTACTTCCTCATGCTCGTGTTCTCCCTATCGTAGGGCACCCTGTAGATCATGGAGAACCTCGGGCCGCACCAGGCGCAGGAGTTGAAGGGGTAGCCGTACCTCCTGTCCTCGGGGTTGAGCACCTCGAGTAGACAGTCGTGGCACATTGCCAGGTCTGGCGGTATGTTCGACCTCGCCTTGAAGTCGTAGCCGCTGGGCTTTATGGTGAACCCGCTGTAGCCCTCCGGCTCCACGTCCTCGACTCTTAGCTCCTCAATGAAGGCGGGCGGCGGCCTCTCGGAGACCAGCCTCTTGACGAACTCCTCTAGTACGCCCTCTTCCCCCTCGACCCAGATCTCGACCTCCGAGCCCCCGACGTTCCTCACGTAGCCCGCGACCTTCAGCCTCCTCGCTAGCCTGTCTATGAAGGGCCTGAAACCGACGCCTTGTACTAGGCCGACTACCACGATCTTCTTTGCGCGCATACCTCCTCCGTCAGCTACCCAGCTCTCTCATTATGTCCCTGTAGAGGTCTAGTATGTCCTTCAGCTCTTCCTCCTCGATCTTCGATATCGCGACGCCCGCGTGGACTATGACGTAGTCGCCCTTCTTGACGCCCTCAACCGCGAGGATCACCTCTTTGACTAGCCCCCCTATCCTCACCTTAGCCAGCGGGAGGCCTCTTTCCGACTCGTAGATTTCGACTACCTCGGCCGGGTACCCCAGGCACATCCGGCACCGCCTCAGCATATCCTCGGGAGGTTCAACGGGTTGGACGAGACCAAGACGAGACCCCCGACCTCCGTACGGGCTACCACTCTGCCTTTGAGCTCCGGTAGCTCGACGACCTCCCCCACGATCCTAGCCTCCCCCTCCCCGGCTCTAACTAGCTCTCTCACTACCTCGTCCGCGACAGAGGCATCGACGCTTAAGACGGCTACGCCCTCGGACGCGACGTTTAAGGGGTCGACACCCATAGCCTCCAAGAACCCCCTGACCTCCTCCCTGATCGGCACCTCGCCCCTGTCGATGACAATGCTCACCTCTCTCCCGTGAACCCACTCGTTTAAGACCCCCGCCAGCCCGCCGCGTGTGGGGTCTCGCGCCGCGCTTATGTACGGCCTGTACTTCTGGATCACTGGGAGGACGGTCTTCACCAGGGGCCTGCTGTCGCTCTTAAGCCCCCTGTTCTCCTCTAGGAGGCCCAGCTGGGCTGCCAGTATCGTCGAGCCGTGCTCCGCGATGGGGCCTGTTACAATGATCTTGTCGCCCACCCTTGGGTAGTCGATTATAGGCTCGTAGCTCGAGACGCCGACGCCGAAGCCGCTCACGACGATCTTGTCTACGCTCCCCCTGGGCATCACCTTGAAGTCGCCCCCGATCAACGCCACGTTGTTCTCCCTCAGGACCCTGAGCATGGACTCCACAACCCTATCGAGTACATCTAGGTCCAGCCCCTCCTCGACGACTATGTTGTCCATGAAGGCGACCGGCGTCGCCCCCATTACTACAAGGTCGTTCAAGACCCCGCTGGCCGCCAGGTGCCCGATGTCGCCTCCTGGAAAGAAGATCGGGTTCACCGTGTAGGAGTCGCTGGTGAACACCAAGTAACTGTCGCCGACCCTCACGTAGGAGCCGTCGTCCATGACGTCTACGCCCCTGCCGTTCATTGCCCTCCTCAACGCGTCGGGGACTCTCGCTACGATCAGCTTCGATACGACCTCGAACGTCTCTAGACCTCCCGCCCCGTGTAGCAGCTCGACCTTCCTCGAAGACATGGGGTTAACACCGGGAGAGAAGACGCCGATCTTTATTCTGGAATCTATAACGTGGCCCGGGGAATTTAACAAATCATGCCACAAAAACGGCTCACTTTATCGACAGCTTCTTGAGGACGTTGTAGACCCTGGAAGGCCTGAGACCAAACTCCTTGGCTATCCTGTATATGGAGTAGCCCTCCAAGTAGAGTCTCTTTATCCTTTCGATCTCCTCCTCGGTGAGCTTCCGATGAGACGACTTCCTGAGCTTCTCCCCCCTCTCCTTCAGAGCCTTGTACAGGGTCTTGGTAGAGATGTGTACCTCCTCGACTATCCGTTTGATCGGCACGCCCTGCTTGTATAGCTCGATGGCCCTCTCTATCTTGTCGCCCGCACTCAATTTTCCCACCGCGTTTTTTGTTTTCCACTAACCCTAATAAACTTAACTCCGAGGTGCTGGCGTAGACGAGAACGTGTACTATAGTGTCATATCAATCTTATGACGCTGGGTAGTTGCCTCAAGGAGTACACCACGGCCACCCCGAGCAAGTTTATGGAGAGAGTCAGCTTTGAGTCCCTCCTGATCAGGACCGCCTTCATACCCATGCTCATCGGCCCCCCAACGTCCTCTATGACGTTGTCGCCGACGTGCACCACTGCCCCGGGCTCGACCCCTAGCCTCTCGAGGAGGGCTATGAAGAAGCCCCTGTCCGGTTTGTTGTAGCCCACCTCGTCCGAGAACACCCTGGCTTCGAAGAACTTGCCTAGACCCAGCCTCTCGAGCAGTCTCCACGTGTAGGAGCTCGGCCAGAAGAGGACGTTGCCGGCCACAGCCAGTCTTAGCCCCTCCTTGTAGAGACCTTCGACAGTCTCGACCACGTCGTCGTAGACGATCCTATGAGGGTCGACTTCCTGGAAAGCCTTGTGGATTAACGAGTCGACACCCGACGGGTCTACACCGATGTGCTTGGCGAGTATTGCCTGGCCCGTTTTAACGGTCTCGTTGCCCGGGATAAGGGAGGAGCGCCTCACCTTCCGGGCCTCCTCGTGGGCCTTGAGGACCCTGCTGTAGACGGTCTCGAAGGGGGCTCCCAGCGCCTCGGCTATGACTCGGCTGGCCTCCTGAAGCGTCTTGTCCAGGTCTAGGAGAGTCCCCCACACATCGAAGGACACGGACTCGACCACTACTACTCCACCCTGTGCGCGCCCGCTATTCTCGAGGACTCCTCCAACAGGTGGTGAGCTATCTCTAGTAGAATACTTAAACCTACCTCGACGCCGTCGGTGCTACCGGGCAGCACTGCCACTATCCTCCCGTCGAACGTCTCGTAGAGGCCGGCCCTAGACAACAGGGCTCTCAACCCCACTCTACTGATCGACCTCCTCCTGAACTCCTCGCCGAAGCCAGGAAACTCCCTCCAGGCAATGGACTCCACGACGTCGACAGATACGTCCCTCGGGCTCGGCCCGGTGCCTCCAACGACCACCACAAGCCGGGCGTCGTGCTCCCTCAAGCTCTTTATAATCTCGGCCGGCTTATTCGGTGAAACAGCCTTCACGACTTCGAAGCCCCTCTCCCTCAACATCCTCGCCGCGAGCTCGCCGCTTACGTCTTCCCCCTTACCCTCGTAGACGGTGTCGCTCACGACCAGGACGAGGGCCTTCAAGTCCCCGCCACCACGTGTTCTTAAGGATTAGCCCGTGTTATATTAACTGCACTCGAGCTGGTGCCCCTTGGCGAGAATACCACTCCTAGTATACGAAGGTGGTGTATTCAGAGCGGCCCGCCTAGAAGACCTGAGAGAGGCCGTTTACATGCTGGTGTCCACAATACCAGTGGGGAAGGTCGCAACGTACAAGTGTATCGCAGACCTCCTCGGCGTCAGCCCCCGGCTGGTGGCCCTCGCCCTCAGGGAGAACAAGCAACCGGTTGTAGTCCCCTGCCACCGTGTGGTGATGTCTAGTCTCAGAGTAGGCGGCTACAGTATGGGGGGGAGTAGGGTCAAGGAGAGGCTCTTGTCCATAGAAGGTGTCGCGGTGAGGGATGGCAGGGTCTCCGAGAGCGACGTCCTAGACGAGTGTAGAGATGGGGGGCTAGGGGGAGGCGAAAATCTTGAAGCCTAGCGGGCCGATGACCTGCCCCGGCTCGCTGGAGACTACTTCTCGTAGGCCTTCGATAGCGGCGCATCGGGAGGCTTCCACCGGCTCGCTACCGGCGTTGAAAAGGCCGACCACCCTCCTCTTAAGCCATCTCTCCACCACTACCACGTTGTCGTGGCACAGCCTCACGCTGGCGAAGCCGTGTCTGAGCTCCTCGAGCTCCTTGTACAGGTCTATGAAGGTCTTGTATGCCTCGTAAAGCTCGAGGTCCCACTCTTTGCTATCCCACGGCATGGGCCTTCTGTTGTCGGGGTCGTCTCCACCCTCCAGCCCGACTTCGTCCCCGTAGAACACCGCCGGGGAGCCGGGGAGCGTGAAATTGAGCGCTATTAGTAGCTTCAGGAGCCTCTTGTCGCCTTTAACGAGCGTCTTAACCCTCGGAGTGTCGTGGGAGCCGAGGAGGTTGTAGAGGGAGAAGAGCTGGGGGTAGGGGTGGTTGGCTATCTGGAGGTTTATCATCTCGACTGCCTGCCTCACCTCCGTCTTTTTGAGAGCTATAGAAGAGACCAGCCAGTACCTCAGCCAGTAGTTCATGTAGGAGTCCATGTACTCCTTGTAGAGGAACGGGTAGTCGCATACCTCGCCTAGAATTAGGAAGTCGTCGCTCAGCTCCTTGACTCTACGGTAGTAGTTCCAGAGCCAGTCCTCCTTAATACCGTGGGCTACGTCTAACCTGAAGCCCGCTACTCCCCTCTCGATCCACTCCTTTGCTACCCCGACGAAGTAGTCCAAGGTCTCCGGGTTCTCGTGGTTGATCTTCGGCATCAGCCAGTTGGAGAAGAAAGACTCGTAGAAGGGGGTGGTCAGTGCTCTCCTACGAAGGTACTCCCTGAGTGCGGCGACGTCGCAGTCTCTCAACATCCTTACGACTCCTTGGTCGACGTACTTCGACGGGTCGTCGAGGAAGTTGTACCACTCCCAGTACCTCGACGCCCTCCCGTGCTCGAGAGCGTCTACGAAGAACGGGTGGCAGGCGCCCGTGTGGTGTAGTGTGATGTCGAGCACGAGCTTCAGCCCGCGTTTCTCGAGTTCCCTGACCAGCTCGTTGAATACGGAGATGTCGCCCAGGTACTTGTCCACGGACAAGTAGTCTCTCACATCGTACCTGTGGTAAGTCCCAGCGGGGTATATCGGCGTAAGGTAGACAGCTTCGACCCCGAGCCTCACTAAGTGGTCTACCTTGGCTAAGACCCCCTTCAGGTCGCCCCCGTAGTACCCGTGCTCCCTCGGCGCCACCCGTTTTATCTTGACGGGCGGGTCGTTGCTGGGGTCGCCGTTGTAGAAGGAGTCGACGAATATCTGGTAGTAGACCGTGCCCATGAACCACTTGGGCTTGTCGAAGCCGGGTACCTCGCGTCTAAGGGTCTTGATCGGGCGGACCTCTCTACCCACCCCGTTGAAGCCGTACTCTAGGCACTCACCCTCAGCGCAGACTTGGAAGTGGTACGAGAGCAGCTCGCCCAGGCGCTCCTCCGGGATAACGAACTCGAAGACCCTCTCCAGGGGGAGCTCGTGGACGGCCGTGGGCCCTACATCTCCTCCCCCCGCGTGCAGCCAGGCCGCCTCGACCCGCTTGCCCGTCCTAAGCCTGAAAACCACGTACCCCGAGAAGCGGTGTAGGTAGGCTGGGTCCCTCTCGTCGTGGATAACGTATTCGAATGGGCCCTCTGGAACGGTCAGGTCGAGGAGGCTGCCCCTAATCCCCGGCTTCTCGGGGTGCATTATGTTCGGAAGGACAGCCGTCCGCTCGTTCTCCTCGTCTAAGATAGGCGACGGTGCGTTGTCGGCTTGGAACCAGTAAGCGTAAGTGCCGGGGTAGAGGTTGAGTCTTGCGTGCCCCTCATCCCCGGTTTTAGCCAGTCTCTTAAAGCCCGGAAACCAGCTAGTGAAGTTGCCCACGAGGTACATCCTCTTAGCTCCCTCCCTCCACTTGGTCTTGAAAAGGACCTCGAACTCCTTCAGCCTCCCGCCTTGGATGACCCTTCTACCCACGACCTTGTACAAGCCCGCGCACCGCCGGGAGAAGCGCTTTTGAAACGCGCGACCGTTGATGGGGCCGGTAACTAATTAATCCGGCCACCACAAAATAGTCTTACAGCACTGTACGGGTCCGACCCCACGAAGGGATCGCGAGCCTTGGAGTACACGGTGATCTACGATGACCTGCCCAGCCTTGTCGAGGGCTGTGCTAGGGACTTCGGGCTCTCAGTCCACATCTCGCTGGATGGCTTGAGCCTACTCTTCGACACGGGGAGTAGAGCCGATGTCTTGCTGAACAACGCGAGGGCGGCTGGTCTCGACCTGTCCGAGGTCCGCTTAGTAGTGGTCAGCCACCCCCACCCAGACCACACGGGGGGCCTGAAAGTGCTCGCCACAAGCGAGCCCACCGTGTACATCCCGCACGGACAGCACAAGGGGCTACAGGAGTGGCTCGGTTCGATCGGCCTGAGGAACGTTGTAGTCGTGAAGGGGATAAGAGAGTTGCACAGGGGCGTCTACGTTATCCCCTTCCCCGAATCCCAGATATCCGAGCAGGCGCTACTAGTTGAGTCGGGCGGCGGCTACACCATGTTCGTGGGTTGCAGCCACCCCGGCGTTCACTACATGGTGGGTAAGGCCGTCGAGGAAGGGTTCAGAGTCGAGAGGGTTGTCGGCGGGCTACACCTGTCGGGGCAGCCCGAGTACAGGGTGAGGGCCACGGTAATGGAGCTCAAACGGCTCGGCGTAAAGGAGTTGCTCCCCCTACACTGCAGTGGAGACCTGGTACTCCAATACGCCAGTCTTCTCGGGATGCTACGCGATAGGCCCTTTCTGTGCAGGACCTACCGTGCATGAAGCGTGGTTTAAAGGCTCTATAAGCTTAGGTTATGTCGGGTGGGGAGGAAACCCTTTCCTGGAGACTTGGAGTCGATGAAGAGAGTGGCCAGGGCCGACAATTAACGTGGTTCACGGCGGTCTCTCGAGCAAGCTCTCGACGAACGCTCTGTAGCCCTCGTCGAGTTCCCCCTCGTACGACACCTGTGTAGCCCCGTCGCGCAGCGCCAGCCTCACCCTAGTCGACCCCGCCTCTAGCAGGTCCGTGTCGTGCGTTACCACGACGATGTGCGCCTTCTGCTCCTCGTCGAGCTTGTTTAAGAGTTCCCTGAGCCTAGCCACCAGTTCTCTACTTAGGCCTATCGTCGGCTCGTCCAACAACAGCGTTGAGTCCTTGAGCCGCGGGCTAATAGCCCTCAGGGCCTGGTTCACGGCCAGCCTGAGAGCCAGCGACGCCACCGACTGCTGCCCTCCACTAGGTAGGACTACCGGCCCCCTCCCCTTCTCGGTAGCGTAGTAGAAGCGGATCTCGTAGTCTCGGCCCAGCTCTATGCTAAGAGACTTGTCCGGCGCCAGCATGGTGTATATCGTGGTGAAGCTCTCGGAGACGAACCTGAAGGTCTCCTGCGCCAGCACTCTACTGACCTCGTCGACCATATCGGCCACCTTCTTGACGACCTCTCTACTGTTCACCAGCTTGTTGAGCTCTGAGCGCAGCGACTTCAGCTTCTCCTCTAGCACCTGGATCTTCTGGAGCTGGTCGTTCAGCGTCCTCAACTCCCCCTCCAGCTCCGAGAGCCTGCTGCTCATAGCTTTCTCGGCCTCCCGTAGCCTGCTCAACTCGGTCTTCAAGCTGGCGTACTTCTCCTTCTTCTCCCTCAGCGAGACCTCGAGCGACTCTACCTCTTGCTGCATCCGCTTGATGGCCTCCTCGTTCGAGGCGACCTCGGCGACCCTCTCCATCAGGCTCTTCAACTCCAGCAGGAGTCTCTCCGCTTCCCGGACTCGGTCCTTCGCCCCGGCCAGGTCCGCGAGCTCCGCCTGCACTCTATCGATCTCGGACCTTAGCCGGGACCTCTCCTCTCTAACTATCCCGCGTTTCCTCCGCGCCTCCTCCAGTTCCTCTCTTATCTTCTCGGCTCTCTCCCTTAGCTCCGCCAACAGCCTGAACCCGTGCTCGTGGGGTATCTTCTGGCCACACACGGGGCAGATTCCCTTCTTGACGATCCCCTCCTTCTCCCTGTAGTCGCTCTCGACCTCGCCCAACCTCCTTTCGAGCATCGCGATCTCGGCGTCGAGCCTGTTCTCCTCTGCTATCACATCCTTCTCCCTGGTCATGAGGGCGTTGAGTCTCTCCCTCAGCTCCGACTCCCTCTGCTGGATCGCGCGGACCTCTTCCTCGACCTTCATAGTCGCCTCCTCCAGGTTGTCTAGGGCGACCCCGAGGCTCTGCGTGTAAGTCGCCAACTTGGACTTAACAGCGTTGACCTTGTCTCTTAGAAGCCTGTTCTCCTGCTGCAGCCTGGAGATCACGCCCCTCTTCTCCTGTATGACGGAGTTTAACTTGAGGATCTCGTTGTTGACGTCCTCGAGCTCCTTCTCGGCCCTCTCCCTAGTTGAAACCACCTTATCGAGCTCCATCTTTACCTTGGCCTTCTCCTCCTCTATCTTCTTGACCCTGGACTGGAGACCCTGCTTGTCGAGGCTCCTCAACGTGTCCTCTAGTCTCGAGA
>JAGDWK010000043.1:18076-20492 GCA_023256015.1 Thermogladius sp.
CTGGACTGGAGACCCTGCTTGTCGAGGCTCCTCAACGTGTCCTCTAGTCTCGAGAGCTCCAGCTGGACTCCCCTGACCCTCTCCCCGATGGCGTCGATCACTTTGGCCACGTTAGCCCTAAAGTCGGTGTATCGCGACAGCCCGAGCGCTATCTCTATGACCTCCCGCCTCTTGGACGGCTCGAGTTCGAGTATGCTCGTCAAGTTGAACTGTGGGGAGTAGATGATGTTCGTGAACACCTCGGGTCTCTGCCTGCCGCTTTTCTCTACGAGCCCGAGTAGACTCCGGAGCTTCTCGACGTAGTCTCCCGAGCTGAGCCTAAGCTTGAGGACGGGCTTTACTTGTAGCCCGCCTTCTTCGAGTAGCTCGTACACGTAGATCGCGTTACCGCTGTTAACCACCCTATCTCCCTCCCTCTGTAGAGCCCGCTCGAGGATGAACAGCCTTTTGCCCTGCCTGACCAGGACCCTGATGAGGCCTCTAGACTCCCCCGTCCTGAGGAGGTGCCTCGGCTGCGGTGTGGCGAAGGCGTCGGCGTACTCCACTCGACCCGCTGTCGGGGTCTCGAAAGCGTACGCGATGGACATGAGGATACTCGTCTTCCCCGACCCGACCTCCCCCTGGATGACCGTTATGCCTTTCAGCGGGAAGACGATCAGCCCCTTACGGAAGCTCCTGATGTTCTCCAGGTAGACGCCCAGGATCCTCAAGACTCTTCTTCCTCGGCGAGCATCTTGTAGACCTTTTCGTCTAAGACGGGGCGGGCCGCCTCTCTACGGCTCGAGAATATCAAGTCCTCCTCGAAGTCGCCGGGCAGGTAGACTGGTAAAGGTCTTCTGATCGGGATGTCGACGGAGTACAGGTAAGCCTCCCTCTCGCCCAGGAGAGGCAGAGTCTCCTTGGGTATGCCTATGCTCTTAAAGAACTCCAGGTCCGGCTCGTGGCTCGTGCGCATCGCGATAATGGTGTTGAAGTTGGAGAGGATCTGCCTATCCATCATCGTGGCCATTTGCGTTATGGCCACTATGCCTATGTTGAATTTCCTGCCCTCTCTCGCTATCCTGGCAAACGGGTTGTACACCGACTTCACCTTTTCGCTACTCAGGTATAGCGGCGCCTCCTCGGATACGAGCGCAATAGGGGGCATGGTCGCCGCTGTGGCTGGTCCCTTCCGCATTCTCTCCTCGAGGATCCTCCGCGCGAGAGCCAGCGCCACTACATCCCCCTCCCTAGTAGTAATCCTCGAGAGGTCCACGACGAACAGCCTCCCGTCGTCTAGGTGGGAGGCCAGGTCGGTCAACGACATCCCCGGGTCGTACGCGGCTGGTATTTGACTAGCCCTCGCGATCAGTTCTTCTCTAGCGCGGGAGTCGAGTCCGGAGGGGATGAACTTGTACGGCCCGGTGTTCGGAGAAGAGTTCGAGCCCTTGAGCTTATTAAGAGCTTCGAGGAGGACGTAGAGGATCGCCACCACGCTCTCCGGCTCCTTCAGCGGCTCGACGGTCTTGAAGACGCTTGACGAGTCGTCTACAACGTGAACGTACCTCCTGTTACCCCTTGCATCGACGTAGAGTTTGGGCCGGGTCCGTATGTTGAGCGTCTCCGTTATCTCCCTCTTCATCTTCCTCAAGACTTGAATGCTCTGGAACCCCTTGTCTAGCAGGTACTCGTGGAAGCCGGTCTTCACCCCTTTCTCCACCTTCATGGCGGCCTCTGCTCTTATGGCGTTGTCGAACAACAGGAGGTATAACGAGAAGAGGTGCCCCCTGGGTATGATCTCGTCCCCGGTTTGCGTTATCAGGTGCTGGCATAGCGAGCTGCTTAGCTTACGTTCACTACACGCCTCGAGCACGACAATGGAGAGGGCCTCGAGCAACTCCTCCAGTTGGGCAGAGTCTTCCTCGCCGAGGTTCATTGCGGTGGTGATGTCGTCTACTTCGATGTCAGCCAGGGATATCGGGGTTCTCCTGACACCCAGCGCGGTGTTCCCAGATACGTAGTCGAGGACGATGGTGTCTACCACGACATTCTTCCACGTGCTGACGACCTCCAGGGCCCTCTTGAAGTCTACGCCCCCGGTGAGACCGGAGTACTCGCCGTGTCTATCGAGTATCACCCAGCTGATCGGGCGGTCCGAGTAGGCGGTGGCCGAGACAACGATACCCTTCACGCCGCTCGTTTTACCGGCCCCGGTCTGGCCCGATACGAGGATGTGTTTTGGAATCATTTTGTCTATCGGGAGCCTGATCTTCGAGGACAGGAAGTACGTTCTGTCCCTGAGCTTCGCGTGCGTCGCGAGCCCGGCTCTGAGGTAGCATGCCGGCACCCCTTCGCTGACCGCCTCTCCGATCTTACTCATGATACTCGAGCTTGTCGCGTCCAGCGGGTCTACCTTGAAGACCGGACTGCCCGGCCT
>JAGDWK010000043.1:20592-33953 GCA_023256015.1 Thermogladius sp.
GTATAGAGTCCGAACATGAAGACGTTCACTCCGTCAACGGTAACGGGCGTCCTTAAAGCGTGTATACTGTAGTCGTCGCTGTGGAAGACAGGGGGGTTCACTATATTGAGAAGGTGCTCAGTGAAACTTTTCGACCTCGCGCCTAAATCGCGTAGAAACTTCGCCGCCCTCTCCACGCTCTCGAGGCTTATTGAGCCGTAGCCTCCCCCTACGGTGCTCAGCAACGCCCTGCTCCTCGCGATGACCGTGAACTTCGTGGTTTTCGCTATGCCGTAGATTCTCCAGAGGTAGCGGCTCAGGATCTCCTCTCTACTAACCCCCGAGAGTATGCTGGCAATATCTAGCCCGTCGAACCCAAGCCATGCCCGTAATTTAACCGCGCCAAACCACCGAATCAATGTTCCGTCCAGTACGCATATTGAGTCTTTGATTGTACTAAGCACCTTGACACAGTACGAGAGTTCAACGAGGGATATTAAGTAGTTAGCGACACGCCTAAAGTACTTAACACCCACTTCCCAGAAATCTAGACCGCCTCTGAGGAACCCGCTATAGCCGCGTGTTACTAGGCTGGTCAAGCTCTTCGAGACAACCTCGGCTCGCGACGTGTCCACAAGGAGAGAGTTGTCGTCCAGAGGGTGTATTGTTACCTTGAAGCCGTCGGAAGTTATAGAAGCGTACAGGATGTACCCCTCGACCTCGGGGCCCCCGGCTCTGTGCCCGAAGTATTCTACCTTTTCACCGCTCCTGAGCACTCCACCAACGTTCATCAGCACCAAGTGGAAGCTGTCCGTCGAGTAGGACTTGCCAGTGTGGCCCGAGTCGACGAAGACTACGGCCTGGTCGACCCCGCCCCTGAACGGGGTGGGCACGTAGAACGACCTGAAGAAATCGTCACGGACACGGAAGACCTCTACCTTGCCGAGACTCCTGTAGTCCTCGAGCATCAGCCTCACAACGGCCTTCAATTTGTCGCTCAGCTCATCCCTCCTGCCCGACACCGCTGACCGCCTCGACTACGTCTTCAACTAGCTCGTCCAGGGGGGCGCCCCTGGAGACCATGTCGATCAGCTCCTGCACTCTCTCTGGTGTCAGTTTTAAGCCGTACTTGGGGAGGAGCTGGGCGATGAGCCTCTTCTCGCTCTCGATCAAGTCCGCGACCTGGACTATGCTCGGGAGGGTGAAGGGGGCAGCGTCGTCTACGCCCCTAGTCCTGAAGTACGCAAAGGCGCCCTCTCTCTCGGCCGTGCTCCTCAGCCTGTTTAGGATATTGCTGTCCGTGCCCTTGCTCACAGAGACTACCACGACCCGCCACCTCCCCTTGAGCCTCCCCACCGCCTCGGCCAGCCTGCTCTGGGCAGTCGCAAGGTCGACCCTCTCGGGTAGCTCGACGTACTCCACGTCGGGCGTATTGGAGAGCTCCACAGCCTCGTAGACTGGAGGCTCCTTGTCGAGGTCGACTACGAGGACCCTCCTCCTGAATCCTTTGTTTCTGAGGAAGAACGTGTCCAGTAGGTCGTTCGAGTCGTAGCCGACGGGGGCACCGGGGTAGGCGGCCTTGACCTGGCCCCGCCTTTCTAGGGGTACTGGGTAGTGGACGTGCCCTAGGGCGAAGTACCTGGCCTGCGGGAACAGCTGAGCGACGTCCCCCCAGGCTATAGACTTGAGTCCGCTCAGCCTAGGGACTAGCTCGCCAACCCGGGCTCCCCCTATGTCCACGATGCTGTGGAGCAGGACTACCGTGGGCTTACTCGACGCGCCGAGAACTCTAACCCTCCTAGAGCCAACGTAGTCTACCTCGGCGGAGTTCTTCAAGCCAGGTAAGGCTATGAACGCTAGGTCGCCGAGCTCCAGCGGTTTAGTCTCGATGGCGTCGCCTACCCTGACACGCGGCTTCGACAGCAGCTCCGCCCTCTCGAACACCTCTAGGACTCCGTTCTCGTCCAAGTGGTAGTCGTGGTTACCCGGCGAGACGACCACTCTTACCCCTGCTCTCCTCAACTCCCTGAAGACGTCGATAGTGCTGAGTATGGTCTCCGTGTCCAGCCTGTTGAGGGTATTCGCGTCAAAAAGGTCGCCGGCTACGACCAGGTAGTCGCAGGACTTAGCCGTGGCAACCTCGGCGATCTCCCTGAGAGACTCCAGGAACACCCTCCTGAAAACAGGGCTCTCGGAGAAGAGTCGCGACCCTAAGTGCAGGTCAGACGTGTGTAGAACCCGCAAATAACCGGCCCCTACTAGGTTCCATAAGTTGAGTGAGCCTATAAAAGGCGTACAGCAATCTGACCAGCGGGGATGTTGCTAGGAGGAGCCGGCTTATCCCCAGTTTGAGCACCAGGCCTAAACTAGGGCTACACCTAGACCGAGAAGGCAAAAGCACCAGACCCGCTAGCCCGGTTCACCCGGGCCAGCGAACCTGGCGCCTTGCCCTCCCAGTCTAGGTTTCACCCTAGCCTAGACCCAGTACCCAAACCTGGTGTAGACCCGGCAAGTAATACTCTCTCCCCTCTCCCCTATAACTATTTTGCATATAATACGCTAAAGCCCTGCCCCCGTCCTTAAATACTTTTTGATCATGTGCTTGAGGACGGCTTACCCTTGTTGACTGTTACCTGTTAATCCCCCGATGGGAGTTTTAAGGTTTACGAGCTCGAGGTACGGGGAGATCAGGGATACACCCCTCTTCTTGGCCTCCTCGATCGCCGTCGGGTGGAGGTATAGTCCGTACATCACGAGAACCGAGTCGCCCGCGCACCCGTTGTGCCCCAGGACCTTCTGCGCCTTCTCGTAGAACAGCCTTACGTCCTCGCCGTGGATCCTGGCCTTGGCCTCCCCGACGACCACGACAGCCCCGCCCTCCGCCACCCTCTTGCCCAGCCCGTAGATGTCCACCTCTACTGTCTTGCCGTCCAGCTCGAAAAACCTCCTCTCGAGGCTTTCAACCGAGACACCCATCTTGGTGAACAGGATGCTGGGTAGGACGCTTCGGGCGATGTCCTCGACTATGTGGCCGAACGACTCGGAGAGCTTGTAGACCTCCCTCTGGAGGCTCTCGAGCCCAGACGACAGCTTCGATATATCGGCCTTCATGTCCATTGTCGCCTTGCTCAGCGCGTCGAGCCTGCCGGATATCTCGTCGACCTTCAACTTGAGCTCCTGTATCTCCCGTGCCAGAGGGTACCTCGCCTCACCCTCGACGGGCTCGCTTGGCACCTAGTCCCCCTTGGTTGAAGTCGCATGGGATCCTCTTAAAGAAGGAGGCACCTGTAGTGCGACCTTGAAACTAGGAGTTGCCTTACGAGCCGTTCTCGCCACACGGTGGTAGCGCAGGTTCTATCGGGCGGTGCCAACGTGTTGATCTATACTCGGGCACAAGCGTATAACCTGGCTAAAGGCCTGATCAGCGAGGCCGGCTAGAGACCTTTCTCCGGGCTCGCTGCGTCCCTTGGTGGACTACTAACGGCGACGCACGTGTCGAAGGGGTTCGTGGGCTTAAACCTTCAGACCTTTAGATGAGAGCGAGATTCGGGGCCAACGGGTCAAGAGTGTGTTTGGTCGGTTCTTCGGTACACGCATCGAGCTCCTCGGGGCTAGGACGGCAAACGGGTGTAGCTCGGGACACACCCTCAGCGGCAACATCCAAACAGCCGTGTCGAGCACCTTACTCGTTGTCCCGACCCTGCTTGGTTATTGGGTCGTGCTATACGGGTTGCACAGGCCTAGGATTAACGAGCAGTGTATCCAATAAACCCCAAGATGTATATTTTGTTTCCCCATACGATTACTCGACGGCCAGCATTAAAGGTTCCAGCGGTGGCAAATCGGTCGACAAAGCACGTTGAGGTTCGAGAGTTTTAAACGTAGACGAGAGCGGGTCCTGAGCAGACAGGTGGTGCCTACCTCTCCAGCTCCTCTACTTGCCTGTACCACGGCTTTGAAGTACCGGTCTTAGACCTCTTAATCCAAGCCTTGCTCTTGGGCGTAGACTCGACCTTGTTGACAAGAGAATTGACCCTGCTCAACACCAGTTCGACTACGTCTTTTGTCAACGCCCCCTCGGCGAGCTTGTTCATGAGCATGTCTTTCAGCCTGACCAGGTTCATCATGGCGTCGTACCAGAAGCCCCAGTCATCCGAGAGGACGGAGGCTATGAGGTCGTCGTCGATGCACTCTCTACTCTTAGACCCCTCGAGACTGCACAGGTTGTGGGAGTAGAGCAGGACTGCGAGGTCGACCAGGTCCTTCCAGTTGATCTCGTGTATCTGGAGCTTCTCCAGCACGAGGTGTGCCAGGGAGATGGTGGGGTAGTCGAGCTCGAGCAACCCCTTACCGGGCTTGTTGCCGAAGTCTATGTCGTGGCTGAACTCGAGTTTGTCGAAGAATACGTCAACGTGGTAGAGGTCTTGAGGGTGGTAGTAGACGAGCCTCTTACCGGCGAACAGGGCCTTCACGTAGGGGTCGTACTTAAACTTGAGCTCCTTCTCGAAGAGGTCGATGATCTCCTTCCTCTGCTTGCTGTACCCTATCAAGTCGAGGTCTGTGAAGACGAGCCCCTCCCCCTTGAATCTCCCAAGCTTCTCGTACAGGCTGACCGCGCCCGGTCTGTCGACTGAGTGGATGTACACTCCTAGCGCTCCTAGTATTCTGAGCACGACGCCTCTCTCCGAGGCCTTCGAGACTATCCCAACAGCCTCCTTGACGAACTCGTCGGCGCTAAGAGCGACTCGCTTCGAGGACAAGGCTGTCTACCCCTCTATCTTGTAGTAGTTGGCCAGCCTCTCCCCCTCGACCTCCACGATGTAGGCCTTGAGGACCCCCTCGCTGTACTCGCTCCCGGGGTTCACGACTACTGTCCTACCGATCACGTCTTGCCCGCCCGACTCGTGTATGTGGCCGTGTAGACCTATAACGGGCTGGTACTTCTCTATCACCTTCCTCACGGCCTTAGAGCCCACATGCTCGAACTGCGGTACGCCGGCGACCGTCACCACTCTGAGGTCCTTGGTGAGCTTGGGTGCCAGGTCCAGCATCGTGTTGTAGGGCGGGGCGTGGAAGTTGAAGATCGACTTGGACGGGTCGGCCAGCTTCGATATCAGTTTCTCCAAGTACTTCTCCAGGTCCTTCTCGTCTTTCTCTCGCGGGGTCTTCCAGGGGGTCGGGTTGACGTAGGGCGACGACACGACTTCCAGCTTCTCCACTGTGAAGACCTTTTCAAGGGGGTACACCACGCCCCTGTCCTCGTACTCCCTTATCACGCCGTCGATCACCCACTCGTCGTCGTTACCGGGCATCACGACCGTGGTCACGCTCCTCGTGTCGACTTTGCTGACGAGTAGCTCCAGCCACCTCCTCATCCTCTCGACCATCTTCTCCACCATGACCCTGTTCACAAGGTCTGGGTTGTTCTTCAGCTCCTCCAGCTCTCTCTCGTCGACCCTGACGTAGTAGGCCCCAGCACCCTCCAGCTTCTCCTCGAAAGCCGCCACCTCGCTCTCGCTCTTCATAACCCACCTCGAGCCGAAGTAGCGGGCCGTCCAAGTCCCGTCGCCGTGCCTGACGATCGGGACCAAGACCTTACCTGTCAAGTCGCCGGACAACACCAGGACGTTGGCCTTGTACATCTCTTGTGCTCTGATCCACTTCCTCCATACTAGTGTAGAGCCGTGGACGTCGACCGAGAAGAATATGCGCGAGACCATGCCGGTACATCTCACACTCTATTTATAGTTTGAGGGTAAAAAACGTGGTTTTAAGCCGGGGGTATCTGCCCGTAGATCTTACTCGGGTCTATACCCTTCGCCCTGTTCTTGGCCATCATGTACACGTAGATCGATATGCCTAGTACGCCGGCGGCGATGTTGACCATCTGGACCGAGGGCTCGGGGTACGACGTGTATAGCATGAGCCACCAGCCGATGGCGAAGACTACTATGCCCAGCACTGAGGTTGCCACCTTCGACCTGAAGACAGTCCGCTCGAAGATCTCGGGCCTCCACCAGGGTAGTAGTGTTAGTGCCAGGCCGACAGGCCAGACGAATATGAACAGGCTGAAGTCCAGCCAGGAGATCAGTGCTGTGGCGAGTGTCGCGCCCAGGTTCTCGTAGTACGTTATTATGGCGCCTAGGCCGGCTATGATGGCTGTGATGTGGTTGGCCCAGGTTGGGGCGGCGAACCTGGGTGAAACAGAGGCCAGTTTCTCGGGTAGGGCCCTGTCAAAGCTCATTGAGAAGAAGCCTCTCACGGCCGCTACCCAGACCGGTATAGCGGTGTTGAGGTACCACAGGAAGTAGGCTAGCCCTACTATGACGGCTAGGACCGGGTTCGGGAAGGCGATCGCTACGTAGAAGGGTACGGAAGGCTCTGGTAGAGGTTTGCCGGGGAGGATGCTCGACAGGACGTCCGGGTAGTTAGCCCTCAAGTAAGCGTAGGCGGCGAGGAAGTCGTAGTTGAAGACGTAGGGCAGTATGAAGGCGTTGAACAAGTAGAGGGCCATGACCACTGCGTAACCGGCGAAGAGGCCCTTAAGGTAGGACCTGCTTGGGTCCTTTACCTCGCTACCAATGAAGGTGGTTACCTCGAGGCCGGACCAGGCCCACAGCGTCCAGAACAGCATCCCGTATGTGCCGATCAGCAGGGGGTTGGCTGCAAGCACAGGGACGTTGTACTGCTTGCTTACAGCCTCGTTAAAGGCGACGCTCATTATCTTGGAGGTGCTTCCAGCCCCGTAGATGGAGTCGAAGGCCGCCACCCCGTTGTTGGCCCCCACGAAGGGCAGAGCGGCGAGCGTGAGCACTGTGACGATGAGCGGTAGTATCGTGCCTATTCTCATAGTCCACTTTATGACCTTGATACCGCCCATGTTTAGAGCCCAGAGTACCGCCACCAGTATTATCGATATCACGAGCTGGTTTACGGGGTCTATGAGAGCGTTGGATATGCTGATCAACGCCGGGTTGTTAGAGGCGACCCCGGCGACGGCGAGCGGGCCGCTGAACGCCTTTAAGCCGATGTACATTATGAACCCCGCCGTCATGGCACCGCCACCGCCCACAATGTAGTACCAGAACGGGATGTAGCCCAACACCGAGTGCAGCGTCCTGGATACCACGACGTACATGCTGCTAGACCTCGGGAAGGAGGCCGTTATATAGTAGAACGCTATCGTCAGCGGGAGGAATATCAGTCCAGCTAGGAAGAACGCCAGCGCTATGTTGCCGCCGTAGGTGTCGGGGTAGCCTAGTACTTTAACCGCGTAGAAGGTCATACCCGACGCGGCGGGGCAGGCTATAGACCACAAGGCTACGTCGATCCACGACAGCTCCCTGACCAGGCCTGACGCCCTTCTTACAAATACCACTTCTTCTGACATACCCCACCACAAGTGGATATTTTTCCCGGGAAGAATATAAATTTTTACGCCATGTAAGTAGGGGCTTTACGTGTATGGATGTTGAAAATCTCATCCGAGAAGAACGTAACGTGATCCCACGACCATTCGTCCTCAAGTACTTTCCTCTAGTCCCTTCGAGAGGGCGGGGTTGTAAGCTCTACGATGAGGCGGGGAAAGAGTACATCGACCTCACGTCGGGGGCCGCAACCTACATAGTGGGGTTCAACCACCCGGACGTCGTTAGAGAAGTCGTAGAGCAGGTGGAGAACCTCTTCAACTACACCACGCTCTACTTCTACAACAGACCCTCCATTGAACTGGCTAGGAAGCTCGTGGACCTCGCGCCGGGGCACTTTCCAAAAAAGGTCGTGTTCGGCTTCAGCGGGTCGGACGCCATGGAGATAGCCCTCACGGCGTCTCTAAACTACGCGAGAAGGGGGAAGCTGGTCAGCTTCACCGATTCCTTCCACGGGACTCTCGTCCTCTCGGCAAGCGTAAGCGGGATAATACGAGGCGTCCTCGGGGGCCAGGGCGGTCCATGGTACAAGGACGTGGTGTTCGTCGAGTACCCTAACCCGTACAGGAACAAGTGGGGGGTGGACGGCTACGAGAAGCCGGGGGAGCTGACCTCCCTGGCACTCAAAGAGCTAGAGGAGGCCTTGAAAGCCGCAGGCGATGTGGCGGCTATCGTGATAGAGCCTGTCCAGGGAGACGCGGGAGTGGTCGTCCCGCCCAAGGACTTCGTGAAAGAGGTGGCCGGGCTCGCCGGCGAGCACGGCTCACTGCTAGTAGTCGACGAGGCGCAGACCGGGCTCGGGCGCACCGGGGCTTGGTGGGGTATCGAGCACTACGGTGTAGCAGCCGACGTACTGGTATCTGCCAAGGCGTTGGGCGGAGGCTTCCCCTTGTCTGCCGTGGTGGCTAGGAGCGATGTACTCGAGGCTCTGCCGAGGGCTGGGCTAGGGTTCACAAACATGGGGCACGCCGTCTCCTGTAGGGCTGGACTGGCCACGATTAGGGTCATAGAAAGAGAGGGCCTCGTAGAGAGGGCCCGTGTTCTGGGGGACTACTTGGCAAGGAGGCTGAGAGAGGTCCAGGAGAAACACCCCGTGATCGGCGACGTCAGAGGCCTCGGCCTCATGGTGGGTGTAGAGGTAGTCGAAGACCAGAGGTCGAGAAGGCCCTCCAGGGCCAAGGCTTTGAAGGTCGCTTGGAGTGCGTGGAGAAAGGGGGTTATAACGACTCCCCTGGGCAGGCACGGGAACGTCCTCCGGCTTACGCCGCCACTCAACATCCCGCTCGAAGACCTAGAAAAGGCGGTAACGGTGCTGGAAGACGCCGTTAAAGACGTAGAGGAGGGCCGGGTACCCGACGAGGCCGTCGAAGGCGTCGAGGGGTGGGGGTCGTGGAGCTAGAGCCGGGGGCGGGATTCGAACCCGCGGTTAAACGGGTCTCTGAGCCCCTGACTCGAGAGTGCCCTGCAGCCCGCCGCCTTAGACCGCTCGGCCACCCCGGCTTCAAGTCTAATCTTGTGTTTGAAGGGGTTATAAGCTGTCTACCGTCCAGCGACTATAAAGCTTTAGGGTAAGGTTATTGTCTGTATGTTCATGGCTGTTTAGGATGTCCTGTTCTTTTACTTCGGTTTTCCTACATTAAGTTTTTTGTGTATATATTCGGTCATGTAGCCTGCGGTTAAGTATTTAAGGGTGTTAAGAAGATATGTGTGTGAAATACACGTATGTAATGAAAGGGGGCGTATATGGCGAGCGTAGAGAGGAGGAAGGTGCAGAAGACAGGTAGCTCGTCGTTCATAGTTACTCTCCCTAAAGAGTGGGTCGACGCCGTGGGATTGAAGAGCGGCGACTACGTCTACATATACGAGCACGGCGGTAGGCTGGTCATAACCCCGGGGACCTTCGAGATAGGGCAGCTACAGGCCACTATCCGGGTGTTCAGCGAGGCTAGGATCGAGGAGATCTTCAGGACGATAGTGGCCTTCTACCTAGCGGGCTACACGAACCTGACTGTGACCTTCGACTCCTCACTACAGAACCTCGCGAAGAAGATAAGCGACCTGAAGAGCATGGTCAGAATAAAACTGGCGGGCATAGAGGTCATAGACGAGACGTACAACACGATCTCCTTCAAGATACTGCTAGACCTACGCGAGCTACCGCTAGAGAGCAGCCTGAGGAGGCTCCACTTAATAGTCTCGAACATGATGAGGGACAGCCTCTCCAGCTACAAGAGCGGCGACAAGGCGCTAGCGGAGGCGGTCATCCAGAGAGACGACGAGGCGGACAGGTTCCACTTCATGATCGTCAGGGAGCTGTCCATGGCGCTCCTCGACGTCAAGGTGATGCACGACCTCGGTCTCTCATCACCCGTTGAGACGATCAACTACAGGATCATAGCGAGGAACCTGGAGAGGATAGCCGACCACAGCGTCAACATAGCAAAGAACGTCATAACGTACGGTAAGCCGTCTAGCATGGCCGACGACATCTACAACCTCGGCGTATCGCTAATAGACCTGCTCAACAGCGCTATGGGGTCTCTCTACAAGCTCAGCAGGCAGGACGCTGAGGAGGTCATACAGAAGACGCGCGAGACCGTGAGCAGGATCGACGACCTGGTCGCGAAGGTCGTAGTAGCCAACATACCGGACCGCGAGAAGGCCTTCCACATCATGGTACTGGACAGCCTGAGGAGGATAACGAGGTACTCGAACGGTATTGCGGAGACGTCGATCAACATCAAGGCCAGCAAGGTTTCGTCGATAGACATCAAGTAGGCGCTTCTTCGGAGCGGCGAGTAGCTGGATTTATAACCCTACTAGAGAATCGTTTTTCTAGGTGACCCCGGTGCCCATGCTACGCCCCCGTGTACCGGGGGTGGGTGACCATGGGTCGGGTCACTCCCGGCTCACATAAAACCTCCTGCTTCTCTCCCTCGCCGGGATGAACCTCCTGTCCTCCTCCCCTGTCTCACGTATCTCCTCGTGAGCCTCCGCGTCGACCTCCAGCTTTTTCTCGGCAATGTAGGCTTTGATCAACTCGAGTGGTACGTTATCGAACCTGCCTATGATGTGGGTTATACCCTGTAACCTCAACCACTCGATGAAGTCTTCTTCGAGTCCTGCCTGAACTATTAGCTCGAGGTACTCTCTCCTCTCCCTTGGTTCGAGGAAGGACAATTCGACCGCCATATTTTACTTGGACTCCGCGTGTAAAAACCTTAACGTCAACCAGCCTTGTACCTGAGTATTCCGGCCACGCCGTTGAAGGTCTTGTAGAACCACTCGCCTTCAGGCATGTCGTTGTTGACCACTACTACCTTAGCCCCGTAGTTCTTGGCCTTCTCCAACCACTTCTCCACGTCGCCCCTCTCCTCGGAGACCACTAGTACCTTGACGGCCCCCATCTCCAGCGCGTTGTTCACCTCGTCCTCACCGTAGACGACCATCCCGTCGTCTTTAGCCAAGTGGAGCTTGAACTCCTCGATGACCTGCAGACCCTCCACGTACTCCTGCTCCTTGAGCACGTCTTGAGCCTTCATCACCATCTCTCTCAGACCTGCCTCGCCCTGGTAGGAGACGTCGATGAGCTGGTTTATTAGGATCTTTTTCAGCCTGTAGTCGAGGTAGTCTCCCTGAACAAAGTCGTACTTGCTGTAGGCGGGTCCGCCCACGAGTACGGCCTTTAGCTTGCCCTGCTCTAGCAGCGGCAGGAAGGCCCTGTTGGCGTGCTCGCCTACCTTCTTGTAGAAGTCCTCGACCATCTGCTCTATGATCCTGTCGTACCTCCTCTGGCTCTGCCCGCCCTTCTCGTGCTTGCCGGGTATGTACTCCTCCATCTCCTCCAAGACCACGAGCCTGTTCCCCTTCAGTAGGCCGAGAGTTGCGGCGTCCCGCTCGACAATTATCAGCCCTATGACGTTGTGCTCGTAGACCATCTCTTCGAGGAACTCGGTGTGGAAGTACTTGTCAGTCCTGTAGAAGAAGAGCCTCACTTCCTCTGGCGGGATCAGCATCACGGATATGAAGTCGCCGGTCTCGACGTCCTCGCCGGCGAAGTAGACTAGGCCGTTGTCGGGTATCTTGGTGACCTTACTGAACCTGTCGATCGCCGAGGCGAGCGCCCTCTGCACGGCGTTCTTAGTCCTCTTCAGCTTGATGTTGTCGGATATCGACAACTCCTGCCTTAGCAGGTTGACAACGTCGCTCACAGGCCTGCCGGGTGGGACGTAGAGCGAGAGCAGTACTGTCGCGGGCGCCTTCCACTTCTTCAGCTCTTTTATGATCTCCCTTAGCCTTTGTTTGTCAACTCTGAGAGCCTCGATCTTCTCCTCGCTGTAGCTAAAAGCCCATACCCAGCACCTGGACCACTGATTTCCTTGACTCCTAATAAACGATACGATTTTAAATAACGAGGCCAAGATAGAGCTCCGACCATAGGCTCCAGCCCTACCAACCTGATCCGATGAGGTTGCCGGAGGGGGCACATGATCAAGGTAGCTGAAAGTGATCACGCGTGACAGTGAGTGTGGACGTTAAGAAGTGGGCAACATCGGTAGTCGTGGTATTTGCCACCATACTGTCTTACAGTCTCGTCACTTCCAGCTATACCGCGGTCTTTAAAACCCCGCTCACAAGCCTCGCCCTGGCGTCCGCGACACTTATGTTCGCCTACTTCGTCTCCTCTGTGAGGCTGATGATAATACACTCGAGGTACACGGGCACTAGGCTAGGCGTGTCAGAGTACTACAAAGCCAGGCTGGTGGGGAACCTCGTAGGGTTTCTCACGCCGTCTGCGGTGGGAGGCGAAATCGGTAGAGCGGGCTACCTCTCGTCAAAGGGCTTCCCATTCACGGACATGGTCGCAGTGTCGTACTACGAAGTCTTCTTCGACGTCGTATTCTGCAATGTCATGGGCATCGTCTTCTCCGTGTACCAATTCCCCTGGACCCTCCCAGTCCTCTTAGTGGCCTCGTTCACCCTCGCTACGTGGGTTGCTGTTTCAGCCGTACTCCTCTACGCGGGGGGAAGACAAATCTCCAATAGCCGGGCGATCCCTGGCTGGAGGGGGCTCGGAGAGCGGGTGTTACTGCTGGCCGCTAACATAGCCAGGGCTTTCAAGTCAGTCTCGAGAAGAGTGGGGGTAGTAGACCTCGTGTATATCGTGTTGCTGACCTCCGTTTCCCAGGTGTTACAGGCGGCGTCCCTACTCGCCATCATGGGTGTTTACGCTGCCAGAGGACTGGTCGCCTCGATGAGGGCGTACTTCTACTCTCAGAGCCTGAGCTCCATCCCGACGCCAGGGGGCGCTGTGACCTCGGAGTACGGGCTCAGCCTAGTCGTAGACCCCGAGACCGTGGTCTCGTTCAGGCTCGTGTACGCGCTCGTCAACATAGTCCCCGGGCTTATTATAATGCTTAAGGCCTATACTGGTAAGAGAGGGAGGGTTTGATTGGCCGAGTTTGGGGAGAAGACCGCCTCCGCCTACCTGTCTATCCACCTCGTGCCTTGCGACGCCAAGAGCGAGTGCCCCTTCTACAAGCTCGAGAAAGCAGAGGAGGACCAGTGCGTGGCTGTCTGTACTGTGACCGACAGAGTCCTGACCAGGTCCAGCGCTAGGAAGTGCCTCACCCTCTGGAGAGAGTGCCCCTTCTACAAGCTCGGCGTCGAGTCAAGCAGTAGCTAGGCCTGGCTCGCCTAACGAGGGAGGGGTTGGGGCGGTGATCCTACTGGCCACGACGAGCACCTCGACGAGCTCCCTAACGCTAGGCACGTCCGTTATGTTCAGCTCTCTCACGCCGTCGATCTCGAGCTTGACCCCCTTGAAGCCCTCTAACACGACCTCGTAGACCTCTACTCTGACACCGTAATCTCTCCTGGCGATCTCCACGGCGAAGTCGACTATGCTCTTGATCATCATGGACAATTCGTCGTTACCGTAGAATACGGTCAGGT
>JAGDWK010000047.1:0-3292 GCA_023256015.1 Thermogladius sp.
CCGGAGGACCCGGGTTCAAGTCCCGGCGGGCCCGCTAGCGCTGGTAGCCAGCCTATCATTCAGCAGTGCACGGGGTCTCTAGCATGAAGCCGAGTTTCGAGTGCCTACGCTGCTTGTTGACCATCAGGCTTAGAGAGGTCGAGAACTCGGGGGCAAGCAGCGAGGAGAAGCTCGAGACGGCTAGGAGAGTCCTCTCTCTGGCCGGGTCGTCCTTCGGCTACGAGGCCGAGCTGACGCATTTAGCGACAGACTTGTACAACACGTTGACAACCCTCCTCCCCAGCGTGGTCGACTACTACAAGAAGGTCAAGAGAGAGCTGAACGAGCTGGCGATCAGGAGCCTGGGCCTCCACCAAGACTACGCTGCGGGGCTGGATGGGCCTAGTAGGTTCAGGTACCTGGTCAAGCTATCGGCTCTAGGCAACTTGATAGACCTCGGGGTGGCCGGGCATAACCACATCAGCCCGGAGGCGCTCACACCGGGCCTGGTGGAGGGGTACGAGTTCTGCATAGACGACACGGTGGAGCTCTACGAGGCCGTCTCGCGTGGCGGGCTCCGCGTGCTCTGGCTCTTCGACAACGCCGGCGAGGCTGTCTACGACACGCTGCTGATCAGGGAGGTCAAGAGGTACGGCAACACGGTGTGGGGCCTGGTTAAGGACGAGCCGGGCTTCCAGAACGACGTCACTATAGAAGACGCCGCACTCATCGGGCTGGACAGGGTGTTAGACCGCATCGCGTCCTACGGTTGCAGGTGCTCCACAGTACACCTGGAGAAACTGGGCGACGAGGCGAGGAGGCTGGTCGAGGAAGCAGACGTGGTCGTCGCCAAGGGCATGAGCCACTACGAGTACTTGTCGGAGGTAGACCTCGGCAAACAGGTGTTCTTCATACTCATACCGAAGTGCCCGCCTGTAGCCAGGAGCCTGGGAGACCCCAAATGCCAGGGTAAGATAGTCGTGTTAAGGAAAGAGTAGAAGTAGACAACGTGTCAAGCGACCGCGCTAACCTACACCCTGTCCAGTCTCGTAACGCTCGCGCGATTCATCCCCACCGCCGAGAGGGGGTGGCGGGCGTTTTTTCAGAGCTCTAAGACTAGTCTTCTCATTATAGGGTCGGGTATCGTATAGGTGTTACCCTTTTTCTCTATGATCATGGCTCTCTCTAGGCTGTCTAGCATGTCTGAGAGCACTTTAGCGTTGATGCCTAGCGCGGTCTCGAGCTCGCTCCACTTGGCTGGGAGAAGTTTGAGGAGCCTGACATACCTCTCCGGGTTCTTCCTCCCCGCTAGGAACTTCCTGAGCTCCTGGATAAGGACTTGCTTTCCCTCGGAGTAGACTTGTTCTAGGGCCTCTCTATGCCCTAGACCCCTGACACACCTCATGTTCCCGTAGTAAGCAAGCCAGCCAGGGTAGCCTCCTAGCGACTCCACCGCTTCCTCCACCTCAAGCCGGGGAGGCCTCATATCGAACTCTCTAAAGCCTGCTTCCAGGAACTCGACCCCGACATCGCTAGGGAAAGGCTTGAGCTCTATCTTCGCCGGCTGCCTCCCGTACAAGGGGCTCTGCGGCGTGGGCTCTAGTAGCCCCGTGATAACTCCCACCAGGGAACCCGTGAAGACGAGCTTTACGTCGTAAGTGTCCCAGACCTTCTTGAGTAGTTTCAACATGTAGTTACGTGGGAGTTCCTGCACCTCGTCTAACCCGATAATTCTGCCCTCAAGCTTCGAGAAGACATCCTCAGCGAGCCTCGTCCAGCTTATAGTCAGAGGCCCCATGGTTATTTCTATGTTCAGTTTCCTAGCGTGTTTCATCAACTCTTCGACAAACCCTCTCATACTCCTAACTCCAGCGAGGTTCACGTACAAACCGTCCACCTCGTTTAAGAAGACCTTTAGGAGCGAGGTCTTACCCGTCATTCTCCTGCCGAGGACTACAACCCACTCACTTTTTGTGAGCCTGTGTAGCTCCTCGAGCTCTTTCTCCCGCCCGTATAACTCTTCTCTCTTCTCCTTGGGTCTTAGGTCAAACAACATGCAGGTTACCTAGGTAATAGGTTACCTAGGTAACCAATTAAAAGTAACCCTCTTAGAGATTACAAGGAGTTTAATGTGTCAGTCTGTTATGGCATTACTCTAAACTACTATCTTATCCGGCATGCTCTCCTGCCTGCTGTACTTCTCGAGGATCATTGTTGCTTTCACGGGTATTTCGACGACGTAGTTTATGACGGACTTGTAGACCTCGACGACGCCCTTTCTCGTCAGGTAGTAGTCTCCACCTCTCTTCTCCAGGAGCCCCGCTAGAGTAGCCAACTCGAGGAAGGCCCTAATACTGTAGGGGATCTTTTCTACACCTAGCTCGTTGAAAAGCCTTGTCTTGACCACTCCACTACTCAACTGGTCGAAGAGGACTCTCCAAGCGATAGTGGACTTCCCGAGGCTCCTGTAGTACACTGCCGGCGGCCTACCTTCGTTCACTAGACGTACATATGACTGGACATCGTGCACGTTGATGTACTGGTAGAGACCCGTGTTACTCCACGCCCCTGCGCCAAGGCCTAGGAGTGGGCCGACCATCTCCAGGTTCACGGTCGCGTACTCGTACTGCTCTCTCGAGATCGAGTACACTCTGACTAATCTGAGTTTCTTGTTTTCCGCGAAGTCCAGGGCCCTCTCCACGAACTTGTCGACTAGTCTCTCGTCCTGGGCTATTCTACCCTGTTCCACCAGCTTGAAACCCGGCGAGTGGCGTGGGATTATTGTGGGATAAAACGTTATCTGGTGCGCTCCTAGCTCGAGAGCCCTCTCCAGGTCGTCCTCGAATATGGTCAAGCCCTCCTCCGGGCTGATCTCCACGTAGCCTCTTATACTAGGCGGAAGGAACATCAAGTCTACGTTAACCCACTTGAAACCAGCCTTGACAGCGTTCTCGACAGCCCTAACGTTGTCTTCGACCGTGTGCTTCCTGCCGAGCGCCTTCAAGACCTTCTCGTTGAAGCTCTGGGCCCCTATACTCACCTCGCCGACTTCGTTCTTGTAGAGCTCACCAGCGTACTCGCTACTGGTTAGGTCCTCGGGGTTCGCCTCTATCCCGATGTTCGTCTTCAAGGTGAAGTACTCTGACAGCTTCTCGTAGAGCTCCTTGAAGAAGGAGGCTGGTACTAGACTCGGCGTGCCTCCGCCCACGTGTATCTCGACGACCTCGTAGCCGCCGCCCTCGAGTAGTCTCCCGTAGAAGTCTATCTCGCCCACGACGGCGCGGAGGTACTTCTCGACCTCGTCCCTTGATCT
>JAGDWK010000047.1:3392-8731 GCA_023256015.1 Thermogladius sp.
ACGGTCTTGAAGTAGGGGCAGAAGGGGCATGTAGTCCTGCAGTACGGTATGTGAACGTAGACGCCTATCCTCCCGTCTCTCATGCTCTCTCTAACCATTTTAGTGTGTAAGCCGGCGTCTCCGACCTTGAACAGCTCCATGCGAGCCGGCCTCCTGAGAAGCCAGTGGACCTTCAGGTTCCCGCTGGACAAGACCAAGGTAGTGCACCACTACTGCGGCGTGAGTGCACTTACGAGCTATCGGCTAAATAAGGGTTTTCAGACGTCCTCCATAAGCGTGAAGCGGAGCCGTGACTAAAGCCACGCGGTGGTCTCGCTGGAGGAGTTCAAGAGGGTTAGGGTGAGGTCTTTCAAAGAGGTCTACGCTCTAGTAGACGAGAGGATGAGGTCTATCACCGACAGGAGTGTGGGAGCTCGCAGACTCGTGGGCGACGAGAAGATCAGGAGGGTTCTCACAGCTAAGCTCAGAGTCTCCTGCGAGACCGTTCGAGAGGAGCTCGGGAGGGTAGAGGAGGCCGTCTCCCTAGTTAAGAGCATGGGCGAGTTCTACGCTAAGCTGTTCGAGTTGTACACTAGGCTAGACTTGGACGCACTGCTAGGCAAGTTGAGGAGGAGCCGCAGGCTTGCTGGCAGGATAGAGGAGGACTACGCTAGCAGGTTGAGGAGCGCCGGGACGAGGAGGGAAGCGGTCGCGTCGTTTAGAGAAGGCTTGGGTAGGTGCCTTTCACTGTACAAGAGGCTCAACAGGGACGTCCTGAGAGTAAAGCAGGGGGTCGCAGAGCTGGCCAAGATGCCCAGTGTTAAAGGGGACTACGTCGTGGTCATAGCGGGCATGCCCCAGGTGGGGAAGTCCACTCTCCTCAGCAAGCTGACCCGGGCTAAGCCAGAGATAGGGATGTTCCCGTTCACGACCAAGACCATTATAGTCGGGCACTGGGAGAGCGAGTATGGGACGGTCGTCTTCGTCGACACACCGGGTATACTGGACAGGCCCGTGGACGAGATGAACGAGATAGAGCTCAAAGCCGTCTACGCAGTCAAGTACCTCGCCGACGCGGCTATCTACGTGTTCGACGCTAACCCGAACAGCTACTACAGCCTCGAACAACAGTTGAAGACGTACAACACCGTGAGAAGCCTGCTGGGGGATAAGCCCGTCATCGCGGTGTTGAACAAGGTCGACGTCCTGCGTGAAGACGAGCTCGAGAAACTAGCGAGAGAGCTCGGCGAGAAGGTGCCCGGGGAACTGGTACGAGTCTCGGCCCTGAAAGAGCTGAATTTAGACTACTTGAAGAGAGTAGTGTTAGAGAGGCTTACGGCTGGTAGGAGACCCCCTTGACCCTTATAGTACCGGGTTTGCCCAGACCCCCCTCAACTCTGATCTCAGCCTCTGGGAAGAATATCCTCACGACCTCAACCGCCGTCAGGGTGTGGAGTGTTATAGAAGACACTCCTACCTCGCTTCGGCCCCCCGCTAGGGCGAGGTAGGGCACGAGCATGTCGCCCATGTGCCTGTCAAAGCACATGCCTGTCGAGACCTCTTCGACGAGAGCCTCCGCGGCCTCGGCACCTACTCTCTCGGCCGGCTTCCCCCTAGCCCCCAGCGAGTCTGCCCCCAGCCTAGTGCCAGACCTCGTCTCGGCGTACAGCACGATGCCGCTACCGGGGCCCAAGTGGTGGTCTTTGCCCGGCTCGTAGTACTCTAGGTCGATCGCGGGCTTGACACCGAGCCTGCTCATCACGACGCTGGCCGCGCTAGATGCCTGCCTCTCTGCGACGTGCTTCGGCAGCCTCACGGCGTGACTAACCCCCCTGACCGCTACGACGCCCCCGTGCTCGACCAGCTTGACCGGCTTTAGCACGCTGGCAGCCCTCTTCACCGAGAACTCGACTAGGCCCCCGCCGCGAGGGTAGTGCCCCCTCTTCAACACGTCTATTTTCACCTCGACCCCCAGCAGCCTCATGTTATACGCGAAGACGTGCTTCATGTAGTCGATGGGCGGGCTCCACTCGACGTCGGTGCCCCCCGTTATCTGGACTCTGGCCTCCCTCTCGCTGAAGAGTAGCACCGGTATCATGGCCTGCATGACTAGGCTTATACTGCCGGCAGTCCCGATGTCGAGTCTCATGAAGCCGCCTCTCCTCTCTCTGGGCTCGAAGTACAGCTCCATGCTCCCTACTTCGGCCCCCCTCACGACGGCGTTGGTGGCCTCTTTCAAGGCGTTGACGGCTGTTAGGTGCTGCGGCCTTAGGCCAGGGTTGTCCCGCTTAGCCCTGATGTTGTAGATCCTCACAGGCCTTAGTGTGAGGGCCGACAGGGCTAGGCTGTACCTGAGTATCTGGCCCCCTCCCTCCCCCATGCTACCGTCTATTTCAACGACCCTCACTACTACACACTCTCCTGACTCTTTCGACACCGCCGATCTCGTCTATAAAGCCTGCCACCTCTTCTGGTACAAGGTGCCTCCACTCCAGCCCTCTCACCATAAACCCTCTGATCACGGTGCCTTTGTAGAGCTCGGGCTTCTCGAGGGGTATTTCAACGGTCTTGAGCCCCAGCCACTTGAACGGGTCGAGCACCTGGTGATTCCCCGAGGCCACGGCCTCGACCCGGGGCGATAACGAGAGCGTGTAGGAGGTCCAGGCCGGCGGCATCCTTATGTCGGGGACTGTTATAATCCAGACTCTGCCGTCTATCCCCCGCGACTTGGTGTACCTCCTGATCATCTCGACTCTCTCGCCGCCCGTGAAGGGGTTCTGGCACGTGAAGCCCTCTTGGGCGCTGCCTACGGCTAATACGACCTCGTCGTACCTCTCCAGGAGCCACCCCAGCGCGTACGCGTGCCCCTTGTGGAACGGCTGAAATCTCCCGGGGTAGAGTACCCGGCTCACAGACTCCACCGGTAGAGGCTATCTAGAGGCAGTCAGGTTGACGCTGTCTAGGATGCTGGGTGTGAAGATGTTCGGCACGGTCTGGTAGCCGGACGACGGGTCTCTGACAGCCCGCGATATAAGCCTCGCGAAGGTGTATATAGCGTTGGGCTCGCCGTGGTTCAGTATTATGTTCCTCGGCTTGGGCTTGATGTTCAGCACGTACCTGACGAGCTCCGTCTGGTCGCTGTGGCCGCTGAAGCCGTCTATGCTGTGAACCTCCAGGTTTATCTTGAGTACCTCGACTTTGCCCTCGACGACGTTCGTTATCTCCCTCATACCGTCCTTTATCTTCCTTCCCAGCGTCCCCTCGGCCTGGTACCCTACGAAGACTAGGGAGCTCCTCTCGTCGCTGGCTATCAGCCTGAGGTAGTCGACGGCAGGCCCGCCTGTGAGCATGCCGCTGGTCGCCATGATTATGGACGGCCTGTCCTCCACGATATCGGGCCTGCCGACGTCTCCCTCTATGATCTTGAAGTGCTCGCTGGTGAACGGGTTCTCGCCTCTGTATATGGCGTCTCTCAGGCTCTTGCTCATGTACTCGGGGTACTCGGTGTGTATAGCTGTCACCTCGTTTATCAGGCCCTCGATGTATATGTTTACGGGCGGGATCATCTTCTTCTCGATAGCCTCGTTTAGTACCACCATGATCTCCTGTCCTCTACCCACGGCGAAGACAGGTATTAGGACGACGCCGCGCCTCTCGATAGTCCTCTTAACGATGTCTATCAACTGCTGCTCGGCCGCCTGCCTACTCTGCTGCTTAGTGGCGCCGTAAGTGCTCTCTATTATTAGAGTCTCTACTCTAGGGAACTCGCTCACCGCCTTGTCCAGCAGCCTTGTGTTAGAGTACTTGAAGTCTCCCGTGTACACTATGTTGTGCAACCCCATGCCTATGTGGAGGTGGACTATAGCGGACCCCAGTATGTGCCCGGCGTTGTACATCGTCAGCTTTATGTCGGGCGCTACGTCGGTGACCTCGTCGTACTCTACTGGTATAGTGTGGAGTATCATCGTGGACAGGTCTTTCTCGCCGAAGGGGAGGTCTCTCCCCTCTCTCCTGGTGACCTGGATCAAGTCCTGGACCATGATCGCCGAGAGCTCCCTAGTGGGCTTGGTCATGTACGTCGGGCCCCTGTAGCCGTACTTGTACAGTAGCGGCACTACCCCCACGTGGTCTAGGTGCGAGTGAGTCACGATGACAGCGTCGAGCTCGTCTACTCTGATAGCGTCGAGGTCGATCTCGGGGTAAGCCTTGAGGGGGTCGTGTAGAGCGCCCACGTTAATGCCGAGGTCTAGTAGCACTCTACTCTCCTTCGTCTCGACGAGGATCGCGGACCTGCCCACCTCCATGAAGCCCCCGAGAGCGGTGACCCTAACGTAGTTGTTCTTGAAGATCACGTCTCTGTGAATCCTCTCGCCGACTCTCCTGAGGAACTCTAGCCTGTACTTGCTTTGCTTCAGCAGGTTGGACATAATGGTGTTCAACATCTTGGACTCTAGAGGCGATGCTCTCTGGGGCACGGGCCTCCAGCCCGTCTCTGCCAGGATGAAGTGCCTTATGATGTTGCCCTTGCCGACTATCGCACCCGGCTTCTCCGCTTTAATCCAGACCTCGCCGAGGGTCTCGTCAAAGACTATACTGTTGGGGTCGACGTTCGCGTCCTTCGGGACCAGCTCGAGGATCTTCTTCTTGGCCTCCTCAGGGGGGAGCCTCGCGTCTGGGCTGGCCCTGACCACGACCCTCTTACGTATCTTCTTGGCGATGGCCTTTATGGTGTCTAGGAACTTTACTATTGCCTGCCTGTTGTTGACGTAGAGGACTATCTCCGGCCCCTCGAACTCTATGCTCGCCAGGTTGAGCTCGGGCGGTATCTCCTTCAATAGCAGCTCCACTAACGTCTTCCTGTTCTTGTCCAGTATGTCGCTAGGTAAAGTCACTTCCCTACACACCCTTAATTACGCGGGGAGAAGTCGTGGTTCTGTGTGGATCTTTGTATAAGACGTTAATTAACTTTTATACTTTTAAGCCTATTGGTTGGACAAGAGCTTCTTCTCGAAGAGGAACGTCTCCTCGGTGTAGTAGTTGGGGCCTATGACCACCACGTCTACGCCCTCGCCGCTGAAACCGTCCCGGCTCAGAGCCGCCTCTACAGCCTTGAACGCCAGGTGTTTTGCCTCCTCGAGGCTCATGTTCTTCCTGTACTCCTTCTCTAGAACCCCGTAAGCCACCGGCGACCCGCTGCCCGTGGAAGCGTACTTCTCCTTGGAGATGGAGCCGTACAGGTCCAGGTAGTACAGCGAGGGGCCCTCCTCGTCGACGCCTCCGAGCAGGAGCTGGACTATGAAGGGGACGTACCTCAGGTAGGCTGAGAGTATGAGAGACATGTAGTTCGAGAGGGACCTTAA
>JAGDWK010000047.1:8831-11080 GCA_023256015.1 Thermogladius sp.
ACGAGTACTTGCGCGTCTGCCACAAGCCCGGATATCGTCATTGCGGCGTAGTCGGTTATCTTGTGTATTTTCTTGACCCTCTTGTGGTACACCATGGGGCCCCCGGTAGCCCTCTTATCGGCGGCCAGCACTACGTAGTCGCCCACTACTAGGCCGACAGTCGTTGTTCTGCTCTCGGTATTCAAGTAGAGGACACCTCTATGGTGTTATGAATCGGGTTTTAAGCTTATATAAACGTATGTCTAAAGGGTGTCGGCTTGAGTATTCACGAGATAAAACTGCCGTTTATAGTCGTCGTCGGCAGTAGAGTGCTCGGCAAGACCGCCGGCGTCCTGGAGGCCCTGGGCGGCCGGCCCGGCGACCTAGTGGGCATCGTCACGGGGAGGAGCACTTTCGAGATCGCCGGTAGGGAGGTCGCGGAGAACCTGAAAGCCAGCGGCTTCAGGGTGAGGGTCTTCGAGGCCGGGGAGGCCAGCGTCGGTGAGGCGGAGAGAATCGCGGAGCAGGCTAGAGGAGAGAACGTGGGCTTCGTGCTGGGTGTCGGCGGCGGCAGGTCTATAGACTTAGCGAAGTTCGCGGCGGGGAGAGCGGGTGCCAGGATGGTCAGCGTCCCCACGGCCCCTAGTCACGACGGCATCGCGAGCCCCTTCGCTAGCTTGAGGGGCCTGGAGAGGCCGACAAGCGTATATGCGACGACGCCCAGCGCTATTATCGCCGATACGGGCGTCATATCTAGGGCGCCCAAGAGGCTGATACTAGCCGGGGTCGGGGACTTACTGGGGAAATTCACGGCTGTCAAAGACTGGAGGCTCGCCCACAGGCTGAAGGGGGAGTACTACGGCGAGTACGCCGCACAACTAGCGTTGATGAGCGCTAAGCACGTCCTGAGGTACCACGAGCTGATCGCCAGCGGTAGCGAGGAGGGCGTGAGGATACTCGTTGAGGCTCTCATTAGCAGCGGGGTCGCCATGTGTATAGCTGGGTCGAGTAGGCCCGCGAGCGGCAGCGAGCACTTGTTCAGCCACGCGCTAGACCTACTAGCCCCGGGGCGAGCGCTACACGGCGAGCAGGTCGCCCTCGGGACTATACTCATGCTCTACTTGTACGGGGACAAGAAGTGGAGGCTCGTCAGGGACGTCATGAGAAAGATAGGCCTGCCCACGAGAGCCGACGAGATAGGCGTTCCAGCCGAGACCATAGTCAAGGCTCTAACGATCGCCCACAAAATAAGGCCTGAGCGATACACTATACTCGGCGAAAACGGCTTGGCGTGGGAGGCCGCCTGGAGGCTAGTTAAGGAGACCGGCGTCGCCTAGCTCTTCTGCGACTGCTCGGTCTTCCTGGCGATCACTTCTTGGAACACGACCTCGTTGACGGTGTCCTTGAACGTCTCTAGGATGTCCGTGGCGAGGCTTATCTTGGCGTATGGTAGGTCTCTCCTACTAATGTACTTGCCGGGGAGGCTCACCGTCACTCTCTTCGACGCCTCGTCGAAGTCTACTTTGAGCTCCTCGCCCGGTATGCTCAGGTGTCTAACCGCGAGGTAGAGGAGCTTCTCCTTGGCGTCGGCGAGCTTCCTCACGACCTTGACCTTGTACACCAGCACCTTGCCGGCTAGAGGGTGGTTGAAGTCTACTACGACCCTACCCCCGCTTATACTCTTGACTACTCCTCTCCCGGACTCCGTCTCGACTATGTCCCCTACCTTGACCTCGTAGCCCCTCTTAGTGAACTCTCTAAGGCTGTAGACCTTTACCTTGTTCGGGTCTCTGTCACCGTAGGCCTTATCAGGCGGGACCTCAATAGTCCTCTCCTCGCCTTCGCCCATCTTCATGATCTCCTCTTCGACGAACTGGTTGATCCACCCCTTCCCTAGGACTACTAGCGTCGGTCCGTAGACCCTCGTCTCGTCGTACATGTTCTCCTGCTTCGCCGTGTTCATGTCGGTCGTGTCGACGAGGTTGCCCGTCTCTTTAACCCTCACGGTGTAGTCTACTAACAGGAAGTCCCCTTTCTCGAATGGCATCTAAACCACCTCTTTAATTAGAGCTGTATACGGTTTTTTAAAGAATGATGTTTCTCAAACCCGCTCCCCAGCCGGTACCCCGCTGTTGTCTCTCGCGTGCTAGACCTTCTTGTCGAAGAACTTGTCGCCGACGAAGTGGAGCACCTTCACTACTTTACCCCGGCTCAGCGACTTAAGCTCGTCTGAGGAGTAGAGCGCGACGCCGAGGGCCACGGGCTTACCC
>JAGDWK010000047.1:11180-16036 GCA_023256015.1 Thermogladius sp.
GACTTCATGATTGCCGAGACAACGTACAAGCTGCTCGAGGAGAACGTCGGCAAGATAGTGCTGATCAAGATGAAGGGCGAGGTCTCTATAAGAGGGAAGCTCAGGAGCTACGATCAGCACTTGAACATAGTCCTCGACGACGCCGAGGAGGTCAGAGGAGACGGTTCTAGCAGGAAGCTCGGGACTCTGGTTATAAGAGGAGACACTGTAGTACTCATATCACCTCTCCAGGCCTGAGGGTCTGAGCCATGGTCAAAGGAACCACTGCGATGGGTAAACACGGTAGGAGCAAGACGCACATCAGGTGCAGGAGGTGCGGGAGGCACAGCTTCAACGTCGCCAAGGGCTACTGCGCTGCCTGCGGATTCGGTAGGAGTAAGAGGATTAGGAGGTATAGCTGGGCTAACAAGAAGGTCAACAGGGTTAGGATAGTCTGAAGGAGCGTCGCTTAAACCACCTTAATTTAGGTCTTTAAAAACATTATTAAGAATTGAGATTTGTTTGGCTAGTAGCGTGGAGTATATGAGCAAGTACCTTATCAGGGCACGCGTCCAAGTAGACGGCGTTGTGGAGAAGCACGACATAATCGGCGCCCTCTTCGGTCAAACAGAGGGGTTGTTCGGCGAGCAGTTCGACCTGAAGGCACTCCAAGACAAGGGCAGGGTAGGGAGGATAGTAGTGAACATAAAGACCCAGGGCGGCAAGACTGTCGGGGAGATCCAGATACCGAGCAACCTCGACAGAGTCGAGACAGCGCTACTGGCGGCCATGATCGAGATCGTCGATAGAGTAGGCCCCTACGACGCCAAAGTCGAGGTAACCGAGATAGTCGACCTGAGGATCGAGAGGATCAAGAAGATAATGGACAGGGCTGTCGACATACTCAGGAAGTGGGGTAAGGAAAAGACCGTTGACATAAAAGAGATACTGAGAGACATACAGGAGCTGCTGAGGGTACCCGAGCCTATATCCTACGGTAAAGAAGAGCTCCCGGCGGGCCCCGACGTCGACAAGTCCGATACGGTGATAATTGTCGAGGGGAGAGCCGACGTCATAAACCTTCTGAGGTATGGTAAGACCAACGTCATAGCGATAGGCGGCGCGAGGAAGGTCCCCGACACGGTTAAAGAGCTGGCTAGGAAGAAGAAGACGATAGTCTTCGTAGACGGGGACCACATAGGCGACCTGATACTGAGAGAGCTGCTCAGGAGCATCAAGGTGGACCTGGTCGCGAGAGCGCCACCTGGCAAGGAGGTAGAGGACTTAACGGGCAAGGACGTCGAGGAGGCCTTGAGCAAGGCCGTAGACTACAAGACCTACCTCGAGGAGCTATCGAAAGAGGGTGTTAAGGAGGCTCAGCAACTACTCCAGGCGCAGGAGAGGCTGAGGAAGGAGACCGAGGAGGTAACAAGGGAGGAGGTTGTGATACCCTCCACGGTAGTGGAGGACATAAAGTCCCTGGTAGGCACCCTCGAGGCTATCTTGTACGACAGTAACTGGGGTAAGATAAAGAGGATACCGACTAGAGACCTGGTAGACGAGCTGTCAAACGTGCAGGAGGGCGCGGTAAACGCTGTCGTATTCGACGGTATCGTTACGCAGAGGCTATTGGACAAGGCGGTCGAGAAAAACATTAAGATACTCGTCGGGGCCAAAGTGGGCAAGATAACCCTTAAACCGCCCGAAGTACTGGTGCTGACGTTCTCCGAGTTCACATAGCTAGTTTTTCTTCTGTTTCAGGAAGTCTAGCAGGCTCTTCTGGCTTGGGGCCTGTTGCGAAGTCTTCTTCAACTGCGCCTCGGACACCCCGAAGTACTCGAGTATTCTCATAGCGGCGGGTATTATCTGGTGGTCTACGTAGTACGCGTCGTCAACCGACTTGGGGTCCTTCACGAATATGTACGGCTCGGCCCTGTCGGATATCTTGCCGGACCCCTTCACGACCACGTAGCCGATCTTGTCGTTGATGTCGACGCGGACGCCCCTCTTCATCAGCTTTCTAGCGGCCGACACGTGGGGGGCCTCAGCCGAGTACTCCTCGGGCCTCTTAGTCAGTGTTTTCCATATCACGAGTTTCTCTACCGGTACTCCCCCGGACTTGACCTGGCTCACAACGCTCCTCACGTACTCGATGGCCTTGTTCAAGTCGCCGTCTTTTAACAGTATCTCGGTTATCTCCTCCTGGACCTCCTTGGCTATCTCGGCCCAGTCGCCCCTGACAGCCTCGAAGCCCACTATGTCGACGCGCCCGTCCTCGAGGAGCCCTGCGTACCTCTTCTTCGCCTCTGTGAAGAAGACCCTGGTGTAGAGCTTGTCGATCTTGATCTCTAAGCCGAGCTCCTCTTCCACGTACTTGATGAGCTTGTCGACCTTCTCCTTGTCGTACTTGACGAAGATCGAGTCCGTGTCGCCGTATATGACCTTCAGGCCTAGCCCCTCCGCGTACTTGATGACGTCGGTGATCGTGGCCCTACCCCAGGCTGTAACGGCCTCAGCGCACTCGCGGCAGTACCACCTAGCCCCGACCCAGCCCATGTAGCCGTACGTAGCGTTGGCCAGTATCTTGATAGCCCTCTGCCTCTCGTCCAGTATCCTATACTCCACGGTGTCGGGCTTGTACTTCTTCATCTCGCTCCTAATGGACTTCCTGAGCTCGAGTAGTTTCGTCAAGACGTCCTTGAAGAAGCCGGGAGGCTCTTTCCTGAAGCAGTGACCTACCTCGGGCGCGATGTTGTGGGTCTCGACATCGCACTCGCCCGCCCTCTCAATGGTGTCGGGGCCCACGTTGTACTTGATCATCAGGTTGGGGTACATACTGGAGAAGTCTAGCACGGCTACGTTGTCGTGTATGCCCCTAACGGGCTGGAGGACTACAGCGCCCTTGTACGGCTCGGCCTCCTTCTCCTCCCTGTTGGGTATCAGCTCCCCCGCCTTCATCGCCTCGTACATCAGGAACCACTCTAGCCTGTTACCCACGCTCGCCGCGCCTACCTGGTCTAGCGGGAGCCTCGTTACGTAGGACAGCTGCATCGCGAAGGGCAGGAACTTCTCGGCTAAGCCCATAGTAGACTTGACGTCGTCCTGGTTGTACTTCACGAGCACTCCTCTCTTCGACGGGTCGTCCCAGTACTTCGGGAAGTCCGTGTACTCGACCAGGGTCCTCTCGCTCCTCTTCATTACGCCCAGGTACTCCGCGACCACGTCGAGGCTCTTCACCTTTATCTCGGGTATCTCCTCCGCGAACCTGTAGAGGTCCACGTTGAGCCTGCCCTGTATACTCACGTGCCCGTAAGTGCTGGTCTGGGGCTCCACGCCCAGCCGGCGGGAGACGTCTAGTTTGACGCCTACTCTCTTGGCCCTCTCCAGCAGGTAGGGCCAGTCGAAGGCGTCGGAGTTGTAGCCCACGATTACGTCGGGGTCGTACTCCTGTACGTACTTGACGAACTCCTGTATCACCCTCCTGTCGTCTAGGCCGTCCGAGGCGAACGACCTCAGCTCCCCCTTGTCGTTCATTACCCCGATGATGATGACGGGGTCCTGGCTGGGCTTGGGGCTGCCCGTCTTCGTGTACGCCTCGATGTCGAAGGCGAGTATCCTCAAGTCGCGGGGCGGTGTTGAGTCCTCGAGCGACTCGATCGGGCCTGTTACCTCGTACTCGGCGTCTACTCTCAGGCCGGGCTTCTTAGGGACTTCTACAACCTCTGCGACGTGCCAGCCGCACGGTCTAAGCCCGTGGTCTAGGACGTACCTCAGGCTGAACCTGATATCCGCCTCGAGGACATCGGCAACCCCCGGCACGCCCTTGACCTTCTCCCTGTACCTCCTAACACTCTCCGGTATCACGGTCGTGACCTTGAGGGCTTTGACGGGCCTGCCAAAGTACTTCTTGTCCACGACGCCCACGTCTATAATGGGCGAGGACGTCTCGGAGAGGGCCTTGACCCTCTTCGCGACGGTGTTGGGGTCGGCGTCGGGCGACAATACGACGTAGAAGTAGGGCCTGAAGCGCCTGTCCCTCAGGACGACCCTTCTCCCGTCCCTGGTAACACCGTAGATGAGGACGTGAGGCTCGTTCCCGACGACCTCGTAGGTGTCGTCGAGCATGTAGAACTCTATCTTCATTATTAGACCTCACAATGGTTAATCATGTTTTCGAACGTGATAAACCTTAACGAGGGCCACTGCTGGGCGCGGTATTCTCAGCCCTGCGGCAGCCTGAACCTGAGGAGGGCTACTATGCCGCCGAAACCCTCCAGCTCAGGCGCGATGTTGGAGTCTGGGGGCACGATGTAGACCTCGGCCCTCTTCTTGAAGGCCTCGAGCACGACGGCGTTGGGGTCTACGCCCTCCCCGCCGGACCAGAGGAGCCTGCTTGATACCAGCAGTACTCTCACGGCGTTGAGCTCCACGGCCTTCGCGACGTTCTCCAGCCCGTAGGCCACCTGCTCCGGGTCTCGCGTCACGGCCTCCTTGAACTCCTCGAAGTACTTCACGGCCGTCGTTATGTTCAGCTCCCTCACTACGTTCTTTTCGCCGCCCCTCCTCAGTATCTCGTCAACGCCCTTACAACCACCGTAGGATACCGAGTCTGCGAACAGCGGCTTGTCGAGCCCCCTGCTCTTCAGCCTGGCTACTACCTCGTCTTTCAGGAACCCCGGCGAGCCTACTATGACGCCGTCTACTCTGAGCGACCTGGAGTACTCCAATACTTCCTCGACGACTTGCTCTATCATCCTCCTGACAGATTCCTCGTACTCCTCTACAGCGTCCTTCCCGGGCAGGTTGGTGTAGTACTCTCTCACAGCCCTCACGCCCTGCTCCGACACCAGGGATATGCAGACCTCGTCGTAGTCTAG
>JAGDWK010000047.1:16136-19677 GCA_023256015.1 Thermogladius sp.
ACCATCGGGAACCTCCGGCTCTCACCTCCCTCCCCGGGCTTGACCTCCCTGGTCGTAACAGCCTCGACTAGGTCGCCCTCTCTCAGTATGTTCCTCAGCGCCCAGAGGTCCTCTTCGTCCTCGACCAGGACCTTGTAGACCCCCTTCTTCTCGTCTGCCTCGAGGATCTTCAACCCCGGCACCTCAGAGGAGGTCGGCCTCGGCGAGCGCCCTCCGCAGGTACTGGTTCCTAGTAGTCTCCTCGGCTAATGCCTCCTCGATGCTCAGTGTAGAGGGCACGTTTATCTTTAGGAAGACGCCCGTCCTGCCGACCTCGTCCCTCCTAGTCAAGACCCTCACCCTCTCCAGGACGGTGTCGACGCTGACTCCTACGACCCTAGCGACGTAGCTCTCGAAGCCTGTCACCGGCGCCTCTAGGTGGCCCTTCTCCGAGGGGACTATCAGGACGAGCTTCTTGTTAACGCCCGGCTTCCGGGCGCCCCTCTCCAGCTCCTCGAGCTCGAGCATGCCCCCGAACTTGTAGAACTCTATCTCGCGGGGCTTCAGCTTTGCGAGCGGGTAGCTAATGACGACCCTCTCCTCGGGGTCTAGAGCGTAGTACGCCTTAGGGGTGCTCTGAGGCGTGGCCATGATGATGGTCCTAGAGTAGACCTTCAGCCCGGCGTCTTCCAGGACTTGCTCGAGCTTGAAGGACGATATAACGTAGGGTATGAAGACGTCGATGTCGCTCTTCTCGTGGACGTCGCCTCGGGCGATGCTCCCGTGGACTACGGAGTACAGCCCGCGGGAGGCCAGTACACTCATCAACTTCCCTGCGGCCCTCCTCAACTCGGCTAGCAGCATCCAGTGGTCGGGGGTGTACTCGACCTCCCGGTACTCGGGCCTCTTCTCGACCTTCTCCCTGACCATCTCCAATACACTTTTATAAGCGGCGCTCATCTTACTATGCAGGTGTTCCGAACTTATTAAGAAGCCTGGTAAGGGTTACAGTATTGAACACCGCTCTCACGGTGCTTGGGGGTATACTGGCCGCCTGGTCTACTCTAAACCTGCTTTACTACCACAAGAGGGAGTTCTTCGAGTCGAGGCGTATACGGCTGATGTACGGCGGTGTACTCGTTTACCGCGCCGGGAGAGTGAGAGGAGCCAGTAGAGCCTGGAGGCGGGCGTCTGTACTACTGGTTGCCTCGTACGCTGTCTCGGTCGCGTGGTTCTTCCTAGTAGTGTACAGTGGTATCGAAGCGAAGCTTAACGGTACGGGCGCCTTGAGAGTCCTCGTCCCCGGCGTCGACATTACGGGCCTCGACCTTGCCTACTTCGTCCTGGCCGTAGGGGCTGCGGTAGTCTTACACGAGCTCTTCCACGGGAAGACGGCGGTAAGCCACAACGTAGGAGTGAAGTCCTTCGGCCTCGCCGTAGCCGTCCTCGTACCCCTGGCTTTCACCGAGATCGAGGAGTCGGACTTCAACAGGTCGAGCCGCTTCGTTAAAACGAGCGTCCTCGCGGCCGGCGTGGCCGCGAACCTGGCCCTCGGCTTGCTAGGCCTAGCCCTCTTCAATATCGCCGCGTCGCCTAGCGGTGTACTGGTCACCGGTGTAGTCCCGGGCAGCCTCGCCTCCAGAGCGGGTATCGAGCCCTACAGCATCCTACTGAGCGTTAACGGGGTCAGCCTGAGAGGCGTGGAAGACCTCAGGTCTTTGCTCTCCAACGCGACTGCCACGGTATTGAACATAACGCTCCTGACTCCCAGGGGTGCGGTCGAGACTGTCTCCATAGTGAGGAACGCTACCGAGAGGATGCTGGGCGTGTACGTGACCACACCCCCGGCGAGCTGGCTAATCAGCGTAGTCGGGGTCTACCCTGCCGTCCAGCTCTTGAGAGCCTTCTTCTGGCTCTACCTAGTGAACTTCAACCTCGCCATACTGAACGCAGCCCCCCTCTTCATCACGGACGGGGGTAGGATAGTCTTCGAGGTCTTGGGCGGGAGGTTCAAGAAGGCGGCGCTCCTAGTCAACGCGGTCTCGCTGCTCGCCCTAGCCTTTTCGCTCACCCCTCTTCCCTAGCGTGTTTTTAAGCCTGTGTGACAAAATATAATATCGCCCACGGGCCGCGGGTAGGGCCCTGTAACACGGGGCCAGATAACCGCTGGGCCCTACACAGGCCCACCATCCCCCACGCAGTAGGCTGTGACCCCCGCCCCATGGGGCTAGCGGAGGCGGAGCCCCTCTCGGAGGAGAGGGGTCAACCGCCTTAGCCGGGGGAACCTGGCCAGGCCCGGAAGGGAGCAACCTAACCCCGGACGCTGGCGTTCATGGGTCAACGGGGCTGAGCCGGGCGTGGGACGGCTCTGGTGGTCAACCTGTGTAGGGCTTAGCGGGGCCGGGCCCGTGGGCTAGGCCTGCGATATTAACTTCAGCCCCGAGCCGGTGAGGGGTACCAGTACTGTCTTGCCCTGGAGCCTGGTCTTCAGCTTATGGAGCACCGCGTACGCGGCCGCCGAGGTCGGCTCTACGAGGAAGCCCTGGTCTATCAGCCTAGACCACGCCTCCCGGATCTCGCTGTTGCCCACCAGGTAGACGTCTCCACCCGTCTCCTTGATCGCCTCCACGATCTCGCCCAGCCTGGGAGGGTTGGGGACCATTATGCCGTCGGCTAGGCTGGAGTCCTCCCCGGGCGTCTCGACACCCTTGAGAGCCACGCTCACCGGTTGAACGCTGTAGCCCTGTACGCCTATCACCCTGGGCATCTTGGTCGTCAAGCCTTGTTCGAGTAGCGTCCTGAAGCCGTGCGCCAGCCCTAGTAGTAGGCCCCCGGAGCCTATGGGGGCTATCACGTAGTCCGGTACACCAGCCTCCTCGAACACCTCGAAGGAGATGGTGGCGGCACCCATTACGTAGAAGTAGCTCCAGGTGTGAGCCACGTAGTACGCGTCGGGGTTTCTCTCAACGTACTTGACCACGTCCACGCTAGCCGCCCCTCTGCTCTCCGATTCGTAGAGCGTGGCCCCGAGGAACTTGAGAGCCCTCTTCTTACCCTCCGGCGCGGTCTTGGGCACGAAGAGGACAGGCTTCAGTCCGAGTACTCGGGAGTAGAGCGATATGGATATGGCGGTGTTGCCGGAGGAGTCGTCAACGACCGTCGTGTACCCCAGCCTCTTAGCGTACGCGAGTGAAAGGCTCGTACCCCTGTCCTTGAAGCTACCGCTGGGGTTCGTGTATTCGAGTTTAAACCACACGTTTACCCCTTCCTCAACGACCTCGACTAGAGGTGTCCCCCCCTCACCGATGTACTTGTGCGGGAGGACGGGGAGAACGCTTTTGAACTTGTAGAGGCCCTTCCCCTTGGACAACTCGTACCTCTTGTTAGTCGAGATCGTCAGCGGACTACCGCACTTCGGGCACTTGTAGTAGTAGGACTTGCCAAACTCCTCTCTAAAGCCGCACTTGGGACAAAACCAGGAGAAGCCCGTCTCCATAAATACCCGTACCTACACTATTCCTTGAAACCTAAATAACTAATTCTTTAAACAAACGTTTTAAGC
>JAGDWK010000047.1:19777-32288 GCA_023256015.1 Thermogladius sp.
CCTACACTATTCCTTGAAACCTAAATAACTAATTCTTTAAACAAACGTTTTAAGCGTTTCGTTATACAAAAACAATTTAGGTTTTAAGCTTGCGGCTTCAAGATAAAATAGGGTGGTATATTGAGGAAAATACTGTTAGTTCTGCAACTCGTCCTCATTATGTCTATATTAGTGTCTGTACAACCAGTGATGGTCGGCGAGAGCCAGCCTATATACGTAGCCTTCATATGGCACTACCACCAGCCCTGGTACTACAGCCCCGACGGCACCTACTTCGTGCTGCCCTGGGTTAGGATGCACAGCGTTGGTAACTACTACAAGATGGCGTACATCCTCTCTAAATACCCGGACGTAAAGGTCACCTTCACGTTCTCGGGCTCGCTCCTCTACCAGTTGGTCGACTACGTCACCACCGGTAGGATGGACAGCTACCAGATACTCGCCTACAAGGTAGCGAACGACGAGAACCTGACAGCCGAGGACGTATACAACATGATCAAGATACCCGGCGGGTTCTTCGACATAAACTGGAACAGGATCGTGAACGTCATACCCAGGTACACGGAGCTGAGGAACGCGGCTCAGTCCGCGTTCCAGATCTGCAGCGCGCAGCCGCTGACGCAACAGGAGTTCATCAAGTGCGTGGCGAACCAGTTCACCGCGGGCAACTACTCCTCCCAGAGGGTGATAGACCTAGCAGTCCTCTTCAACCTGTTCTGGATAGACCCCCAGGTCGCCAGGGAGCAGTACCCGCAGGTATACGACCTCATGCAGAGGGCTAAGTCCTCGGCCAACCCCATGTTCACAAGGGACGACCTGAAGCTCGTCCTCAGCGTTCAGAAGGACATAATGTCGAAGATAACCGGCATATACAGGGACCTGGCCGGCAAGGGGCAGGCGGAGCTCATACCAGTGCCCTACAGCCACCCCTTGGCACCCCTCATAGCCGACTTCGGCTGGAGTAGCGACTTGGTAGCCCACATAACCAGGAGCATAGAGCTCTTCAAGGCGCACTTCGACTACACTCCCGCCGGCGTCTGGCCGGCCGAGCAGGCGGTGAACGACTACGTACTGCAGGCGTTCGCCTCGGCCGGCATGACGTGGACTGTCACCGACCAGTCCATTCTCGCAGCGACGGGCGTGGACGCCTCGGATATAAACAACTACGGCGTACCCTGGTACGCCGACTACGGCGGGTCGAGGATATACGTATTCTTTAGGAACACGGACATCAGCAACATGATAAGCTTCCAGTACAGCGCCTGGGCGACGGACTCGGCTGTAAACGACCTCGTGAACAGGATCAAGGCAGCAGCTTCTAGCGCGGCCGGTCCCAGGGTCGTAGTCGTAGCACTCGACGGCGAGAACCCGTGGGAGAACTACGTCAACTTCGGCGACGACTTCCTGAACAAGCTCTACAGTACGCTCGAGCAGCTCCAGAGCCAGGGCGTCATTAAGACCGTTACTCCAGGCGAGTTCGTCAAGCTCTACTCCAACACGGCGAAAGAGCTGCCGCTGAAGCAGTACCAGTACTTCGACCTGGCTGGGAAGGACATATCCAACATACCGCCCGACAGCTACGGCGACGGCTACTCCATGCTACCCGTGAAGACGGTCAGCGGGAGAATACCCGAGGGTTCTTGGGGCGGCAACCTCGCAATGTGGATCGGAGACAGGCAGGAGAACGTGGCCTGGATGTGGCTGGCTAAGGCGAGAGACGAGATCCTGTCTAAACTAGGCGTCTCAACGCTCGTGGACGCTATCAAGGTCAACAAGGACGTCGCGGAGTACCTGCTGAGGGCCGAGGCCAGCGACTGGTGGTGGTGGTACGGGCAGGAGACGGGGTCGGCGCAGACCTTCGACCCGATCTTCAAGGGCTTCCTGAGAGAGGCCTACCTTAAGGCGGGCCTGACGCCGCCGGCTTACCTGAACGTGACGGCGTACCCCGACGGCCAGCCCATTGGCTGGCTCAACCCGGACGTGCCCAAGCCGGTCCCGTCCAGCCCGTTGGGCAACAAGCTCTCGGACTGGAACAGCCTCGTCTCCGCGGGCACTGCGCTGGCCCTCCCAGTCGAGCCCAGGTTCGTGGACTACGCCTACGTGGGAGTTGACGGCAGCAACCTCTACCTCGCGGCCCACTTCACAACCGCCTCGACGAACAGCGTGGCCGTCTTCTACATGCCCTCCCCCAAGGTGAGCCTCTCGCCGTTCAACCCCGGCTACAACGTTTACCCGGAGAACAGCACTGCGGACCTAGGCGTCTACCTGGTGTACGCTGTCAAGGTCGACCAGGCGACGGGCAGCGCAGTGGTGCTGAAGGCGGACGGTAGGGGAGGCTGGGTCACCGTCGGCACGGCTTCGAGCAAGCTCGTCCAGGACAACGGGACGCTAGTAAACGTAGCAGTCCCCTGGAGCACGCTCAACTTCACCCAGGGCGACAAGGTCTACATCACCGTCGCCTCCTACGCGAACGGGCAGTATGTGGGCTCCTCGACCAGGCTCGGGCTGGTCTACCTGGTGCAGGTGCCGAGGGGTGCGGTTGGAGGAGCGGTAGTCTTCGACATGAAAGACCCTGTCGGAGACGATGACGGGCCGGGAGGCTACGTCTACCCGAAAGCGAACGTCTTCGTGAAGGGAGTCTTCGACTTGACGGAGTTCAAGGTCGTCGACGCTGGGGACAAACTAGTGTTCACGGTAACAGTAGCTAATCTAGGCGGCAACCCGTGGAACGGGCCCAACGGCTGGTCGCTACAGTACGTACACATATACATACACACGACTATGAGCGGGGGTAGGACTGACACCTACGGGCTGAACGTCAACCTGTCTACCGATAGCGCCTGGCACATAGCTCTCCTACTAGCGCCTGGTTGGGGTACGGACCCGGTGCCCAAGGGCGAGAGATCGGCCCTCTACTACTACAACGACACGGTTGTAGTCCAGGACACCAACGGCTTCAAGGTGTACGCCGACCCGACCTCGAACTCTATAGTAGCCGAGGTACCGAAGTCCATGCTGTTAGACTTGTCCAACATCAACCAGTGGAGGTTCGCTGTGGCCGTCACGAGCTACGACGGCTATTCGCCTACCAAGGTGAGGGCTTTCAGCGTGGACGCGGAGCAGTGGGTGTGCGGTACTGGCGGCAAGTACGCCCTGGCGGTGGCGAAGGGTGTGGCACCCTACGTCTTCGACATCCTTGCCCCGACTGCCAAGGACCAGTACGAGATGCTCAACTCCTTCGACCCTAACACCGGGAAGCTGGCGGTCATAGTCGGTTTCGGCCCCTCGTACACCACGTACACCCCGCCCACGGCAACGACCACTACGACTACTACAACTACCACGACCCCTACTACGACCACGCCGCCTCTGACCACGACCACCACGACGGCAACGACCACTACGACTACCACCACGACAACCACTACAACACCGGTCACAACACCTGCCACTACGCCGGCTACACCGCCTGCGGGCGCGCCAGCAGTTGAGCTGTGGGTGATCGTCGTAGTAGTGGTCGTCGTCCTGGCAGCGGCGGTGCTCCTCGGGTTGAGGGCGAAGTAGCTTGAGTTCAAAAGTTTTTTCACACCCGTTCACACAAATAATCTGTGGGGGAGTGGTCTAGTTGGCTAGGGTTAGGCTCGTCAACGTCGTTAAAAGGTACGGGAGGGTCGTAGCGGTAGACCACGTCAACCTCGACATAGGGGACGGGGAGTTCTTCGCTCTACTCGGCCCGTCTGGTTGCGGTAAGACCACTACTCTGAGGATAATAGCCGGGCTCGAGACCCCTGACGAGGGGGAGGTCTACATAGACGACAGGCTCGTGAACGACGTACACCCCAAGGAAAGAGACGTAGCCATGGTGTTCCAGAACTACGCTCTCTACCCCCACATGACCGTCTTCGACAACATAGCGTTCCCCCTGAGGGCCAGGAAGAAGCAAGTCGGCTTGACCGAGGACGACATAAGGAGCCTCGTGGTCTCCGTAGCCGAGTTCCTGGGCATTAAAGAGCACCTGGAGAAGTACCCGTCGCAGTTGAGTGGAGGGCAGCAGCAGAGGGTGGCGCTGGCGAGAGCCCTGGTGAGGAAGCCCAAGGTCTGGCTGCTGGACGAGCCTCTAAGCAACCTGGACGCGAAGCTGAGAGTGGCTATGAGGACCGAGCTAAAGAAGATCCAGATGAAGCTGGGGATAACCACGGTCTACGTGACGCACGACCAGGTAGAGGCCATGAGCATGGCGGACAGGATAGCCGTCATGAACGCCGGTAGGGTCCTCCAAGTCGGGTCGCCGAGCGAGCTGTACCACAAGCCGGCCGACACCTTCGTGGCGACGTTCATAGGCTCTCCGCCGATGAACCTCCTCCCGTGTAGGGTGAGGGAGGTCGAGCCCGTTGAGTACGCGGTCCCCGAAGAGCTATCCGGTGGTGTGATGGGCTCGGGTAAGGTTAAGACGGCCTTTAGGCTCGAGTGCCCCGGCGTCGCGCTACCTATCGAGCCGGGGATCGCCTCCAAGATAACGGGCGCGGGCGTGGACGAGGTCTACGTAGGTATTAGGCCGGAGCACCTGGCTCTCTCGGGTAAGAGGGTGAGGGAGGTCGCGGTGACGGAGACGACGGTCGAGGTGGTGGAGAACCTCGGCTCCGAGGCCATTGCTACGACGAGGCTGGGCGACGAGCTCGTCAAGGTGAAGTTGACAGGGGAGGCCAGGTTCAAGCCGGGCGACAAGGCGTACCTCTTAATCGACCCGAGGAGGGTGCTGGTATTCGATAAAAAAACGGGTAAGCTTATAGTCTAGTTTTTCAGCCTCGCACAGCCCCCATTCTCATCGCTTCGCCGATGTACCTCTGCGCCACTACGTAGATCACTATCGTGGGTATAGCGAAGAGTATGGCGTTAGCGGCGAACCTGGCCGGGAGCTCCAGTCCCCTGGCTCCGAAGGCGGTCTGGAAGATGTACTGCGCCAGCGTGCTGACGCCGAGGAAGTTAGCTAGGATGAACTCGCCCCAGGCGCTCATGAACGCGAACAGGGTTATTATGATGATAGCCGACCTGGAGGCGGGCAGTATCACCCTGAACACGATCGTAGTCCAGCTCGCGCCGTCCATGAAGGCGGCCTCGTCCAGCTCCTTCGGTAGGCTGTCGAAGTAGGTCTTCAGCAACCAGGTCATGAACGGTACCAGCCCGGAGCTGTAGATCACCGGGAGTACGAACATGTTCCCCAGCACCGGTACGCCCATGGCGTTGAGCCTCAGCAGGAATATGTACAGCGCCACCGTCGCCATGATGCCGAAGCCGCCGCCCACCTGGCTCATTATCAGGTAGACGTAGAGCAGGGAGTCCCTGCCCCAGAACCTGAACCTCGAGAACCCGTAGGCGGCTGGCGTGATCACGATGACCGATATCAGTATGGTGAGGAACGCTACGACGAGGCTCGTGACGAGAGACTTGACGAACTCCGGGTCTCTGAGGACCTCGACGTACCTCCATGGGTTCACCCCGTACTTCTCCAGCTGGCTGAGGCTGGTTAGGAATATCCCCTCCTTCCCCATGACCGACATGAGGAACGCGTAGGCTACCGGGTACAGTAGTATCGAGACTACCAGTACGCCGGCTACCGTCAGGGCGACTCTCAGCATTATGCTAGTGAAGGTGATAGACCTCACCACCCTCTACCACCCCTCCTGCTGTAGTAGAACCATAGAGCTACGTACGCGAGTATTATCAAGACCACGACCACGTACGTCGCCGCCGCGTAGCCGTACTGCTTGTCTATGGTCACCCTGTCGTAGCCGAAGAGTAGCAGAACCTCGTTCGCGTTCCCTGTTGCGGAGCCGAGGTAGGGGACGGCTATAGTCTTTGTGGGCCCGCCGCCGTTTATGAGCAGCGGCACCATGAAGGCCTGGAGAGAGGCGCCTGTTGTCAGTATTGTGGCTAGTACCAGGGGCCTGGATACCAGCGGTAGAACCACGTGCCTCACCCTGAAGAAGAGGCTGGCCCCGTCTATGTAGGATGCCTCGATCAAGTCCTTGGAGACGCCCGAGAGAGCCCCCATTGTCACGGTCATTATGAAGGGGTAGGCTAGCCAGGCCTCGAACAGGTTGTAGACTAGGAAGGCGTGCCACTCGTTGTTGTTTATGTCTAGGTGGAACGCCGCGCCCAGTGGTCCGCTGGGGTAGAATATGTACTTCCACATCATTCCAGAGAGGAGTATCGGTAGAGCCCACGGCGTAAGGAGCAGGCCCCTCCACACCCTCCTACCGTAGACTAGCGGCGTGGAGTACAGGAAGGCCAGTAGTACTCCGACGGAGACTTTCAAGGGGACGCTCGTAGCCACGAAGAGGAGTGTCTTGTAGAGCGAGTAGACGAACCTGGGGTCCGTGAAGAGCTTCTGGAAGTTGCTCAAGCCCGCGAAGTGCATCTCCACGCCGTACTTGTCGGCTTCTAGGCTCTTGATCACCGAGTTGAAGTAGCCCTTGTAGTCCGTCTCGATGGACTTGAAGTACGCCTCGCTAGCCGAGACGATGCTCAGCCCCATCGACGTCAAGTTGAGTATCCTGTTGGGGTCCTGTAGCGTGGGGAGGTAAGAGGAGAGCTCCATGAGCCTGGTCAGGTTGGACTCTACGGCAGAGCTGATAATGGTCTTGTCCGTGGGGTACCCCAGGGCCGTGCAGTTGAACGCCTTCTCGAAGTCGCTTAGTATACTCGGCAGCATGTTCGCCTTGTTGTAGAGGTCTGAGACCGCCAGCTGGTACTCGAGGCTCGAGGGGCTTGTCCCGTTTAAGACCATGTTGTATATGTTCGCGAGGCTCTGGTTTATCGAGGTCAACAGCTCGTCCACGCGCTTGACCGCGCCAACGGCCCTCTCGACGTACGACGCGTTGTCTCTGAGGGCCTCCGCGCACGCTATGGCGTTGTTGATCGACCCGACTAGCTGGGGGTTCGGGGCTATGTTGACGTCGTTCGCGTTAGTGAAGGCTATCCCTATCGAGAATAGGATTGGCCATACAGAGAAGAACAGGTAGAGGGCTATACTAGCGACGACGAGAGAGTAGGCTACTCTCCTAGGGTAGAGTACCTCGGCCCTGGTCTTGCGAGAGGGCATCTGGACCCCCCGATGGGAAGTCGGGAAAAAAGCTATGTGGTCAACGTAGACAGGGCCTGCACTATAGCGGCGTAGGCCTGGTCTAGCTGCGGCCCGACCTGGGCTACGGCTGCCTGTATAGCCTCGCTCTGCGGCTTACCGGCGCTCATGGCACTGGTGTACGCGTTTATGACGGCGTTCAGGTAGGTGCCCACGTTCCACACGACGTCCATCTTGGGCGAGTTCGGCATCGGGGTACTGTTGATGACCGCCTGAGCGAAGCCGTAGACGATGGGGTACTTGTCCTTGTCGGCCTCGAGGTACTGTAGAACGCTCAGTTTGACGGGGACGTAGCCGTTCTCGACCATGAGGGTCTTGACGGCGTCGTCGTTGAGCCCGACGTAGAGGGTGAAGAGTATTGACGCCAGTATCCTGTTCTTGCCGCCCTGCTCAGCCAGGGCGGTTATGTACATGTTCCTGAAGCCGCTGAACGGCTTTGGTATGTACTTGGTGTTGTTTATGATGATCGGCGGTATGGCCTCGACGATCACGTTGTTAAGCCCGATGGTCTGGTTTATGCCGGCCAGGTTCCAGGGGCCTGTTATGATCATTGGGGCCTTCTCGGTGAAGAACAGGTTGGGCTGAGTGGGTGCGCCCAGGTCCTGGTAGTAGAGGTAGGGTAGAATGTTCTCGATGAAGAATACCAGGCCCTCTTTCGTCTGCGTCGAGTTGACACCTATTGTGTCGGTCAACTGGTCGTACCAGTACCCTCCGAACGCTGTTATCCACGGGTATATGTGGTAGGGGTCTATCTGGTACGCCAGCCCGTACTTCTCCTGGCCTGGGTTGTAGAACTGCTGCATTATGGCCTTCATCTCGTCGAATGTGGTCGGGGGCGTCGAGACCATCTTCTTGTTTATGATCAAGGCTATGGCCTCGCCAGCGTAGGGAACCCCGTACATCTTGAGCTTGTACGTGACGGCTGCGCCGGCCACGGGTAGGAGCTGGGCCCTGATGTCCTGGATCGACTCGGGCGGCAGGTACTTGTCCAGGGCGACTATCCTACCAGCGTCGGCGAAGCTGCCTATCCAGTCGTGGGCCCACGTGAAAACGTCTGGGCCGGCGCCCGGCTGCCCCACGGCCACGGCGGCTATCACAGCGGACTTCAGGGAGTTCATGTCGGCGTAGGGCTTAACGGTGACCTTGATGCACGGGTACTCCTTCATGAAGTCCTGTATAACCTTGTTGAAGGCCGGTATCTCGTTGCTGGCCAGGGCGTGGCCGAATATTATCTCGACGCTGCCGGCCGGTATACTCCCGGACTTGCACGCGGCGACGAAGTTTGCCAGGTCGCTGGAAACCCTGATAGTGGTGTTGCCTATGGTGAGGGTTGGAACGGCCGGCGTAGTAGTCGTTGTCGTGGTGGTCGTAGTGGTGGTCGTGGTCGTAGTAGTCGTTGTCGTCGCGGGCGGGGTGGTCGTGGGGGGCGCTGAGGGTTTAGAGGTCGCGAAGTACATCGCCACGCCTATCGCTGCTAGAACGATTACGATAACGATCAGTACGGCTTGTACCTTCGTTAACGCGTACATAGCCCACTCGCCAATATATAAAATCATTACACGCAATTATTTAAACGTGTTTGGTCGGCGCGGAGAGGGACGCCCGCGGGCTCCTTGAATTGGGTGTTTAAATAACGTAGAGGACTGACAGGCCGCTGACTACCCCCGGGGTCGCTTCATCAACCGGTTTAACCACTAGGGCGTAGAACCCTTTCTCGAGCCACGCCGGGAGCTCGAGGCTGTTGAGGCCAGGGCTCAGAACAAGGCTCAGTACAGGGCTGGAACCCATGTCGTAGACCAAGACCCCGTTCAATGGGCGCAGCCTCACTAGTAGGGCCTGGAGGCTGGCGTTGTACGTGTTGACAAGCGTCACGTTGTAGCCCCTGTAAGCGTAGGCGTACAACGTCTGCTCGTACCCCCCGTACGATAGTGCTACCGGGGGCCTGGCGGGGGAGACGAGCATCCTCAAAGTAGCTGAGCCGTTGTAGAGTGACAGGACTATAGGGGCGGGGGGTGCTGGGAGGCCTAGTCTCACGGCGTAGGCGGTCAAGTTGAAGTACAGCGGGCTTCCGACAGTAGACGGGACGCTGCTCCCAGTGCACGTCAGGTTCCAGGAGGACTCCACCGGCGTTCGCGCGAGCGTGTCCAGTAGTATGAGGTCGCGGGTTGGTGCGTAGAGGACCGTGGAGGCCCCGTACCCGAGCTCTACTTGGACGCCGCCAGCCACGCTGACGTTGACGAGGGCCCTCGGCGCCAGGTAGTCCGACACGACCTTGTAGCCCAGCGTGTACCACGACTTCTGGAGGAGGGGTGGGAGGCTGTAGTCGACGAGCCTCTCTAAGGTCGCGTTGAAGGACTCGGGGACCGTGGCGGTGACGTAGTTGAGTGGGGTCACGGTGAGGGTGTCGAGTACTAGGGTCACGGCTACGCTGGCTACCAAATCAAGGCCTACAATCGGCGGGAGCATGTAGGTGCCCCCCGCTAGGACCACTAGGTAGTCGCTCGTAGAGAAGACCCCCGACGCGTTGGCCGTGTAGAAGTAGCTACCCGGGAGCGAGGATATGACGGTCGCGTTGGTGAAGGAGTAAAGCCTGGTGGAGTTGAAGCCCCCAGTAACCCCTGTCTTGACCACGTAGGCGTTGAGGCTGGCGTTCGAGGTGAAGGTCGAGTAGGGGGCTAGTACTAGGGGGACGAGGGCGGAGAGGCCGAGGTAGTCGTTTAGCACAGCGTCGCACACGTTAGTGCCGGGGACGTAGAGGAGGGCGTTCACGACGGAGTCCGGGGAGACGACCATTCTGGGTACGCGGACGCTGGCCGAGACCGACCCGTTGAGTAGCAGGGCGTAGGGGCCGACAGGCTTGAACCTGAGGGCTACGTAGAAGGACGCCAGGGGTATTGTTGTGCCCGACTCCAGGCTGGGGTACCAGTAGTACACGTAGCCCTTGCTGAGGCCGTAGACCTCTATGTAGAGGTCGACGGGGTAGCCCCCCAGGTCCAGCCTCTTGTAGTAGAAGACCTTGTCGAAGAAGCCGGCCTCCTGGAGGGAGCAGGGGATGACTACCCAGCCGCTATAGTCGATATACACCGCGGGGCAGGCGTAGGGCCAGCTAGGTTGGCCTCCTATAGCCAGTTCCAAGGTCAGCTCCGTGCCGAGCTTGACCCTCGTGTAGTTGAGGGGGCTGGAGCCCGAGAGTACCAGCAGGGGCGAGTTGCTCAGGGGGTCGTAGACCTCTCTGAGGCCCGCGGCACCCCACACTAGTGGGCCGGCAACTCTCAGGGAGTCCACGACGTCCTGGTCTATGAACGCCTTCCCCGCCAGGGCCGGGTCGAGGGGGGCGAGTAGGGGGTCTCTACCGGGCGTGTAGGCGTAGGTGACGCCGTTCCCCGTCACCAGGATGGGCCTGAAAACCTCCCCGCTGTAGCCGCGTACAAGGGTTAGCAGCGTCGAGTTGAGGACCGGCAGGTCCAGCTCCCTCACGTCCACGGTCCCGTTCGGGTACTCCAGTAAGAGGTACTTGAGGGTGAAGGGCCTGAGGGGCGTGACGTTCAGGTAGAGGGTGTCCCCGGACAGGGCGAGCGTCATCAGGGGCGGGCTCGAGGCCTCCCCCAGCGCATCCCCCGCTCTACTGGCGGCGTAGTCGAAGGCGTTCGAGAACTCCCACAGCTTACCGGCTACCGCCAGGCCCACGACTACCATCGCTATGAGGGCGAGGTAGAGGCCCACCACTGTGCTGACCGCTCTCAAGGCGACGCCACCAGGGCCCCTCTACTCGTCTCGAGCACGAGCCTCCCGTCGCTGCTGGGGGCCCTCACGAGCGCCCCGTCCACCAGCCTGTCCACGAGTGTCCACGACCCGTTGACGTAGGCCTCGACCCCGCTCTTCAGCGCGGCGGGGCATCCCTGGTAGTAGGCGTACACGTAGCCGCCGCTGTAGGCCACGTAGGCGAGCCTCCCGCACTGGTACTCCACCCCGCTGAGAGCCCCCTCGGCGTTGATGACCGAGGCCAGCACGAGCCCGAAGCCCGCGAGCGTAGCGAGGAGGGCTAGAGAGGCAGCGACGAACTCCTCCACTAGACCACCCTACCCTAAGGCCGGCTGTTGAGGGGGCCGGTGGGGCGAAAGTTAGGGAGCCCCCGCTTCCAGTGAAAGCTTTTTATCTCGCCGCCTCCATCAAGATGTCTTGCCTGGTGTCCTACCTCATGACACTTGTGGCGGAGGGCCTTCTGGAGAGGGCGGTCGAGGGCCTCAGTAGGGAGGTCGAGTATAGGGCTAGAGAGGTGGTGGCGAGGGTGCTGCTGCCGGAGAGAGTGGACGGCTCCGTGGTCGAGAAGTACTTCAGGAAGGCCCTCCGCCACGGCGCCTGGAGGAGGCTGCCGGCACATAGCCGGGGCCTCCTGCTAGCCCTGAGGAGGTGGGGGGTGGTCAAGTCCCCCACGCTCAGGGCGGTCCTGAGGGAGGTCTTCCTCGAGATAGAGCTCTACACGCTCAGGGGTAGGGCCCTCTTCTACGGGGCTATAGTCGCCCTGGCCGAGGGCTGGGGCAGGCTGGGGGAGCTGGTGTCCAAGGCCTCGAGGCTGCTCACCCTGGGCATATTCTACCTCAACCTCCCCACCGTCTACAGGTTCTACGGGTAGGGGTATGAGGTTCGCCTCGCCTGTAGTCAAGACCGGCAGGGGGCTGCTCCTGTCCCCGCACTTCGGGAGAGCGAGGCACTTCGCGGTGGTGGAGGTCGGCGAGGGGGGCTACAGGGTAGTCGAGGTCTTCGAGAACCCGGGGCTGGGGAGGGAGGGGTACGGGAGGGCTAGGGCCATAGTCGAGGAGCTGGCGAGGAGGGGCGTCGGCGCGGTCGTAGTCAGCGAGGTGGGCCCCGGCGCGTTCAGCCTCCTGAGGGAGAGGGGCTTCAGGGTGCTAGCCCCGAGGCGGGCACCCGGCAGGCTGCTGTCGATCGAGGAGGTGGCCGAGGCCGTGGGGAGGGGGGAGGTGGTGGAGCTGGAGGCCCCCAACGAGGAGCACGGGGAGGACGCTGAGGGAGGCGGGGGCGGCAATCAATAGACATGAAAGACAGTCAAAGACCGCTCTCGGGTGAGGGGCTTGCTGAAGCTCTTCGAATACGTAGTTAGCAGGCAGGTAGACGTCGTTGTCGTAACATACAGGGATAGATTAACCCGTTTTGGTTTCGAGTACCTAGAATACTTCTTCAAGCAATACGGGGTCAGGATAGAGGTCATCTATGGTGACGAGCCCAAGGACGCGCACCAGGAGCTTGTGGAGGATCTACTATCGATAGTCACCTCATTTGCTGGCAAGCTCTACGGTATGAGGAGCCACAGGAAAAAGAGGCTCGTTGAGGGCTTCAAAAAGCTAGTGGAAG
>JAGDWK010000053.1 GCA_023256015.1 Thermogladius sp.
GATGCCAGACTTGGAGCTGAAGGGCATCGTAAAGTACACACCCGACTACAGCGTCCTGGTGGCCTACAGACAGGGCATCCCGGTATATGTGCCGGAGGGAAAAGAAGGGTTGTTCGAAGAAGTCGGGGTCAAGCCCTCCGGGACTATCGACGAGTTACTCGGGTCGGTCAGTCTCGTCGTGGACGCGTCCCCTGGTGGAAAGGGGGCGCAGAACAAGCGGGTCTACGTAGAGCGTGGCCTGAGCGCTCTCTTCGAGGGCGGGGAGAGCCCAGACGTAGCCGAGGTCAGCTTTAGCACGCTCTGCAACTACCGGCAGGCCCTTGGTAAAAAGTACATTAGAGTAGTCAGCTGCAATACTACGGCCCTGCTTAGGCTGATATGTCTCCTAGACAGACACATCGGCGTCAGGAAAGTCAGGGCGGTTATTGTCAGAAGGGCTAGCGACCCAAAGGAGGACAAAGGCATCGTCAACACGGTCAAGCTAGACCCGCCCAGTATACCCAGCCACCACGCAATAGACGTGAAAACGGTTCTACCAGGTCTGGACATCGAGACAGTCGCACTCATAGTGCCGACGACACTGATGCACGTCCATGTCGTCCACGTCCAGACCAAGAGGAGTACCAGCATAGACGAGGTCGTCGAGGCGCTGTCCAGTACTCCTAGGATAGTTGTCCTGGAGGGCGCAAAGATCGGTATAGACTCCACCAGCAAGATCGTCGAGTTCGCTAGAGACCTCGGCAGGAAAAGGTACGACATCTACGAGAACGTGGTTTGGAGGGACATGATCAAGGTGAGCGGAGACGAGCTAACTATAGTCCAGGCAGTCCACCAAGAAGCAATAGTAATACCGGAGAACATCGACGCGATAAGAGCGGCCCTGCGTCTAGCCGAGAGCGCGGAGGAGACGATGAAGGTGACAGACAAGGTTCTTAACGTCGGTTTACAACTTTAAAAGCGGGGTGGGAGCGTGTCTGAGGCGCCGACCTACGAGATCAGTTTCATGTTGAGGAGAATCCTCGTCCCCTTCGACGGGAGTAGCCTCAGCCTGAAGGCTCTAAACATAGCCGTCGACCTCGCGAGGCACTACGGTTCGCAGTTGACAGTCCTCTACGTGAAGGTGCCAGGCGAAACCGGGGACCCCCTAGACCTGGCCAGGAGCGCTGTAGGCAAGAAAATAACGAACGTTAGGTACAAGACTATAGAGCTCAAGGAGAACGAGAGTATCTCGTCCATCATCCTTAAGGAGGCAGTTGAGGAGAGCTACGACCTGATCGTCGTGGGGGCTAGAGGAAAAACGAGCTACTTTGACTTGAGCATCGGGAGTATACCCCTAGCCCTGGCAGTCAACTCTACGTCCTCCGTCTTGATTGTCAGGTAGGGAGTTTTTTCTTCTTCAGGTACCCGAGAGACGCCTGGGGGTAGTCCTTAGAGCCCATCTCGCTCAACAGACCACTGTAGAAGCTAGCTACACCGCTCGATACTACCCCGGGGTAACCTCTGCTCTTCAGCTCACCCGATATTAAACGGAAGTCCTTGGCCGCTCCTGCCACCGTGAACCTCGCCTTCTTTTCCTCGACGATCCTGGGCCAGTACCTCTCAAATACGCTCTTCAGCCACGAGGCGTTTGCAACCTCTAAGAGCTTATCGACAGCAACGTTGTACGCCTCGAGGATCTCCAGCGACTCGCCGATCAGGGCCGGAATAGCCAGGGCTATGTTGTTAACAGCGAGCTTCAGAGCCGTAGCTGCTGGAATGTCACCCGCGTACACCGTCTTCGAGGAGTACTGCGACACTAGGGACTCGACCTCCCCGAGCTTGCTACTCTCTCCAGCTACCATGGATAACAGCCTGCACTCCCTAGCCTCGTCGACGCTCCCGAATACTGTCCCCTCGAAGTAGTCGACGCCGTGCTGCCGGAATAACGACGATATCATGAGACTCGTCTGGGGTGATATTGTCGACGTGTTGACGACGAAACGTGTCTTGACATTCTCGTAAAGTCTCTTGCTGACCAACACCTCTATGTTCGCCACGTCGTCAAATAGAGAAACTAGTGTATAGTCCGCTGAGACACCTTCTAGGGTCTCCACCGCTTCACAGCCTATCTCCTCGCATAGTTCCACTGCTTTACTCGCTGTTCTGTTGTAGGCTAGGAGCTTGAACCCCTTTCTCGCCAGGCACGTTGCGATCGAGGAGCCCATCAGGCCGGTTCCTACAATTAAGACTCTCATCTCACAGTGCCTCCAGATAGTACTTGTGTAGCACACGCCGCATATCAACCTTACTAGGGGTCTTCAGGGCGCTGTTAAGAGAGACCTCCCAGTACTTGTCTTTGTCGCTGTGGTACATGTCGATCAGGTCGAGGAGTTTTTTCTTGAACTCCTTGTACTCGTTCTCGTCGACCTCCTTCGCCCTGGGGTCGTCGTATATGTTTATGAAGTCTCTGATGTCGGTTCCGAAGAACCACCCCGTCACGTTGTCTTCTATAACCTCCAAGGCGGCCCCGTCTCTCGAGGAGAGCACGGGGACTCCGTTGACGAGCGCCTTCATGAAGCTAGTCCCGCTAGCCTCCCAACCACTGAATGGCGTGAACAAGAGGTAGTCGCTACCCTGTAGTACTGTCCTTGCTGTGGGTACATCGTGGTCGCTTAAGAAGACGACGTGGTTTATTTTCAGGTGTAGGTCTCTAAACTTCCTAGCGTAGCTCAGCCCGTCGAAGTCCTTGGGGTGGGGCTTCCCGCCCAGGACGAACACTGCCTCGACGTCCGGGTTCTCCTCTATAAACCTGGCAACGAAATAGGGTCTCTTGTACCTCGCCAGCCTCCTCGTCCAAGCTATGATCGGCTTATCGTCAGCGGACAGCTCGGGCTTCACGTTCCTCAACAGCGAGACAAGCTTTTTCCTGTTATCGAGCCTAACGCTGATCAGTAGCTCACGGCTCAACGCATTTTTGTTGTAAGCTTCGTAAAGCCTCGGGTCCATCCACCTCTCGAGGCTCACCCCGTTTGTTATGGAGACTATTTTACTCGAGTGCTTGGCAAACAGCTTCTTTATCACGTCTTCCTGCTTCTTGGAGACGACAATACCCTTCCTCAGCTTACTCAAGGCATAGTCCGTTAACAGTATGTTGTCCCCGAGGAAGAGGCCGAACTCCCTCGCGATCAGGCCTCCAGGGAACGAGGGGTGACCCCAAGGCCCTGGAGTGTGGATTATGATTCTAGCCCTGTCCTCCACGTTAAGCGCCATTAAGAGTAGTGCTGTGTGGGCCTCTTCAAGGTCTATCACGCTCACGTTCTCTAACCCGATGAAGTCCCGTATGAAAGCGGCCGAGGCCTTGGCCAGCAAGGCGTAAACCAGGAACTGGTTCTCGAGGGTGTCGGCCATGTAAACCCTGTCTGTGAGGGCCCTAGCCCAGTTCGGGCAGACCGCCTCGAAGAAAACGACCTTCGCTGTTTTGTGGGCGTACACGAGGGGTTTTATGATGACCTCCTCTCCCTTTAACGTCACGGTGAACTCGTCCCAGGGCTGCAGCTTAGCCAGTACGCTCGGGGACTGCTTCTCCGGCTCTGCTATAGGCTCGGTGCCGTTGAACTTCAGTCTGACGTAACCCTGCCTGTAGTATAGGGTGAGAGCCCAGTAATCTAAGCCCATCTCCCCTGCTGTTATCACTTTGTCGCCTTCGAGTACGCCGAGACCGCCGGCATACGTTTTCAGTTGGTCGATAGCGATCTCAGGAGTGACGCTCACGATAACCATTGTACCACCACAAACAGAGGCTAGAGTTTATTCAAGTCTCTCAAAGTATTTAAGCTGGACTTTATACACTCATGGAAAAGGTGTCTTGTACGAACCTCAGGGAGCAGGTCCTAAAGCTCCAGAAAGAAGTCCCCCGGACACTAGGTGTAGACGTCGTAAACATGCTCTCCAGCTACAGTAGAGTCACCGGGTCGACCGGGCTATTGAGGGCCGTTGAAGAGCTCAAGGAGGCGCTGGAGAACGCTGGGCTCCCAGCCAAGGTCTACAAAGTCGAGAACAACGCTAGGAGAGGCTTCATAGAGACCCCGTCTGGTTGGGACCCAGTAGAGGCGGAGCTGGTCATTAGAATAGGTGAAAAGGTCTTGGGAAGGTTCAACCTGCTAGAGCATCCAACTCTCTTGTCCGCTCATAGCCCTGGTGGGGAGGGCTGTGGCAGGCTAGTCGTGTGCGAGAGGGAGTGCTCGGGCGAGGTCGTGCTAACAGACCTCAACCCGTACGACGCTTACCTAACCGTTGACGCCAAGCTCATCCTCCACTACGATAAGAATAGGTTCCACGAAGCTGTCCCCTACACGGGGTTGTTCCTAAAGGCTAGCGAGGTCAAGCACGGCAAGGTCGTCATGAACATACCCTACCGCCTGGCCACAGACTTGATCTCGAGGCTGCTAGTTAACCCTTCGCTGGAGGTAGAGGTTTGCTGGAAAGCGAGCGTCAAGTTCCACAGCGCCGGGCTACCAGTCCTGGTCTCTTGTGGAGGTCGCCCGACCACGCTCATTGTAAGCCACGTATGCCACCCCAAGCCCGGCGCCCACGACAACGCGAGCGGGAGCGCCGCCAACTTCCTGGCAGCTTTCGCTAAGGTGAACATGAGGGACCCCTCCCTGGGTAGCGTCTGCCACGCGTGGGTGCCGGAGTATGCGGGAACGGTCTTCCTGAAAGAAATCCTGGGCGAATTACCCGAACACGTAGTGAACCTGGACATGGTCGGCTCGAAACAGAATGTGACGGGCTCGGTCTTATCCGTAGTGAACCCTCCCCTGTTCATGCCGGGCAGGGTCGCATCCGCGATGTACGTCTCGGCGAGGAGCGTCTTAGATACCGTTGAGAGCTTCGAAGGTGTGCCCCAGCCGTCTGTCAGGTACGACATAGCCCCGTACAGCGCCGGGAGCGACCACGACGTGTTCATTACCTGGGGCGTCGACTCGGGGATGCTCAACGAGTGGCCGAGTAAATACTACCACACAGACATGGACACTCCAGACACCATATCGCCGTCTCAGCTGTCGAACACGGCTGTCATCGCCCTTCTCGCCTCCTACATACTGAATGACCCTGGATTGTCCGAGAGGGCCAACAAGGCTTACCGCGAGTACCTGGCTGGGTGGTACAGCGTTAAGTCGGCTGTCATGGGGGTCGAGACCCCTTCACTAGGGGGCTTCAATGTCGAGTATAGAAGGCCGGCGGGGTTAGAGTCCCCGGTATCCATGAGATTCATATACAAGACCCTCGGCAGAGACACGTTCAACAAGGTGAGGAAGATTAAAGGAGCTTACTCGTACTTAACAGTCTACGCCCCTGTAGCCGAGTCCATAGGGCTTAAAGACCACTTAGACAGGTTCGTGAGAGAGGGGCTTGTGGAATGGAGCAAGGAGGAGACTGAGACGATCTCCAAGGTTTGGAATGAGCTCAAGGCAGTAGTGGGGTGGTGACTTGCCTACAATCAGTGTGCGCGTGGACGACCTCTACAGGCTTCTGGGTGTTGAGCTAGACGTAAAAAGCCTGGTTCGGCTGATGACGAAGCTAAAGTGCGAAATAGAAGAGTTGGCGGGCGGCAATTTAGTCTACGAGGCCAACCACGACAGACCCGACTTGTTCAGTGCCGAGGGGCTCTCCAGGGCTTTAAAGCACCTGCTCGGGCTACCCGTTAGGAGGCCAACCGTGTCTGACTGCGGAGCGGTGGCTTACGCAGAACCTGTCCCCGGCAGGCCTTACGTCGCTTTCGCGATCGTTAGAAACGTGGAGTTGGACGACGAGGCTCTAAAGCAGATAATCCAGCTGCAGGAGAAGCTCCACACAAC
>JAGDWK010000004.1 GCA_023256015.1 Thermogladius sp.
GGCAGCCGATGTGGTGGCGGGCCGCCCTGTTTTAATTCCGGGCGGGACATTCTATGAAACCTGATTGCTATGGGTAGAGCTGTTGTCCTGTCGGGCTGCGACGGTAGCGGTAAGACGACCGTTGCGAGGGCCCTGTCCTCCTACCTGGCGGCCTCTCACAGGGCCTCGACCCACTGGTTGAGGGGGAGCCACCTCCACGTCTCGCTACTCTACAGGCTCCTCTCGAAGACTAAGACCTTCAGCGGCGCCGACAACCCCTACTACAAGCTCTCAGTGCCGCCGGGCCTCAGGGGGCTGTTCGCGCTACTGGAGTTCACGGGGTTCCTGCCCCAGCTGCTCGCGAGGCGGCTGAGGCTCCTCTTCAGCGACGTCGTCGTGTGCGACAGGGGCGTCTTGGACTTCCTGGTCTGGGTCTCGGCCACGCTGAGGTACGAGGGCTTCCTCGGGACAGCGCTCGGCAGGTTCCTGCTAGCCCTGGCCTCCAGGGAGAGGCCCGTCGTCCTTACAGCGAGGCTGGACGTGCTGAGGAGGAGGGCCGACGTGCCGCCCTCTTTCCTTAAAGCAGAGTACGCCTACTACACTGTACTGGCGAGGTACATCGCCTCAACAACTGTGGACACCTCTAGTAGCAGGCCGGCCAGGACAGCCGCGGAGGTGCTGTATAGGCTTGAGCTCTAGGACCCTGAGGCTGGTCAGGGCGCTGGAGGGCCTGGAGAAGCCGGGGGAGGGCGAGCTGGGGGAGCTGGCCGAGGCGGCGGGCTTGAACAAGGTGCTGCTGGGCTTCCTCAGGTCTGCGGGCGTGGAGGGCGAGGCGAGGCGCCGCGAGGAGGAGAGGTACAAGTGGTTCCGCAGCGTCGTGGGGGAGGTGGCCGGCGCGCTGAGGGGGCTGGACTACGCGCTACACAAGTTCAGGAAGCCGGTGGAGCACGTCTCGGTCGACGTAGACGTCCTGGTCGACGCGCGGCAGCTACCCGAGGCGGTCAAGAGGCTGGCGTCGAGGGGCTTCAGGGTCGAGGTCTGGGAGAAGTACACGGTCACGATGACGAGGGGGCGGGCTATAGTAGACCTCTACACGCACCCATCCTTCGCGTGGGTTGTGTACCTAGACGGGGAGGAGCTCCTCGAGTGCTGCGCCGAGGAGTTCGAGTGGGAGGGCCTCGAGCTCAGGGGCCTCACACGAGAGGCGGAGGTAGTCGTCACAGCAGCCCACGCGGTGTACAAAGAGCACGTCTACCTCCTAGCAGACTACTTCACGGTGAAGAAGTGGCTCAACAAGAGGGCCCTAGACCTCGCGAGAGAGCTCGGGGTAGAGGACTCCCTCAGGGCGTCCACACGCTTGAACGAGCTGGTGGACAGCGGGCTAGTAGAGCTCCCCTCGAGGATACCGGTCTCCTACCTAGCCGGGGCCTACGCGCGCAAGCTGTTCAGGGACAGCGTGTTCAGGTCGACCCTAGTCAACGCGCTGGAGTACATGCTGACGGAGAGAGCCGGTAGATCGGTCAAGTGGAGGCTGACGAGGGCCTCCTACTAAGCCCTTCCACCGCGTGCGAGCGGCAGCGCGGCTACGCGTAGCCCGGGGCGATGAGCCTGTACTACTTCAATACCCATCCGCCGGCCGGCAGTAAAGCATCGGGCCCCGCCCCTAATGCGGGGAGGGTGCCGGTGGTTGATCCTCTGGGGGTACCTGCGTGGTCTGCGGCCTTTTGAAGTTTTATTAGCAAGCGGGCCTCTAATCTAGCTAGCGTACACGCGGACAGGCAACCAGCGGTGTGCTAGGTTGGGCAGGCTCATCCTCGTCACAGGGGGAGCGGGGTTCATCGGCAGCCACCTCGTCGACAGGCTAGTCCTCGAAGGGTTCAGGGTTAGAGTCGTCGACAACCTCAGTAGCGGCAGGCTCGAGAACCTGGAGAGGCACAGGGGGAGTAGCTCCGTTGAAGTAGTGGTGGGCGACCTCAAGGACCCCGGCACGGCCCTCAAGGCCGTGGAGGGCGTTGAGGCAGTCTTCCACTTCGCCGCGAACCCCGAGGTGAGGGTCAGCACCACCAACCCCGAGGTGCACTTCAGCGAGAACGTGGTGGCGACCTTCAACCTCCTCGAGGCGATGAGGAGGAGGGGCGTGAGAGACCTCGTCTTCGCGTCGTCGAGCTCGGTCTACGGGGAGCCGGGCCGCATACCAGTGGGTGAGGAGGAGCCCGTGAGGCCCGTCTCGGTGTACGGCGCCAGCAAGGCCGCCTGCGAGAACTTGATGCACGCGTACTCCAGGCTCTACGGTATCAGGGCCGTCTCCCTCAGGTACGCCAATATCGTGGGGCCCAGGCTGAGGCACGGCGTTATATGGGACTTGGTAAACAAGCTCCTGGCAAACCCCAGGGAGCTCGAGGTGCTGGGGGACGGGACCCAGACCAGGAGCTACCTCCACGTGTCGGAAGCAGTCGAGGCCACTCTACTAGCCTGGCGGAGGGCGGGGGAGGGCTTCGCCGTCTACAACGTCGGGAACGAAGACTGGATAACCGTCAACGACGTGGTGAGGATAGTACTGAGCGAGATGGGGCTGGAAGGGGTGAAGCTGGTCTACAAGCCCGTGGCCCACGGCGTGGGCTGGCCGGGGGACGTGAAGCGCATAGCCTTGAGAATAGACAAGTTGAAGAAGCTGGGCTTCAGCCCGTCTATGAACTCCACGGCCAGCGTTTCTGCTACTGTTAGGGCGCTGCTTGAAGAGATAGGGAGAGGAGCACCCCACGGTTAGCCGTTCACCAGCCTCTGGATAGGTGGTCTCAAGACTTGAGAGTGCTCGTCGCCATACCTACTTACAGGAATGCGTCGACAGGCTATGTTATCCGCTCTACTCTGAAGGCGCTGTGCGACCAGACCCTGGGGGGCTTCCGTGTACTAGTAGTCTACAAGCCGAGCCCGGGGGACAGGACACTCGACATTGTAGACGAATATAAGGACAAGCTGGACATCGAGGTCAGAGTACAACAAAGCGGCTTCTTTGAGGAAGCAATGAACGAGATCTTCAGGGTGTCGGAGGAGTACGACCTCACCATAGTAACAGACGACGATGCCGTGCCCAGTTCGAGGTTCGTAGAAGACCACGTCGCGTTCCACAACACCCATGGTAAAGTGGGTATCACCAGCGGGCTCGTCGTAGAAAAAACCGTCTGGGCCTCTCGCGCAGGCCTGGCAGCCTTCTTGGCTAAGAGGGTTCTCGGCGTCAATAAGCCGCTCCTGGAAAACATGAACGACTACGACGTGTTTATTAGCAACGTTGGTTTGACGGCACTCAAGAAACTCTACCAAAAACATGGCTGGGAGGGCGAGTACGTCCTAACAGTAGACATTAGAGGCGTTAACCTGAGCTTCAAGTCGAGAAACTACATAGAGGGGTTCGAGCTGAAGGGCTACACTGTGAGGGGCTTGCGCAACGAGCAGTTATTAGCCCTACATTACATTAGGCAGGGACTACACGCGACACGCTTCAAGGGCGGAATCGTGAGACACGTGGAGAGAGGCGAGTCATTGTCTAGAGCAGTAATCCCTACTAAAAGCTACATGATCGGCGTAGAGCTCGGGTTACTACCCTACGGTGTCAGCCTGTATAGGTTTAAAATCGACTTGAACAAGTTAGAGCTGCTCTCGCACGTCTATGAAGTCTACTCCAGGAACTCTCGTAACCCTAGACTAGAAGGCTTTGCTAGGGGTCTGAGACTCGCCGTCGCAGCTATAAAGAGCGGGCTGGAGCCAAGGGAGGTGAGAAGCCTGCTAGCGGGGGTGGAGAAGAGGTATGAGATGCCAAGGCGCAACACTCCCGGAGAAGCCTATTTACGAGCCCCTGGCTGGTGGGCAGCACGAAAGGAAGGCCTTTGAGAGCCTCTTCTTGAACGACTCGAAGTCGAACTCCCGCACTACGCTGAGACCCCTCTCTCTCAGGGCTCTAGCTAAAGCGGGGTCTCCCTCGACTCTCCTCACAATAGACGGGACCTCGCCGACCTCGGTGTAGCCCAGGGCGGGGCTGATCCTGGACACGATGTCGAACCAGGCGCCGCCGTCCCTGTACACTATCGGTATGGCCCCGGCCGAGACGGCCTCGGCCACCGATAAACCGAAGTGCTCCGCGTAAGGGGGGTGGAGGTAGAACAAGGCGGTCCGTAGAAGGTCCCTCAGCCTACTCCTCGGCAGATTAGGCAGCACGTGGACGTTCCCCAGCCCCCGCTCCTCGGCCAACCTCTTCAGGTAGCCTGCGTACCTCAGGCCTTTCCTCGTGGCGGAGCCGACTATGTAGAAGTCGTAGTCCCGTAGCGCGCCGGCCACCTCTACGACCCTGCCGAGGTTTTTCTCGGGGCTGAACCTGGAGACGGTTACAACGGCCTTCTCCCTCTTCTCCTCCAGGCTCTCGAAGTACTCGACGTCCACGGGCGGGTGGACCACCTCGACCCTGAACTGGTCCCCGTAAACGCTGTGGAAGACCGCCCGCGTCCAGCTACTGTTGACCAAGACGAGCCTCGGCCTGCCGGTGACCGAGTCGGCCAGCCTTTTAAGCAGGGTCTCGTAGCTCCTCCACACAAACCCCCTCCTACCGCTGGGGGTTATGAGCGGGACGTGTATGTAGGCAACGTCAACGGGCGTGGGGACGTGCGAGGCGGTGTCCACGACGACGCCCCCGCCCGCCTCCCTCTTGATGTTCTTCACTAAGATACTGGTTAGAAGAGCCCTTCTCAGCCTAGTCAACCGGTCGCCCGTCAAAGCCCTCGCGAGAAGGTCGACTATACTGGCTGACGGGGGGAGAGGCCTCGCCTCGATCAAAGGCTTGAAACCAGGCGAGAGCAGCCCGACGACCTCGGCCAGCCTCTCCCAGTCCAGGTAGTAGGTCGCGATCCTGCTCTCGAAGCCCAGCTCGGCTAAGGCCCGGTGCATCTCGATCGCCAGCTTCTCGGCGCCACCCCCTATCTCGAGGAGGGGGTGTACGATCACCACTTCCACTACTCTAGCACCTCTACAGACCTGATTCCTTGGAGGAATGCTGTCGCGTAGTCGAAGACTCTCGGATCCTTTATGTAGACATGCCTGTAGTATGTTGGTTCACGCGTTACCTTGATAATCCTGCCGATCTTACCCTTTATGACCGCGTCGACCTCACCTGGGTCTCTTAGCCTCTCGAGAGTCTCCTGGCTGACGCCTACGAGGAATAGAGAGTCGTCTATACCATACTCCCTGGGGTTAACCATCTTAGATACGACGCTGACCTCGAAGGCCACGTTGTTATTAACCGACTTGATGTACCTGAGCGGTTCTCTGATCAATACATAGGGTGTGTAAAACGGGAATACAAGGGCGTCTCTCTTCCTTTTAAAAACAAGCAGCTCGGCGGGGTTTAAGCCTAGGGCTCTGTAGTAGTCGATGTTGTTTCTTACCACCCTGCCCACGTAACTCACAACACTCTTGGTATACCTTTTCTCCCTCCTGAAATCGATGAGAGCCGTCTCAGCGTTAAGCCCGACCATTACTGGGATCGCTACTGAGAAGCCTACTCTAACACAGAATTCCAAGTCCTCCCCATTCATCAAATCTCTCCAGCCGCCTCTAGATAGTATATGCTCTCTTTTTCCGGCCAGTGTACCAATAGCGTACACGGGTTGGTGGGCCTCGGCCACCTCTATGACCTTGTGAAAACTATTGTTGTAGACGGTGTCTAGGTCGAAGTAGGCCGTTATAGACCCCTCCGGGCACTTGCGT
>JAGDWK010000017.1:0-5112 GCA_023256015.1 Thermogladius sp.
GGCGCCTCTTTTTATTCCGGGGCTCGCGGCTTGACATACCGCGTTATGGATGAACCAAGTCGGTAGGGACAACGAGAATCGCTGCGAGGTCGGTAGCAAGCGTGACTTGCACGTTAACCTGCTCGGTACCGTGCGAGTCTCTGTCGTAAGGCTTTGTCAATGCCGTATACGTTTTTTCATTTTCTCGAGGTAGTAGTCCGTTAACCCTCCCTCGCCAAGTCTAACAATGTGTTCTCTAGGCACTCTCGTCTTAGACGAGACCCACGGGAGTATTACGTCTAGGAAGTTGAGGTCCGGGAAGTGTATTATGCCGCTCGAGACGCCTATGATGGCCTTGTCCCCCTTGTAAGCGACCATGCTCATTGTGGTCGGCTTCATGGGGATACCGTAGGCTACTACCGTGTCAGCAACCATTCTTATTGCGACCGGCGTCCTATCGGTTGGGTCGACGCTCATGCCCCCGACTGCTATGACCGCGTCGGAGTCCTCGAGCAACTCCTCTATTTTGTGCGCGATCTCCTTCTCGTCATCCCTGGCATAGAGAACTCTACCGGGACTACAGTTGTACTCGGCGAGCTTCTTTACGACGATCCCGCTGGCAGTGTCTCTCTTGAGGCCCTCCACGATCTCGGTGCCCACGACGAGGATCCCAACCCTGGGTCTCGCACTCGGTATCAGGGCTAGAACCGGGTTGTAGGGCTTGGTCTTGTTCAACAGGTCTTCTAGGACCGCTCTAGGCACTTTCAGTGGCACAACGTCAACGACCGCCACCACGTCCCCTTTCCGCACAAAAACGCCACTCCTCCGTGCTATCACAACCAATAACCCGCTTTCGTTAACAACTCTCAGCCCCTCGGAGTTGACTATAAACAGCCCGTCTTCGCCGGCTCTTACAAGGGCTTTACCCTCTTCTGAAGCCTCTACTACGAGATTTCCACTCGTAATACTACTTGCCAGGGAGACTGCGGCATCCGTCTCGAAGACCTCTTCAGTAGACTCTTCCTCGTCGTCTAGCACGTAGACGTAGTAGTGCCCGTTAGCCTTCATTACCTCAACGTCCCTTGCCTCTAGGACCTCGCCCCTTCTCTTCAGAGCCCCTTTCTGGTCGGGTGTTACGATCGTGTAGTCCATTGCCAGTCTCTTCCCTACAGCGTCCTCTACTCGCAGGAGTTTCAAGGTCTCCACCTGTGGGAGTTTCCATGTCTAATAAGTAATTGTGTGTATTAAATGTGTAGTGAAGATGGGATGTTAATGGGTTGATGGACGAAAAACTACTTATAGAGCTGTTTAGCGTACTCGTACGCTTTTAGACTGTACATTAGTGCGGGGCCGCCGCCCATGCAAACGGCAACTTTGATCACGTCGTAGACCTCCTCAATAGTGGCACCAGCTTTATACGCCTCGTACAGGTGCCACTGGATACAGGGCTCGCACCTTATCGCGATGGCTATACCCAGAGAGACGAGCTCCTTGGTTTTCTTGTCTAGGGCCCTCGCGGACTCCGCCTCCTCAACGTAGTGAAGGAAGTCCTTAAGCTCGGGGGCCTTGCTGAGAAGGTCGAAAAGGACTCGTTTAATCTCGTCGAGGCTCTTTATTAAGGGCGCCTCCTCCAAGACTATACCCTCGCATCTCTAATCTGCGGGAAAGTTAAAAAAGTTAAGCCAGCCTAAGTCAGGCCTCGGGCTTCCTCCTCTTAACGGCTTTGTCGAAGATGATCCAGTTCCTATACCACTCCTCGTTCTCCCTCTTCAAAAGGTCCAGGACCATCTTCATCAGGTCTTTGCTAGAGATCTCCGTTACGTTTTGCTCCAGGAGTTTCCCCTCGACGATTTTGGCGATCCTTCGAGCAACATCTACTGGTGCTCCTGTTTTGATAATGCTGACCACGATCTTCTCCGGTATGAACTCTTCCTTGCTCCCGTCCCTCTTTATTACAAAGATACCGCTCACACCTAACGCCCCCTGTTTGATATAAGCGGTGTGAATATATATCCTTTATGTTCGTATGTATGAGGGCTTTTGCCTACGGGGGTCTAGTACATAGCCCTCTCCCATAAAAGGCACTCTTGAATAGGGGAAAAGTCTTATTCTCATGGGTGGCTTAAAGCAAAATGTGGTTAGCTATGATAGTCCTTGTCACAGGCTCTACAGGGCAAATAGGGTCTGAGCTGGTGCCGGCTCTAAGGGAAGTTTACGGCAAGGACAGAGTGATCGCCTCTGGTAGGAACGTGGCCAAGCTGAGAGAGATAGGCGAGCCGTACGTCGAGCTCGACGTGTTGAGACGGGACGAGATAGCCAGGGTTGTCAAAGAGTACAAGGTTAACGTGATAGTACACCTAGCTGCGGTGTTGTCGGCTAGAGGGGAGCAGGACCCCGCTCTCGCCTGGGACGTCAACACCAACGGGACGCTAAACGTGTTCGAAGTAGCGAGGGAGAACAGGCTCGACATGGTCGTAGTACCCAGTAGTATTGCTGTTTACGGGCCCGAGACGCCTGACAACCCTGGTGACATAACGGTGATGAGACCGAAGACGATTTACGGGATCAGCAAAGTCATCACGGAGCTCCTAGGCGAGTACTACTACTTAAAGTACGGCCTCGACGTAAGGGGGCCTAGGCTACCGGGCGTCATAAGCTGGAAGACCCCGCCTGGAGGCGGTACGACCGACTACGCTGTCGAGGCATTCTACGAGGCTGTTAAGAGGGGGGAGTACACGTTCTGGGTTAGACCCGACACTAGGCTGCCCATGATCTACATGCCGGACGCTATAAGGGCGTTCACGATGTTGATGAAGGCCGATAACGCTGCCCTCACGGTCAGGTTCTACAACGTCCAGGGCATGAGCTTCACAGCCAAGGAGCTGGCTGACACTATAGCCAAGTATATACCCGGCTTCAAGGCAGACTTCAAGCCAGACCCGCTGAGGCAGAGAATAGCAGACTCGTGGCCCAAGAGCATCGACGACAGCAGGGCTAGAAGGGACTGGGGCTGGAGACCGATGTGGGACCTCGAGTCCATGGCTAGAGACATGATAGAGAACCTGAAGAAGTCCCTAGGAGGAAAGGGCTAGAGGACCCTTAAACCGTTTATTTATGTCTAATACATTTATATCCGAACCAGCGATCTATACATATATGGCGTGGTGTTGAACGTGGGGAGACTAGACTGGATTAAGGAGGAGCTGGAGAACCTGAAGAAGCAGGGTCTCTACGTCACAATACGCAAGCTACAGACAGCGCAGGGCCCATGGGTCGTCGTGAACGGTAAGAGAGTCTTGAACATGTGTAGCAACAATTACCTGGGCCTCGCGGCTCACCCGAGGATTAAAGAGGCCGCGATCAAGGCTATACTAGACTACGGTGTCGGCGCTGGGGCTGTGAGGACTATAGCAGGGACTATGGAGCTACACGAGATACTCGAAGAGAAACTAGCCAGGTTTAAGAGGAGGGAGGCGGCAGTGGTCTTTCAGAGCGGTTACAACGCTAACTTGGGCGCTCTCAGCGCTTTGGGGTGGGGTAGAAAGGACCTCGTCTTCGTCAGCGAGGAGCTGAATCACGCGAGCATAATCGACGCCATGCGCCTCGCAGGGGCGCCGAAGGTGATATATAAGCACGTGGACGTGGAGGACCTCAAGAAGAAGCTCGAGGAGGTCAAGGACTACAGGATCAAAGTGATCGTAACCGATGGAGTGTTCTCGATGGACGGAGACCTCGCCCCTCTCCCGGAGATCGTCGAGCTAGCCGAGCAGTACAACGCTATTGTCTACGTCGACGACGCACACGGCGAGGGCGTCCTGGGCGACCATGGTAGGGGGATAGTCGACTACTACAAACTGCACGGTAGAGTCGACTTCGAAATGGGCACTCTGAGTAAAGCCTTCGGCGTTATAGGGGGGTATGTAGCCGGGGACAGAGAGTCGATCGAGTTCATAAAGCAAAGGGGCAGACCCTTCCTGTTCTCTAGCGCAATGAACCCGCCCGACGTAGCAGCCGCGATAGCGGCTGTCGAGATACTAGAGGAGAGCGACGAGTTGATCAGGAAGTTGTGGGAGAATACAAACATACTGCAGAAAGGTCTTAGGGACGCCGGCTTCGACCTAGGCAACACTAGACACCCGATCACACCCGTGATGCTCTACGACGAGAAACTAACACAGGAGTTCTCGAGGAGGCTGTTCGACGAGTACAACATATTCGCTCAGGCTATCGTATACCCTACGGTGCCGAAGGGTAAAGCTAGGATCAGGCTCGAGCCTTCAGCGGCGCACAAGCCGGAGGACATGAAGTACGTCGTAGACTCTTTCACAGAGCTGGCTAGGAAGACCGGTTTCTTCAAGTAGTTTTTAACTCTCGTAGACGACTTCCACTATCTCGGAGTACTTCCTGTACAGTCCTAGTAGGCTTAGTGCGGTGGTGAGTATTGCGAGCGAGGTTAGTACAGGTGCGAGTCTTATCCCAAACGGGGTGTAGTTTAAGACGAGCCCTACTAAGGGGACTATCGCTAGGCTTAACCCTATGGATAGAGCGAGCTCTTCGATCGGGCTCAACTCCCTGCTTTGATACAGCGCTCTTATCAGCGAGTACCCTGGTAAGAACAGGACAAAAAGCGAGCCGAACAAGTATCTAGCGGGTGTTAAAATGGGGCTTGTACTCGATACGGCGACCAGCAGGAGTGTCACTGCCTCGACCGATATCACCGTCCAGAACCAGAGTGAGTAGTCGAGTCTCACGACAACTTCTAGGAATGAGCGAGGAGGATGCGGGTCTCTTAGCTCAATGTCGCCTCTCGCCCACTCCCTGTAAGCCTCCAAGATACTTTTTATTCCAGCCTTCTTCTTAGCAACATAGTCCTCGAGAGTTTCCTTGCCGCTCAAAACACGACACCCGTCACGTTCAGTCTTAGGAAGACGTACTCGCCCATGTAAACCCACGTGCTGTTATCGGGGGAGTAGTCATACAGTTCTAAAACCAGCGTCTGGTTCACCATAGGGTACGTGAAGGTCACGTTGAAAGGTATTGTCGCGTTCTCGTAGTTGCCGAGGAGCGTGTAGAGACTGAACAGAGGAGGCTTGGGTAAAGGAGTGGTGTTCGAGGGTACCTCCCCGTCTCCCA
>JAGDWK010000017.1:5212-10740 GCA_023256015.1 Thermogladius sp.
AACAGAGGAGGCTTGGGTAAAGGAGTGGTGTTCGAGGGTACCTCCCCGTCTCCCACCTTCACGTCTACTCTGAATAAGGCCGTGTAGCCAAGGTGGTTGTAGACGAAGACGTTGAGAGAAACAACCTGCCCTACCCTCACGTTACTGGGGTAGTCCCCTATCTTACCCTCCTTATTCAGCAGCCCTATCGCCGCGAAGTTTTCCGAGGGTCTCGGTAGAGAGACGGCTATGCCGACAACTGACAGGACTATGGATATAGCCAGTATGACCGCGAACACTTCGTCGTCCAAGATCACAGCGCACCAACCTTTAAACCAGTTCTCGACAATCCCGGCTCTACAACTTCTGGCAATCTGTAGGCTGTTAAACCGTGCGACTCAAGTATAAACCTCAGGAAGTCGTATTTCAACATCGTCGGCGTACCGTTTATTATTATGTAGGGTGTTTTAGTATCTCCCACAAGCCTCTTGAACTCCTCGTATATCCTACTCGACTCTACTCTGTGTACCTCCCGCAAGAATACTACCAAAAACGGTTCTTCTAGCGTCATCATCTTGTCTGCCACCATTTTGTAATTGCTGTTTACCGGGCTGAAATCCCAGTTCAAGCTCAGTTCCTCACTTCTAAGCACACTAATCAGGCCAGCAAGAGACTCGAGAGGAGAGCCTGATATAAAGTACTCCCTCAGCGAGGGTGTACGCAGGTAGATGTAGAGACTCTCTTTCACGTCTTTCACATACCAGACCAAGCTGAGGGTGGTCAGAACGAGGCTGTCGAGCTCCTCGTAGTTCGAGGCCACCCAGTCAGCCACTATGAGCAGGCTCCCGGACCCCCCAGCCACCCCTCCCCCATCTCCTCTAGAGAACTCTTTGACTACGAGTTTGCCCTTACTAGCGCTCTTCTTCCAGTGTATCCTCCTAGGCGGGTCGCCTGGGATGTAGTCTCTACAACCGATGTATTCCCCGTAGAACCCGGAAAACAGTCTCCGCATCAAAATGTACACTCTGCGGGCCAATCTCCACGCAGCGTAGTAATCCCTGGCGTCCCCGGCCGTGATACCCTCTCCACTCCACTCTCCTAATTCTCCGCGGAGGGGAAAACCTGAACCCGCATACCCTGCGCCCGCTTCTCCTGGTGCTAGTTGAGAGCCCGTCCCAACCTGTCCAGCTGTCAGACTCCTACCTACGCCAGCACCAGTAGCGCCCCCCAACGGAACCCCGGGCTCGGTGTGTAAGACCCTCTCGCGCACGAGTATGAGAGGTGAAGGGGTCTCTCTCAACGCCCTCCTGAGATAAGCTAGCGCTCTCTCGGAAACTACTCTAAACTTTGGGACGACTTTGAACTTCACCTTAATGGCCGGTTTCTCAATACAGGCGAAACCGCTGCTGTCACAGAACCTGGCCTTCACGAGCATGTTAACCAAGCCTATCCTAGTAGCCCTGGCCACGTACTCGTATTCAATAGGCCCGCTCGCTAACCCCCTTCTAACGAAGTTGTCCCCGACGCGTATCTCGTACCAGGCGCTCTCCCCTATCTCAGCCCTCACCCTAATGCGTGCTTCTCCGCCGAGTTCCACTACTTTTCGGTCGGCTTCAGCAATAACGTCAATCTTACTTAGCTTGAACTGGACCAGGCCTAGTCTAAAGGCAGCCGTACTTAGTGCGGAGAACGCTGAGACTATGTTTATGGGCGTCAGTATGTAGATAGGTGTAAAAATCCCCGTGAAGACGGATATCTCGGTAAAACCGCTCCGCGCGCTGCCGGGAGAGGACTTGTAGGCGAGTACGCTTACGGCCGACGACACAGCTTTGGCTAGCAGGCACAAGGGGTCCAAGCTCAGGCAGAGAAGACTCGACGTAAAGGTTGTGAAGCTCGTGTAAGCAGGGTCAACCATTGTAGCGGACGCCAGTACTAGTGCTACCAACGATCTGACGAAGTCCCTCTCAACCAATAGCACCAATAGAAACACGGTGAGCTGAGCTGAAACGGCGACGTAAACGGTTAGAGCCTTAAAACCTCTGCCTGACAACAAATACTCCTCCGGCTAGTAATGTCCCTAATAGAAAAACTAGGATAAAACTGTTGTAACCCCTAGTAGAGGCGGCGAGCCTTAGGTACTCTAGCAGGTCTCTACTCTGGGCGGTCTGGTCGATCACAACCTCTCTACCGCCTCTAATTTCGTCTAGAAAGTCCTTGTTAAGGCTGAACAGGTTGTTGACGAAAATATTGCTGGACGGTATTATAAACACAGTACCGTTGAGGTACCTGAACGCGACGCCTACGCAGAAGCTGTCCATCGGTTCGCCAGGGTCGTAAAAACCGTTACCGTTCAGGTCTATGTACGAGAAGGGTGAGGAGTACAAAATACACTCTCCACCCGGTCCCCAGCTTTCGATGGGGCGAGACTTTTCGAGAACGACACTTACGTTTAGCGGCCTGGAGAAGACCACGGGTTCGAACCTAGTGGCGTGCTTGGAAACCTCGTCTAGCAGTGTCCCATTGTATACCGTGATGGTCAGGTTGAGGAGGCTCGGGAACTCCTCTGTGGTGTTGTCGACCCACATGACGACAGAGCCCCCTTTAGCGAGGTAGTCGGCGACGTACTTCAAGCCGTTACTGTCCAACGAGCTAACAGATGTAAGCACTAGTATAGTATTCTTCGGGTCGAGCCTCTCGAGCTCGCTATACCTCAGGATTATCGCGGCGTTGTACTCTGAGTAGAGCATCGAGAGCCCATCCTCGCCGGTGTTTACCACCGACTCGGGCATGTTCGAGGGTGCTACAACGAGCACGCTAAGGGACGTGAGAAGCAAGAACGCGGTCATGACAAACAATAGCGGGCTAGGTCTCGGCATTTCTAATCTCCCTCACAACCGACTCGGCTTCCTCCCTCTTGGGCTTGTCCCGCGAGTAGAGCTCCCTCTCCACCAACAGGAGTAGCCTCCATAGCAGGCTCTTAATAGCTGTGTTAATCCTTAGGCTGGCAAAGTGCTCCCTAAGCGTCTCCTGCGCCTCGGGCTTTCTGAATCCCAACTCCATTAAAAGCCTGTAGTACAGGCCGGCTACTGGCAGGTGTGTACTCAGGTAGTCTCTAAACCGAGAGACACCCCTCAGCAGACTTCTCCCCCCACCTCTTGAACCAACACGTTTCAACGCCAAGTACACCCCCTTCTCGTGGACTGCGAGAAGTGGGAACACAAAAGTGACAGCCAAGCCGATGGACAGGAGCGTCAGCGGGTTTATGTACAGTACCGATACACGGTGTACCGTTGGTTGGTAGACGGAGCCCTCTGCTGGGTATACCTCTATCACGGCCTCTACACGGTCAAACAGCCCCAACCCACCGTTTAAGTAAGTTATACCCTCATTGGAGACTTCTCTTTCACCACTACTAGTGACAACGACTATTCTGGAAGCGTTCCCCAACGCTCTCACAAGCACGGGTATCGCGTTTGAGAGGCCCACGTATACTGTCGGCGCCTCCACGACAACGGGGATCTCGGGTCTCTCGACTAGTAGCGGTATCGAGACCGTGCCGCCCAGGTACCTGAAACCAGGCTCCAGCCTCACTTCCAGGTAGTGTGTTCCGGGGGCGGCGTTGTCGGGGATCCTGAAAGTGACAACAGCACCCTCCTCCCTCAAATAGCCCTCGAAGACCACGTCTCGATCCAGTAGGATAGAGGCAAAACACCCCTCGGCGGGGACTATGCTGGCCGAAACGAGCTCTCCAGGCCGCACAACCCTGGGTACGTTGACTGTTAGGTTGTTGGTGTAGAGGTCTAGTGTTAGGAGTGAAAGGGCCGACGAATTAGTAGGGTCCCGTATAACGACATGAGCGACCACAATGTACCTCCCGGCGGTCAACACCCCGCTCAGTTTGCTTGCCGGGGGGATACTTACATCGATCTTATTGACGCCCGTCGAAACGAGGATCTCTTCGGAGACCAGAGTCGCGAGCCCTGGGAGTACAGCCAAGACTATGGACCCGTTAAAGACGCCTTCTTCTAGGACAACGATCTTAAACGACACGGTGTCCCCTGGAGCAAGGGTCTGCGAGCTCGGGTACACCTTGATAGAGCTGCTTGAGCTGGACGTGGCTAAGTATACCATCGCCTGGTTCAGTAGGCTGTCGACCCTGTCCAGCAGCGTATAGACCTTCTCCGAGTAGAGCGAAGCCGAGCTCTTGTCTAAGCTACACGCTGTGAGGGTTTTAACATACGATTCGACGTCTGTTCTCAGCCTCTTCGATAAATCCGCGACATGTTCTAGGGTGGCGGCGACGCTGCTCTCGTTGAATACCGAGTTGAGGACATCGTGTAGGTCGGCGAGGTCCTCCACGACCCTTCCGTGTAGCTGGCTTACTGGCGGTGGTAAAACAGCCTTAGAATACAGGTCTAGTAGGCCCGCCGAATTATTACCGCTCAAGGAGGCTTCCATAACTTTGTACAGCGAGGCGATGAGGGCTTGGCAGTCAAGGCCGGTTTCTTCGGCACGGTCTAAGCTTAGGAGGGGGAGCGCGAGGACAAGAGCGAGTAAAACGGCCAAGGCGAGCTTTGTCAAGGCGCTAAGACCTCGTAGACCCTGTACGATACCAGGACTATGAATAGCGTTATTAAGATCCCGTGTAGAACCCCTACAACCCTCCTGTTCTCAAAACTAGGCCTGTTCATGGCGTACGATATGTAGAACGAGAGGATGTTGAGTACAACGTACACGTCCCACCGTGTCTCGCCTAAAAACAGAACCCAGCCATTCAAGACCAGGGTTAAGACTATATACAGGCGCACGAACCTGTCCAGCTCGCTCACACTACCCCACCCTTAAGAACACCTCGGCATTACCGCCCGCGAGACTAACCCTCTCAAGGCAGACAACCCGGTCTTTAAGCCTACCCACGGCTGCGAGCACGTACCCTACGATAGGGTTGTAGGGGTATTTTAGTAGATCAGCGAACTCGGGCGGTAGATTGAAGAGAACTACTCTCACGGAGCCCTCTTCCTCGGATAAGGCTATGTTATTACAGAGCCCTCTGTTAGAGCACAGGGCACTGCGCAGGTCCGCGGTGCTCAGCTTATCGTAGTCGGCTAAAACACTAGATATAGGGAAGGCTATGTATGGTGTATCGGCGTAGCCTACACCAGGTTTTTGAATAGCGAGTGGAGCGCTCTTCGAGAAAACGACGTACTCCTCCCCGCCCGATCCCCTCATATAGCAAGGTCTCACACCCAACATGTCGGCGTCTTGTAGTATACTCGTGATAGCCACGGTCGACGCCAGAGAGTACTCTTTGAGAGATAGAAGCAGGCTCTCGCTCGTAGAAGCCGAGGTGAAGATCAGGACTACACCTATAACAGCTGTCGAGGCACCCATACCTATGATAGGCTGGCTACCCGTTACGACACCGTACGCGATCAGTATAGAAGCGATAACGACTATGTTCAAGCCGGCTACCATGTAGCGCAGTATCAAACCAGCCCACCCAGGTAGTAAACGACGGGTTTAATTATGGTGTCAAATACCACGATGAC
>JAGDWK010000017.1:10840-15115 GCA_023256015.1 Thermogladius sp.
CCAAGTATAAGAGGTTCACGCTCAGGACCGGGCTAAGGTAAAGGGGGATAAAGTAGATCGAGACCAAGACGGCGCTGTCTAAACTAGCCGGTTTTAGTAGCCTGGCCGAAAACAAGACATCGTATACAGCAACCACGGACACGCTCAACGGGTTCTTGATGCCCAGAATTACGCCTACCGTAGTTGACAAAAGTAGGGGCGGTAGGATATACGGTCTGTAGAGAGACTGGTACTTATCCACATCTGTGGAAGAGTAGAGCCCCAGAATTAGAACGGCGAGACACGCTAGATCAAGTAGCCACAGAGGCGTGTTGAGCGATATGGTGAGCGCTTTTACGGTCAAAGGTACGTAAATGAGTAACGGCTGTAAGTCTAAACTCCCCCCTCTGCTTAGTGAAAAGTAATAGGCCTCTAGTACAGCCGCGAACGAGCCTAGTGCTACAACTAGCGATAATAGGCCGGGGGCGAAATACTCAAGGATCGAGGTTGTAGCTAGTAGTGTGACTACTAGTATATCGAGCATTTCGAGCGACCTACTTTGGGACAGGGACTCTATTTAGAGCCTCTTCGACAAGGCTCTTCGGGGTCACACCCTCGACCTCGAACTCCTCCCTGATCTTCACCCGGTGCGCTAAGACGGGGACCGCGAGGGCCTTCACGTCATCGGGTATAACGTAGTCCCGCCCCTCCATGAAGGCGAGGGTCCTGGACACCCTGTACAACCAGACGCTAGCTCTATGGCTAGGCCCGTAAAGCACGGCTCGGGAGCTCCTCAAGTAGCTCACTAGATCAACTATGTACTTCTTGACGTTCTCCTCCACGTGCACCCAGTAAGCGATCAACTCGGAGATCTTAGTCACGTCGGACGGGGTGAGCACCTGCTCGACTGGAGGCTGTATCACGTAGTCCGACCTCGAGACTATTTCGAGCTCTTCCTCGGGCGGGTTGTAGAGCGAGGGCAGGCTAGTAGCAAACCTGTCGATCAGCGTCTCGATCACGCCGTAAGCCCCGCTCGCGTACTCCTGGGGGATCATCGTCGCGATCACCATGAAAGGCCTGGGCAGAGAGTAGGTGACCCCCTCGACCGTGACCTGGTATTCCTGCATCGCCTCTATGAGTGCGGCTTGAGACCTGGACGGCACCCTGTTAAGCTCGTCGATCACTAGAATATTAGAGAAGACAGGCCCTCTCACAAAGCTCGATGAACCGTCCGGCCTATACACGTGGAAGCCCGTTATATCAGAGGGCAGCGTATCGGGGTGTCCCTGGACCCTCCTGTAAGTCCCACCTATAACTCTGGCCAGCGTCTTTGCTAGAAGGGTTTTACCGGTGCCGGGTAAGCCCTCGATCAGCAGGTGGCCGCTACTCAGAAGCGTTGCCATGCTCAGCTTTACTAAATCCTCCTTCCCGACGTAGACCTTCTTGATCTCGCCTAGGGCCTGTTTGACCATCTCGCGGGCGTGGTCTATGTCGAACGACAAGCCTGAATCCCTAGCGAACCGCTTCATCAATAATTTCACGTTGTTAATATAAGTCTTAACTACCTCTTGTACCTCCTGCGGACTAACCACTTCTTCCTAGTCTTGAACCACAGGTAGGCCCAGGCACGCGGTAGCAGGAAGTACACAGCTATAGGTATGGACGCGAAGCCGACTACTGTGCCGGCTAGCGTAATGTAGCGCCAGGTTACGAAACTGGAATACGAGCTCTCAAGGGACGACAGCTCCTCTCTGGCCAGGGTGAGGTTGCCTTCAACCCACGCCGCCTCTTCGGGGGTCAGGTTGCCTTTGTTTATGAGCGACAAGGCGTTGTTCACGTACTCCTCCACCATACTGGTGTTCATGCCCGCTTGGCTTAGGCTCTTCAACTTAGTAGCTATCTCCTCTACCTGGGCGAGGTAGTCAGGCGACGCAGCCCAAACGACCTCAGCCGCTAAAACGAGGATTGCGAGAACGGCGACTACCGGCCTGACCATAGAGCTCCTCATCTCGCCGTCGGGGTCTAATCATCCCTAGACCTTTGTTAGAGTCCCGTTGGTTAAAAGGTATTCCTCGTCCCCCGTGAAGCTCTTGATGTTTATCTCCGTAGTGGTGATTACGAAGGAGACGCCGAGCCTGTCCCTTAGCTCTCTTATGGTGTTGAACAGGTTTTCTACACCCTTATCGTCAACGTAGGCGAAGGGCTCGTCCGCGACGACGAGCCTAGGCTTGGTCACCAGGCTCCTAGCCAAGGCGACAACCTGCTTCTCGCCGCCGCTCAACGTCTCCACTCTTCTCTCAAGCATGTGCGGTATTCCGAGCAGCTCGCTCACTTCCCTGACGGCCAGCTCTCTGTCTCCCTTTTTCAAGCCCCTAATAACGGCCGGCAACTCTATGTTCTCCCTCACCGTCAGGTTGGGGAGCAGGTCTATTGTCTGAGGGATGTAGGATATGGTTCCCGATACGAGCCTAGACCTCGCAGCAGTGCCGAGTCTCCACGCGTCTACGCCGTTTATCAGTACCCTACCCTCGTCAGGCCTTAGTAGTAGGACCACGAGCTTTAGTAGGGTCGTCTTACCGGCCCCGCTCCTACCCCTTATCACGACGATCCTCGAGGGCCCTACTTGTAGGTCGACGTTCTCGAGTACAGCCCTTCCGTTAATGGTCTTTCTGACTTTTTCCAGCCTAACGAGCTCCACTAGGCTGACCCTACCCCGCTACACTGCTATACCAATAAGAGGAAACCGTTGCCGTTGTTTAAAACGGTACCGTTGGCCCTATTCGGGTCCACACTCACTTTTACAACCCGGCCGGCGGACACGAGTGCCCCGTTCGTCGCCATGTACCTGTACAGGAGTCTCAGGGCCTCTGATCCGCACGGGATCTGTGCCGTCTCAACCCCGTAGAAACCACTCAGCATCATGCCCTGCTTCACGTCGCTACACACCTTCAACCCTGTAAGTTTTTCCTTGAGTAAGAGCCCCGTGTAGACCTCGCTCTCCCTGTACACCCAGTACCACCCGAGGGGGGCTGCTACCCCGGTGAAGGTCAGGACGTAGACGAGGACTGACGTTGCGAGGAAGAGGGCGGACGCAAGAACAGCACGCCTCCTACGGTGCCCGTTGATGGTTAACGGGGCTAGAACTACGATGAACCCGGCCACTCTGTAGATTATGGACTCGTAGCCGGGGATCTCCTCCCCGACAAAGAACGCGATCAGGCCCGCTATAGCGGTGAACCACGCGAGAGAAGAGAGCGTTGTCCTGTCCCTCGACACAGCGTTAATGGCCACGATGAGTAGAGCCGTTAGAACGAGGAGCACTGTCAGAGCGAGACTCACCGTGTCTAGGGAGTAAACGACCTCTGCGACCACGCCCGATAAAGCGACCCCTGTAACAAGGGATAGCAGAGCCGCGGCCTCTAACAAACGCTCCTTCACCTTGACTACGAAGACCCCTATTGCTAGCCCGACCAGGCTGAAAACGACGACGTAGGAGACCAAGCTGAGGGCAAGCCAGCCCGTTACAACCGAGAGCGTCGAGAACCTCCCTAGCGTAAGGTACTGCAGGGATTGCGACGCGAGTAGCGGGACAGAGGAGACGACAACCCTACGAAACTCCACCGCCCAGTAGGGTAGCGGCTTATATAGCCTGACTACGTGGGCTAAGAACGACGAGAACAGGATGACGGCGGCGATTAGAGAAGTAAGGTGGTGGGTGAACGGAAGCGCCAGCGCGGAGACCACGGGTATGACCGGGCTTAGATTCGCTCTGCCGACGAGGGAGTAGACCATCATTAAGAGGAGGACGTAGGCGTACCCCTCTTTTGTATAGGCGGCCGTCATCATCAGGACGTTGAAGGCCGCCCCTATCACTGTCGCGGCCATAGCGCCCTCCAAGCCCCTCCTAAACGAGTAGACAATTGTTATGATCGACGCCGAAATAAAGCTCGTTATCGTGACTACGGAGAGTAGCAGGCCGGCCCCCGTCACCTCGCTGAAGATAGCGAGCTCAAACGATGTTGCTGGCCAGTAGTTGTTGTAGCCGTCGAAAACGCTGGAGTAAAGGCTAATAGGCGAATACTGGCTCAACACCTGCGAGTTCCTTAGAATACCCCACACGTCGGTCGAGAAAAAAGTACTGCTGGTAATGTAGAGTGCGAGCCTTGCTAGGAGCGGGATTGAGACGGCCAATAGTAGAAGCAGAACACCGCCGTTAGGCCTCTTCTCCAATGTTGCCGACACCTCTCAACACAATAAACGACTGAACCACCACGAGGCCCAGGGTGTACAGCAACG
>JAGDWK010000017.1:15215-21142 GCA_023256015.1 Thermogladius sp.
GCTCGAGACCCGGGCGCCAACCACGGCGTTGAACCCGTCTACTCTCAGCTCTCCGACAACCTTGCCTGCGCCAATTACCTGTTGGACCTTGTCTGGTGGTACACCCCGGACTACCACGGGCTTCGCGTCGTTGATCAGCGCAGGGGCTAAGACGACAGGGACGCATCTCCCGCCAGTACTGTTGACTACGTAGTCTGCTAAGCGACTCGGTAGTAGACCGGTCACCACGAAGCTGTACCTGTTATAGACCAGTAGGTCACTGCCCCCTCTAGCGACCTCTAGTGGCGCTAGTACAATGCCCCCCGCTATGCTTATGGCGACCATGCTGAAAGAGACGACGACTGCTAGTACCGCTGCCGAAGCGAAGTAGTCTTTGTCGAAGAAGAGTTTCAATAAGACGTTCACTCGTACACCCTCCTCGTCACCCTCCTGGCTATGAACGTGTGGGGTAGTAGAGCGATGGCTGCTATCAAAGCGTAAGAGCGCGCGAAGCCGACTAAGTTTATGTACGGACTTACAACGATCGGGGCCTTCAGGAGGTATTTTGCTACAACGGTGAGAGTACGCGACAGAACTATAGAGAGACTAAAACCGAGGAGTGCACCGGTCACGGCCGTGACCGCGATCGAGAGGAGAAGACCGGCGGCTACGGACCCTCTCCCGCCTCCCAGCTCCCTAATCACTAGTGCCGTGTTCGCTAAGTCGTCCTCTCTTTTCAAGCCGAGTAAGAGGGAGCCCAGGAGCAGTACGGCTAGAGCAAAGTAGACGAGGGCTTCTCCCACGTTCTCGAACTCGCGCACTACACTAGAGGAAGCTATCGACAATGGGTGTAGGCTCTCGTTACACCCCGAGACAGGTTTCAACGCCGGCGCCTCTTCAGGGAATGAGCCCGTGATGACGACGCTGGTTTTCACCGGGCCGATCTTGACCTCGGCTTGGAGGCGGGTGGGCGGCTCGCTTCCGTACTGGAGTAGTTTTAACAGCCCCGTAGAAGCCAGCATCTCGACGCCTCCACGGGACCCCTCGGCTACGGAGGGGCAGTAGACTACTAGGGGGATCTCGCTCTCGTTCGCGAGTAACACGCCAACGCTAGCCGGTTGCGCCGGCGGGGCGTTCACTATAGAGCTCAGACCGCTGACGATGACTACGACGGGTGTGAAGAACAGCTGTATCATGAAAATTATGCTAGACACGAGCACTGTAAACAGAAGGAGTTCGCCGAGGCAACACCTCGTGAAAGCCGCTATAAGGGGCACCTTCATCGGTTCTCCTCCAACTTAGTGCGGGGGGTGGGATTTGAACCCACGCAGGCCTACACCAGCGGATCTCCCCTGGGCTACTTGAGTCCGCCCCCTTTGGCCTGGCTCGGGCACCCCCGCACCGTAGATATAAATAGGTGTACAAGGGGTTTTAACCTAGACTTTGCCGACTCCAACCGCGCGTGGTCTGTGTAGGCCGTCTAGTCGGGATGTGCGGACTAAGCTTTATTAATCTAGTTAAGGTTCTCGTATACTCTAGGGTGCTACTTAAATGCCTCTGAGACCGGCGAGGTGCTACACGCACTTCAGCGGGCCGCCGTACACTAGGAAGGAGTACATACCAGGCGTCCCCCAGCCCAAGATAACGAAGTTCGAGATGGGGAACCCGAAAGGCGATTACCAGTACGTGCTGAAGCTGGTGGCGGAGGAGGCCGGGCAGATCAGGCACAACGCTCTCGAGGCCGCGCGTGTTATGATCAACAAGAGGATGAGCGTCGTGGCGGGCGACGTCAACTACTACCTGAAAGTGAAGAAGTACCCCCACCACGTTATCAGGGAGAACAAGATGATGGCGTTTGCCGGTGCTGACAGGTTGCAGGACGGTATGAGGCTGTCCTTTGGCAAACCCATCGGATTGGCCGCCAGGGTCAGCCCCGGCGACGTGATCGTGGAGCTCTACGTGAAGAAGGAGCACTTGGACGAAGCCAAGAAGTCTATGAAGATAGCGGCGTCTAAGCTACCTCTGCCGGCAAGGGTGGTCATAGAGCCTATCCAGGCAGATGTTGGGCAGTAGCAGCTGCGCTGTCAAGAGCCGTTTTCAGTCCGAAAGGTTAGTACCTTGAAATGCGACACCTACATTGTTGAGGAGAGCCTATTAGTAGAGGAGCTATCTTCGATACCTGCCTCGAGGCCCCGGGTTCTCTTACAGGCCCCCGACGGACTAAAGAAGCTGTACGACTGTCTAGGGGGCCTCCTAAGGAAGGTAAGGGACGTCGAGGTCTACTACTCGGCGTCGCCCTCGTTCGGTGCGTGCGACATCCCGCTGGAAGAGGCAGCCCTCCTGAGACCCGACTTAGTGGTCCACGTCGGGCACGCCGAGTACCCCCTCGCCGAGGTCGAGCCCCCCTTGAGGGTCGTGTACGTCCCCGTCTACTACGACGTGACACCCCGCGCCGAGTCCTTACTGGAGATAGAGGGTTCGCTGAGTTCTAGGTCTTGGAGGAGGGTGGCCGTGGTCAGCCCTTTAACGGAGCGCCTTGTGGCTAAGAGGGTCGCAGATTACCTGTCCAGCAGGGGTTTCGACGTTAGAGAGGCCGAGGATAGACCTATACTCGGGTGCGACTACCGCTCTGTAATAGCACTGGCGGGCTCGGTGGACGGGTTCCTACTAGTCTCTGGGGGGCTCTTCCACGCGTTGGGCGCGGCCCTATATACCGACAACTTGCTGGCCTACGACCCCTACAGGGGGAAGGTCTGGGATCCATCAGTAGAAGCACGCAAGTTGATCAGGGAGAGGGTTTACACGGTAGTCAAACTCCGCAACCAGGCCTTGAGGAGAGCAGTAGTGGTCGCCGGCGCGAGGCCGGGACAGTTCAGGCCTAGTGTACTAAATATGGTCGCCAAGTTGTTGGAGAAGATTGGGGTCGAGTACGTCGTTACGACCGTCTCCTACCTAACCTTGGACAGGCTCCTCACTATAGACGAGACGTTCAGGCCCGACTTCATAGTCGTCACGAGCTGTCCTAGGCTGCCCCTCGACGACTTCCACGACTTCCACAAGCCGGTCCTCACACCAGGAGAGCTCGCCATGCTTGTTTGGGGGGTTGAAAAGTACGTCTTCCCGTGGTAGTTTAGACAAGAAGGGCCTCGAAATAGCCCTCTCCAAACTACCTCGTTACCCACATCCAAGGAGAGAGCTGGAGCAGTACGAGACGTCGCCGGACGTCGCTGCGGCTGTTCTCTGGGACGCGTACATGATGGGGGATATTGAGGACTCCGTCGTCCTGGAGCTGGGGTGTGGTACTGGCAGGTTCGTGTTCGGGGCGCTGATGCTGGGGGCCAGGCTCGGTATATGTCTTGACATAGACGAGGGGGTGCTGGAATACGCGAGGGAGGTTCACTGCCGCCACAGCCGGCAGCTCTGTAGGAGGGTCGTCTACATGGTCGCCGACGCCCTCTACAACCCTGTCGTAAGCGTTGACACGGTCTTAATGAACCCGCCTTTCGGCGTGTACGAGAGCAACCGGGGGCTTGACATGGGCTTCCTGAGCTCGGCACTAGACGTCGCGAGCAGCGTCTACTCGATCCACAAGTACACGGAGAAGGCCGTTGAGCTGGTTAGGGCGCATGCTGCTGAAAAGGGTTTCGGAGTCGTTAAAATAGGCTTTCTGGAATTAAAAATACCGATGATGTTCGAGACCCACCGTAGGAGGGTGCACAGGTTCAAGGCGTTCTACGTCGTGCTAAAGAGGGGTCTGGGTTGAGTAGCGACAAGGTCACACCGGGCGATGTCTTGGGGGTCCTAGAGGAGTTCATAGCGGGTAGCGGCGTGTACGAGGATGCTAGTGGGAGGCTCAGGAGCAGCGTCGTAGGCGTGGTTTTCGCGGATAAGTTGAGGAAGTCCGTGAGCGTAAAACCCGCTGTCGCCAAGACTCTCGTACCACGCGTGGGCGACATAGTAGAGGGTGTAGTAGTACACATGAACGACGACCTAGCATTTGTGCGAATTTACTGGATCGAAGACAAAAGGTCTGTAAAGCCTGTAAGTATGACTGGAGTCATACACGTCTCCCAGGCCAGCCAAACATACGTGGAGACCATGTTCGACATTGTCAGGGTCAGCGACGTGGTCAAAGCCAAGGTGATAGGTGGGAAAGGGGTTTTCCAGCTATCCATCAAGGAGCCGCAGCTGGGCGTGGTGTACGCGAGGTGTAACTACTGCGGAGGCGAGCTAGTGTACGAGGGCGGCAGGCTGGTCTGCAGCGTGTGCGGGCAGGTTAACAAGAGGAAGGTGAGCACGAACTACGTACTCGTGAAGGTGCAGTGATGCCTCTCGTCAAAAGAGTTTTTAGAGTGAGGTGTATCAGCGAGCCCTGCGAGAAGATAGCTGAGAGGATAAGCGAGCACGTAGCTCTTGTAGGCGAATACACTATAACAATCCACGACAACTGGATATCGATAGAGTTCCACGGATACGAGTCGGAGATCAAGAGGGCGTGGGCCAGGATCAAGAGCCTGTTAGCCGGGTTACCCAAGGCTGGTAGAGGGGGGTCCTCCTTCGAGCTTAACGCTTTGTTTAGGGACCTCGGCTCGACCTTCCCGCCCCGTGTTTTAGTAGAGGTGTTGAAGAGGAGGGGGTTCACGGCCGCTCTAGACAAGGACAGCAACAGGGTAATAACTAACGCGGGCAAAGAGGTGGTCTACGAGCTGTCCAAGAGGATAATAGAACTAGCCAAGAGAATGCCCGGCAACGTGAGAGGGCTGTCGACGAAGTACTACCTGTTAACTATAGGCGCTCTAACAGGGGCCCCTCTGGAGGAGATCCTGGAGAGAGCTCTCGCGTTCTCGCACCTGAGGAGGGATGAAGAGGGGTCTATCGTCTTGAATATCGAGTGGGTCCAGGGTGTAGATGAATTTTTAAAAAAGGTAAAGCATAGTACTGGCTAGCCAGCGAGCAACCGGTGGTTTCACCGATGGAAGTGAGAATTCTCAAGAGGGAGGGGAACGAGCTGGTGATAGAGATCCAGGGAGAGGACCATACAATTGGAAACCTGCTAGCAAAAGAGGCTCTCCTAGACCCGAGAGTGGAGTACAGCGCGTACAGGATTCCGCACCCGCTCCAAGAGAGAATGGAGCTAACAATAGTCACGAAGCAGGGCGAAGACCCCCTAAAGGTCCTCGTAGAGATAATAGACAAGCTAGTCGGCGACATAAGAGCTTTCAGGAGCCTGGTAGAGGAGAAGCTATGAAGAGGGAGTCGAGGGTACTAGCTGTAGCGTTACTCGACGACATCATAGTACTGGCAGTCTACAGGGGAAATTTTTAGAAGAGATGAAAATAGTCCAGGCCCTCGATAGGCTGTTCAGCCTGCGAGAAGCCGTTAGAAGCCTGTCCACTTTCAACGAGCTGTCGATAGTAGTGAACTGCGAAGGCTCGAAGTACGACCACGCCTGGCTGGGGTTGAGGGTCGTAGAGGGCTCCCAGTACCTACCGTTAAGGGAGAAGTACTGTAGCTTTATAAGACTCGCCTCCAGTCTTGTCAAGTATATAAGTCTGGGTGGTGTAGAGGCTCTAGAGTCGGTTGTCTGCGGCGAGACGCCATGCCACGGTTTTGCCCTCGTTGCGGGGGTCTAATGAAGCCTGTGAATGAGGGCGGGACATACTACCTAGTGTGCTCTAGGTGTGGTTACAAGGTCAAGGCTACAGAGCGAGACCTGGCCCTCTACGGGTTGAAGGTGAAAATCGAGCACTCGGAGAAGGAGAAGACGCTCGTGCTGAAAGACAGCAGCGAGGCTAACCTGCCTATAACCAGGGAGGTGACTTGCCCGAAGTGCGGTTACCACGAGGCGTACTACTGGTTCGTCCAGACGAGAGCTGCCGACGAGCCTCCGACGAGGTTTTACAAGTGCAGGAGATGCGGGCACGTCTGGAGGGAGTACGAGTAGACGG
>JAGDWK010000017.1:21242-23555 GCA_023256015.1 Thermogladius sp.
AGCCTAACTAGTTGCATAGAGCGGGTGGTCACTGCTTGAGGCTCAAGTTCTCGAACGCGGCGATATGGAAGTACGTAGTTTCTTCTATTGCCAAGATCATCGAGGAGGGCGTCTTCAAGGCCGACGCCGGTGGTCTAAGGATGAGGGCTCTAGACTCGTCTAATACCGCCCTAATAGACCTAGTAATCCCGAAGGAGTCGTTCGCCGAGTACGAGGTCGGCGGGGAGGAGAGGTTCGGCGTCAACTTCGAGGACTTCTCTAAAATACTCAAACTAGCCTCGAAGGGGGACGAGCTCGCACTGGAGACTTTCGAAGGCGGTAGGCTAGGTGTGACGTTCCACGGTCACGGGACGAGGACGTTCATCTTACCCAATATCGAGGTGTCGACCGTCGAGGAATTATCCGAGATAGAGCTCGAGTTCCCGGTAACCGCTAGAATCCAGCCGGCTATCTTTGCGGACGTGTTGAAAGAGCTGGAGGTAGTCGGCGACGTGATCACGCTAGAGTCCGAGGCGGGCTCTAGCAAGTTGGTATTCTCCTCGTCTAGCGACGTGGCCGAGGCGAAGATCGAGCTATCGCTCGAAGACGGGTCCCTCCTCGAGTACGCCGCCAGCGCTGACGCAAAAGCGAGCTACAGCATAGAGTACTTGGTAGAGATCTCGAGGATCTCGCCGGTAGCAGAGGGCCTTACTCTCAGTTACGGGCCTAACATGCCCATGAGACTCGTATTCGACATCTCGCAGGGCGGAAGGCTAACGTTCTATGTATCGCCGCGAGTCGAATAAGCATTTTCTCCGGAGAGTGCTCAGGCTATACTATAGTAGAAGGCCTCTTGTAGAGCCGCCTAACCTCCATATGAGAGAGATAGCTCTCGTAGACCTCGAGAGCGAGGCTTACGTGAGACACCTGAGCTTCCCCTCGATGGCCCAGCTGTACCACTTCATTCTGGACCAGAAGACGCCGCTACACTTGTACTACTCGTCAGCAGTCTACGAAGACCCCTCCGCCGAGAACATGAGTATGAAAGGCTGGAAGGGCTCGGAGCTCATATTCGACATAGACGTGGACCACCTCCCCGGGTGCGAACTCAAGTTGAAAGTGTGCGTCGAGGACAACAGCGTTCTCGGTGAACACGCCGAGAAGTGCCCCTCCGGCTCTGAGCCCGTCGAGGTGAGCGTTATAGAGCCCGAGTGCTTTAGGAAAGGGCTTAGTGAAGCCTTCAAGCTACGCGAGATCCTTGAAGACGACTTCGGGTTCAGAGACGTCAAGGTCTACTTCTCGGGGCATAGGGGGTTCCACGTGAGAGTCTCCGACGACCTCGCGCTAGACCTAACGAGGGAGGCGAGAGCCTCCATAGCCGACTACGTCTCCTGCGAAAACATGGACATCTCGCGCCTCTTTCCATCGGATACCTCTAGTAGAGCTGGGTTTGTGTACTTTGGTGAAAGCGAGGCGGGGTTCAGGAAAAGGGTTTTAAAACTCGCGCTCGAGATGGGTCTGGCCGAGAAGGTGGTAGCCGCAGAGGGCTTCAGGAGCCCTCCTAGACACAGTGAGAAGGGCGTGTTGTACAGGCTGCCCGGCGAGTACCTTAGTAACCTACTGAGCGACTTGTGCGTTAAGGTCGACAAGGTCGTCACAATGGACATCACGCGCCTGTCTAGGTTCGAGGGCGGCATAAATGGTAAAGCGGGCCTCAAGGTGGCGGAGTTCAAAGAGGCCGAGCCCTTTAGTTTCACCGACCTGTTCGCATGGTCGGGGAGAGTAGTGGTGAGCCCTCTCATAGATTTCGCTGGCTTCAGGGTATTCGACCAGAAGCTAAACCTGAAGAGGGGGGTCAGGCTGGAGCTGGAGGCTCCCTACGCCATATATTTAATTCTCAAGAAGCTAGCAAATTACGTGGGCGATAAAGGAGTGGAGCCTCTGGTATGAGCAGTCCGCTAACTAGGCTAATACGCGAGGAGATATGGTCTGCCAAGCTCCTGTCAATCCAAGACGTCAAGTTGCAAGACGTCCAGTCGGGTCTGGAGAGCGGCCTTCAGGCAGGCATAGGTTCTAGTAGAGAGGAGAGAGAGCTCTTCCTAAAGATACTAAGCCGAGTTGTCGAAGACGCGCATACTCTGGCCGAGTTCAGGCTGCTGAAGGCGTCTCTCGGCGTCGAGCCCCCCACCGATAGCGTAGACGGGTACGTGCTCAGGCTTGTGTGGCGCATGAAGAAGTTCCTCGCCCTACTCTACTCTGGTTCCTCAGTACCGCACGGGAGGAGGTTGCTCGCGTACTTCAAGTCCAGTTGTGGCAGGTACAGGAGAGGCGATG
>JAGDWK010000017.1:23655-29236 GCA_023256015.1 Thermogladius sp.
CGTGTTTAGGTTTTAAATTTAGGTCTCAACTAATAAACACAGCTCTGAAGGTGCTTACTATGAAGGTCAAGAATGTAGTCCCCGGCGTTGCTCTCCTCGCACTAAGCCTGGTCTCCTACTTTGTTCTCGGGTTTTACGCCTTGAAGTACGGTCTCCCAAGCGACATTTCATGGTTTCACATATACGTCGTAAAGTATGCTGGGTACCCACTCGACAGGGGTCTCTCCGTTGTGGCACCCGTCGATCTGAGGTACTACGACACGCTAGGGGACCTTTTAATCAGGGTGCTGGCCCGGAGCTCTGTAGACGTAGTGCCCCTGGTAGCGGGGGCTTTAACGCTGGTCCTTGTAGTCGCTCTCTCGTATTTCTGGTCCAGGGATCTGCTGGCGGCGGGTCTCGCGGCTCTCCTCGTCGCGACGACTCCAGGCTTCGTGTACTGGTTTAAACTGGGGATGTTCGGTCCTTGGAACATGGTCCCGCTCACTCTGCTGGGCGCCCTACTCCTATTCGCCGCCTCGGGCACGGGAAGCCGCTTGGTTGGCGTGTTAGCGGGAGCAGTCTTGGCGTTATCGTGGCTGTTGAATGGTAGCGCATGGGTAGTGGTGGCATCGTACGGCATCGCCGCCAGCATCCTCGTGACGGCTGGTAAAATGGGGTGGAGAGAGCTCGTGCCAGCCCGCGTTATACTGCTCGTGTTCCTCGTAGCGGTCTTGCTCGGCTACAGGTTCGTAACCCTCTGGCACGCGGTTGCGCTAGGCTTGCTGGCGGGCCCCCTAGTGGGGTGGTACTTGGTTAAGAGGTTCGGTCTCAACAAGGCGTCTTCGAGGCTCGTTGCTGTCGTCGCCTCGCTGGTACTCGTCGTTGCGTCGTCCGCGCTCGCGTCGGCGAGCCTAGGCGCCCCGGGCGTCACCGGGGTGTACTACAAGCAGTACAACCCGATGTTCGACCTGGGTGCTCCAGGGCTCCTCCTCGCCCTCGGCTTCCTAGCCTTGTCGAGGACGGCCAGGTATTCGGGGATCGTGGACCTCTTCGCAAAGGTCCTCCTGCTCTCGACGTCTGTTACCTCACTCCTCCTGGGCTACGTTGACGTGGTCAACGAGCTGTACGCTATAGTAGCATCCTCCGTGGTGGTCGCCTATGTTTTGACAAGGGTACTCCACGGGATAAGCGTATTCGAGAAAGGCTTCGGCAGAGCCACCTCTATACTCCTAGTCTCGCTAGTACTGCTATCGATCGTAGGGAGTAATGCCGTCTCTTCGACGGCGGTGAGCTGGAGCCCCCCGAGCATCGTGTCTTTGGACATCCCGTTGACCTACATAAACAGGACAGCGGTCGACCTTAGCGGTCTACCCAGCCTTCTAAGCGCTCTCTCCAACGTCTCCAGCAACAGAACCCTCGTCGTAGCGTACTGGGGCTACACGTACTACATCCTGGGCTATCTAGGCGAGGGGTATACAGCCCTCGCAGGCCCTTCCGGCCCCGTGGAGGGGTGGAGGCTCGCGTCTTGGATCATGGTCAGCGACGAGGCCACCGCGGCCGGCATCTTGAGGAGGCTGACTATGGCGTACAACATAAGCAGGGTCTACGTGATCGTGGGGGAGGCTGTAAGCATCGAGAACACGGTGTATGGTACTAAGCAGGCGCACTTCGGGAGGGCTATGCCAGCGGGTGGTATCGGGACGGTGACCTACCAACCCTTAGGGGACGTTGCCAGGATACCCGTCTACGCCGCGCTCGCAAACCAGAGCGTAACGGACTTCGTAGACTACGGTAAGGCGACGTACTTCGTGAACGTGCCCCTGGCTTGGACTAGCAGGGCGGCGTCGTCCCTCGTAGTAGAGCTCGTAGCCTACGCGGCCCACTCAATGGGTCACCCCGTCCTGAACGACGTCTACCAGCCTCAAGAGCTCAGCGTAAAGACCCCGATGTTCTTCAGACTCGTCAACACTACACTCATACCGCTGGACACAGCTACTTCGACGTCGGCGACCTTCTACAATTATTACCTGTTGGCACTATACGAATTCCGTGAGGTGACGGTTTAAGGTGGTAGTCCCAAGGAAGCCCCTGCCAGACCTTGGCGAGCTAGTAGTCGCCACGGTGAGAGAGATATTCGACTACGGCGCTTACGTGACCCTAGACGAGTACAACGACTTGAGGGCGTACTTGCCTTGGAGCGAGGCCTCTACGAAGTGGGTCAAAGACCTTCACGAGGTCATATACGAGGGCGAGAAGATAGTCGTTAAGGTCATAAGAGTAGACAGGAGGAAGAACGAGGTAGACGTCTCTCTAAAGAGGGTCTCTGACGGAGACAAGCGCAGAAAGATGATGTGGTGGAAGAGGTTCCTGCGGGGCGCCAAGATAATCGAGACGGTAGCCAAGTCTATGGGCTGGAGCCTAGAGGAAGCCTATAGGGACGTGGTCTGGAAGCTAGAAGACCAGTTCGGGGAGCCGCTAACTGCGCTGGAGGAGGCCGTGGCCAAGGGAGAGGAGGTTCTCATTAGAGCCGGTGTACCCGAGAAGTGGGTCAAGCCTATTCTCGAAGAGGCGTCTAAGCACGTGAAGCCCAGGAAGATCTCGGTCAAGAGGGTCGTCCTGCTCAGGAGCCTGGAAAGGGACGGCGTTGTGAGGGTTAGGAGCGTCCTCGAAACCCTGGACAGAGAGATCACGGGGCAAGGACTAGCGGCGAGAATATACACGGCTGGATCCCCGAGGTACGTCGTGGAGGTGGAGGCCGGAGACTACAAGACGGCGGAGGCGGTCCTGGAGAGGTCGCTTGAGCGCGCGCTCAAGAAAGCCAAGGAGCTCGGTGTCGAAGTCTCTGTAGAGAGTGTGAAGTCTTGAAGTGGCTCATGAGGAAGTGCTCTAGGTGTGGCAGGTATACTCTTGCGACAGACAAGTGCCCGTACTGCGGCGGAGAGCTGAGAGTCCCACACCCGCCAAGGGCCAGCCCGGACGATAAGCTCGTCGCGTACAGGTTGCAGGCCAAGCTGGAGTCGGGCGTCTTGAAACTAGACGAGAAGCCTCCCTACATACCGTGAAACAACTTTTTAAAACCCTACAATGCAGTATCCAAATTTACAGAGCCGCCGTAGTATAGCCCGGTCTAGTATGCGGGCCTGTCGAGCCCGTGACCCGGGTTCAAATCCCGGCGGCGGCGTATACGCTGATCACACCGGCTCTCCCGGTCTTTAAAAACCCTTTAGATCTTCCGAATAAATCTCATAGTGTCATGGTGATAAGCATGGCTAGGGTAAAGATAGTGTTCACCGACCTAGACGGGACCCTGACCGAGTCTAGGAGGACGTACAGGATCTACCTGGGAGCCGTCGAGGCGCTGAGGGGGCTCCAGAGCATAGGTGTCCGAGTCAGCATTGTCTCCAGCAATGCTCTCCCGGTAGTCATAGGCCTGCACAGGTACCTAGACCTGAACGGCCCCGCTATAGCGGAGACCGGTGCACTGGTATACAGCGAGGACCTCGGAATAGTGGAGCTGCCGTCGAGGTCGGCGAGAGAAGCCTACTCGGACGCCCTCTCTAAGTTCAGGGGGCTGGTGGCGGACTCTTGGCAGAACAGGTTCAGGCTTTACGACTTCGCTCTCAGAGTAGTTGATAGGTCCAACGGCGACCAGGTCTACAAACTGGTGAAGGACTACGTCGAGGGCAGGTACGACTGGGTGAGGGTAGGCTACAGCAAGTACGCTATTCACCTGACGCCGCGTGACGTGGATAAAGGCAGGGCTGTCAAATTCGTCCTCGACAAGCTGGGTCTGGACCCCAGCGAGGCCGCGGCTGTGGGCGACAGCTCCATGGACGCAGACCTCCTGAGAGCCGTGGAGCTGGGCGTAGCGACCGGGGACGCGGACGAGGAGCTCAAAGCGGTGGCCAAGCTAGTTGTAAACGAGCCCGCGGGAAGGGCCATCGTGAGGCTCGCCGAGTTGATCGAGGGCGGCCAGCTGTGATTAGGGCTGTCTTGTTCGACATGGACGGCACGATACTGGACTCGGAGGACTTCATAACCTGGACCTTCCTCGAGGCCTCGCGTATAGTGGGCGTCGAGGTAGACGAGGACGCGATCAGGAGAAACATCGGTAGGCCCCTGGAAGAGTTCTCCTCCCTGGTATTCGGGGGGCTAGGTAGGGAGAAGCACCTCGAGCTGATGAGGGTCAGGGCCAAGCTGGTAGAGGAGAACTGGAAGCGGATGATCAGGGTTTTCGACGACGTCCCCGAGGTTTTGGGCCTGCTGAGGAGTAAGGGGTTCAGACTCGCGGTAGCCTCCTCCAGTAAGCTGGAGAGGATAGTCGAGTACCTCGGCTACTTCAACATACTCGGCCTCTTCGACACGGTCTCGGGAGTCGTTGACGGGGTACGAGGCAAGCCCTACCCGGACGTGATCCTGAGAGCCCTGAGCGCGATGGGCGTCGGGGCCGACGAAGCGGTTTACGTCGGCGACAGGGAGGTCGACTGCCTCGCCGCTAGGTCGGCGGGGGTCGTTTTCGTTCTGGTCAACAGGAACAACTACAGGTACGACCCGGGTGTGTGCCGCCCAGACTACGCCTTGGAGAGCCTCAGGCCCCTCCCCGACCTCCTTCTGTATATCAACAAAAAATGATATGTTTGTAAACGTAGTTTTCTCACAGAATATAAAAGGGGCTTTAGTAATAAGCTAACCCTGGGTGAAGTACGTGGACATAAACATGGTTGACCTGATCATATATATTTCTCTGACAAAATCTGTCGAGCTAAGTAGAGCACGCGACGCGGGAAGAGACGCGGTTATCACGTGGAGCCTTAGAGCGGCGACCCTAAGCCAGGAGGGGCACGCCCCGGTCTAACGGTAGAGCGCACCACACAGCTCCAGCAACACCTGGCTCCAAGGAGCTAGAAGTCGATAGGTCTAGGCCTCCTACACGCTGGAAGGCGCCCGCCGCGGGAGCGGGGGGCCTGTCTCGGTGGCCATCCGCTGCAGGTTAATTAGGTCTTACAGGCAATACTATATACAGCCCCGCGGCACCCGGCGGCGGCGCGGTTCCTACGCTGGGTTATACCAGCGAGTGAGGAATCGGCCTCCTGCCGCGGGGACAGTTGAGCTGTTTAATGAACAGATCAAAGGGGGTAAGGTTTATAACACCCTCAGAGTAAGATAGTTATGCTGGAACCACGCTTACCACGTGGGGACTCAAGAAAACCGGGGAGTTTAACCCCGGGAACCTTGAGTCCGACGGGGGCAGGGCGGCGTGGCGCACGAGGTAGCATGCCTCCCGCCTTGCGGCTAACTCCGGTTGATCCTGCCGGACCCGACCGCTATCGGGGTAGGGCTAAGCCATGGGAGTCGTACGCCCCGCCGCTGCGGGGCGTGGCGGACGGCTGAGTAACACGTGGCTAACCTACCCTCGGGAGGGGGATAACACCGGGAAACTGGTGCTAATCCCCCATAGGGGAGGAGGCCTGGAAGGGTTCCTCCCCGAAAGGGTGCGGCAGGGGTTATCGCTGCCGCACCGCCCGAGGATGGGGCTGCGGCCCATCAGGTAGTTGGCGGGGTAACGGCCCGCCAAGCCTATAACGGGTAGGGGCCGTGAGAG
>JAGDWK010000059.1:0-17044 GCA_023256015.1 Thermogladius sp.
GTTCGTGTTCTACCTCAACATGGACTTCGTGTATTTGGCTCTTGATCTCCATTTTTAGGTTGAACTTACCATTGGTCAGGTTGCTAAGGTAGTTGGATACCTCGTCAATTATCTGTCCCAGCGTCTTGTTCTGGCTCAGCCCGCTCTGTATGATCTGGGCTATGGCGTTCCTGAACTCGTCCTCGCCTCCCCTGAACTTGACCCTTATCTCCTTCAACACGCCGCTCTGGTTAGTCGCGTTCATTACCATGTTTTGTACGAGGCTCTTAATGTTCTCATCGACCTCGCCCTTCACCTTGAGCTTCCACTGTAGCGCTATTTCTCTGACCACCTCAACTACCTGCTCCGTCTCGTTGGCCTCGCCGATCTTGATCTTGGTTATCACGACCTCCTTAAGGCCCTCCGGCAGCCTCTCGAACACTTTTACCAGCGTCTCCCTGCCGAACTTCTCTCTGAGGAGGAGCTTGTCTATACCGTGAACTGCGGGTGTTCTTAGGTCCTGGGCGAAGACGCTGGTCACGAGCAGGCCGTAGGCCTTGACGTAGGTGTGGTAGGCCTTAATAGCCAGCCTGAAGGCCAGCGACAGGTTACCCGCTGACAGGTTGGACTGAGCGTAAGACAACAGTCTGTCTCCGAGCTCCGTCAGGTTGCTGAGCCCGGCGGGGACGGTCAGGTTCCTAGACTGGGCTGTCGAGACTGCCTGCGAGAGTATCGACTTCAGGTCTGAGGCCAGGTTTATGACGGCGGTGGTCATCTGCTCGCTAGTAGCGTTCTGGTTAAAGAGGGCGTCGAGCGTCTTACCCAGTACCGGGTAGGCCAGCGGAACAGCGTGGCCGTAGTGGATCGCGGCAACGACAGCCATCACGGTTGCCCTCTTGGTTAGGTTCTCGCTACTAAGGTTGAGGGCCCTCTCCAGGAACCTGTCCCCGAGGTTGAGGGTCACGTTAGCAGCTGTCACGTTGTGTGATATCTCCCACTCGAACAGCGGGTAAGTCACGTTCCTGACGTCGTAGGCCAGCTTCAGGGCCTGGTCAAACGTTATGTTGAACGCCGGTCTCACGGCGATTGTCCCGTTAGCGATATCGACCTCTTCTTCTACATCGACGTTTTCGGGGGCTCTGTACTGGTCCTGCGGTTGCGCCTTTGCGAACGGGATTGCTACTAGCCCTATCAATAGGCCTGCTAGTATTAGGAGGCCACCTAGGCTTGCCAGCCAGGCTCTCACACGCACCACCTGGGCTCAACTTAGGTGGACCGTTTTAAATAACCCCTCCGCCCAAAATCTAATTGGAACCGTTCCACACCCAGCTGGAACGGTTGATCACTTTGACCTGGGAGTACGACGAGCTGTACAGCTGCCCTCTGGCCCTCCTGCTGGACGAGTTCCCCGTAGGCCGCAGCAGAGCCTACGTGGTGGTCCAGTCCTTGAACTACAGGGTCAACATCCTTAGGAGAGGCAGCTCTTACAGGGAGGTCTCCAACGTCCCCAGCCTCTTCGACGCGGCGCCTGTCCTCGAGGCGTGCAGGGCAGTCTCTAGAGGGGTCGACCCAAGGTCCGTAAGCGACCCACTCGTGAGGGTCGTCGCGACCTCCTTCTTCTACGGTGGCTTCGGCGTGTTCGTCGACACTGCCGAGGGGGAGACTATCCCACTACAGCTTGAGATGGCGTCGCCGCACCTCTACCTGTACTACCAGAGGCCGGGAGGCGACAGCCTGGACCTGGACACCTGGGTGCGGGTAGGCGCCTTCTTGAGGTCCGGTTTCGACAGCCTCGTGAGCGACCTCTGCGGTAGAAAGATAGAGTGCCGGGGCGGCGCTTACCTAGTCTGCGGCGCACGGGGGTGCCTAGTCGTATCCCGGCACGAGATCTTCGGGGAAGGCCGTCAGAGGATCTTCGTAGACAACGCACCCATGCGTCACGTGGTTAAAATCTGAGGGGGTAATGTAGATCCTTCTGGGAGTGGCGTGTTTGAGGTTCTTCAAAGTCGTAAGCTCTAGGGAAGCGAGGGAGATCGACGAGAAGGCCAGTAGCGAGTACGGACTTGACAGCGAGGTGCTGATGGAGGACGCGGGTTCAGCTGTGTACGAGGTTGCTAGAAGGGAGTTCGGCTTGGACAACAGGTTCCTTGTTGTAGCGGGGACAGGGAACAACGGAGGCGACGCGTTGGTGGCCGCGCGGAGGTTGTACTCGGCTGGGGCCGAGGTGCGAGTGCTGGTCGTCGGGGACTTGGCCAAGGCGTCAACGCTCATGGCTAAGAACCTGGAACGCCTGCGGAAGATGGGTGTCAATGTCACGGTGGTGTCTAGTGAGAGAGAACTCGAGTTGCTGAGAAGAGAGATCGAGTGGTCGACTGTATTGATCGTCGGGATTTTCGGCCTTGGGTTGAGGGGTGAGGTCAGGGACTACAGGCGTGTCGTGATCGAGGCGGTTAACAGCTCCGGTAAGCCGGTCATCAGTGTTGACATACCGTCGGGGGTTAACCCTGACAACGGGAGGGTGGAGGGGGTTGCCGTGAAGAGCACTGTGACAGTGACGTTCGGGCTACCCAAGTACGGGAACGTCCTTCACCCTGGAGCCTACTACTCGGGGAAGCTCTACGTCTCGACCCTCTCCTACCCTCCCGCCCTCCTGGACTCGCCCGGCATAAAGGTGGAGTTAAACTACCCGGTGAAGATCCCCGAGAGGCCAAGGTGGGGTCACAAAGGCACTTTCGGCAAGTACCTCCTCGTAGCAGGGTCGAGGTACTACTACGGGGCGCCCTACTACGCCTCTGCGTCCTTCTACCAGACCGGTGGTGGGTACGCTAGGCTACTGGCCCCAAAGTCCGTTGTCCCCGTACTGGCTGCGAAGGCCAGCGGAGTGGTGTACATACCTGGAGATGAGACAGAGGAGGGGTCCCTATCGTTGTCCAACCTCGAAAGGCTATTGAAGACCGTTGACGAGGCGGGGGTAGACATTGTCGCCGTAGGTCCAGGTCTATCAACCCACAGGGAGACAATGGAGCTGGTCGCGAGGGTTGTCGGCGAGGTGAAGGTGCCGGTCATAGTGGACGGAGACGGGCTCACGGCACTGTCCGGCAGGCTGGACGTGCTCAAGTCTAGGTCGCAGCCGGCGGTTTTGACCCCTCACCCCGGCGAGTTCTCGAGGTTGACAGGTCTCACGATTAAGGAGATAGAGAGCGACCCCGTGGGTCACGTAAGCAGGTTTGCTAGTGAGTACAAGGTGTACGTCGTGCTGAAGACCGCCAGGAGTGTGATAGGCTTCCCCGACGGCAGGGTCTACATAAACTTGACAGGAAACCCTGGTATGGCCAAAGCCGGTATGGGGGACGTCCTCGTCGGGGTAATCGCCGGCGTTTTCGGCCTCGGGCTGAGAGACGTCGGGCTGGCCCTTAGAGCAGGTGTGTTGGTGCACGGGCTAGCTGGGGATATCGCTGCCGGCGAGGTAGGCGAGGACGGAGTCACACCCGACCTAGTCTTACAGACCCTCCCCCGGGCGGTCAAATTACTCAGAGAGAACCCTGAAGCGATCGTTGACCGCTACTTCCCCATACGTCTATAATCCGTTGTAACGAATCAGCTTACTCGAAGGCGAGAACGGTTGCCGGGTGAAGGCAAGAAAGAAAGGAAGACGCTCAAAGGTCTGATCGTCGACGAGGATATCATCATACAGTACAGCCTAGGCTCTCTTAGCGAGTCTCCTTGCTACTCCTGCCCCCTCAGGGGGTTCTGCCCCGTTAGGAAGTTTAAGAGAGGTTAGGATAGTTGTCCGACAGGATTCTCAGACCCGGAGACAAGATCCGGTTCAAGTGCGGGAGGAGCGGTGTCTGCTGCTCTAGCGGGCCCAACGTCTCTTTGACAGTGTACGACATATGCCGCATATCCAAGTACCTGGGCGTCGATTGGAGAGAGCTGGCGGGCAAGAAGGTCTATGTGGTGGTAGCCGACTACGTGCCTATACCTATCCTGAGGGGCTTGAACAACAAGTGCGTCTTCCTGGAGTACAAGAACGGCGTTCCCACGTGCTCTATTTACCCTGCTAGGCCCATGAGGTGCAGACTATTCCCGTTCATCCCGGTATCCCCCGGGAATAAGCGTGTCGTAAGAGTCTCGAGTATATGCCCGAGCGTTGGGAAGGGCCCCCTAATAGAACCGCCGTGGAGGTTGCTGGAGGTCTACTACGAGGAGGTCAAGGCCCACTACAGTAAGGTCATGGAGCTAGTGTTGAACGGTGGGCTGGACCCTGTCGAGGCCCTTGAGAAAGTCCTCGACGAGGTCTGCGAGAAGGGCGAGGACTGGCACTGGGACTTGAAAAAGCTGGAGGAGACGTGGTGACTCAGCCAGGGGTTCATGCTACGGCATTGCGGCTGCTAACCAGCGGCAGGGCGTCATCATCCCGTGTGACGATTAGTTTAAACGACGATATTAACCTAACTCCCCGGAACCGTGTTGTAGGCTTGATTCCGTTTCCAATACTTGAAGACTAATAACTAACCTCTTCTCTATTATTACTCGGTGTGTTGGTTGCCAATAGGGGTTATTAGCGAGGTCTACAGGGGAAGCCTGAACGCAGACCTCCACTACGTGTTCACAGAGGTCAATAAGGTGTTGACGACCGCGGAGGGCTCCAAGCTAAGCCACACCATAGACATCCCCAAACCGGTAGGGGTCGAGTCCCTGTACGCGATACTCGAACTACTAGTCGAAACAGACTCGCCGCGGATCGACTGGAAAGTGAAGGTTAACGGTGTTAACGTCTCGAAGGAGTTCAAGCCGGCGGTCTCGATAAGGCATGGGGGCAGGTTCGTACACAAGCTCATATACGACGTCAAAAGCGTGCTCAACACCCCCGAGTCCGTTAGTAAGGCCCGCGTCCACATGACCATCAGACACGAGGGAGGCGGCGATGCCGTCTTGAAGTCTATAGGCTTTATCGTCGCGTACAGCCAGTCGGAGGCCTACACGACGCTAAGGCAGTACTCGGGCTTGCTACTGTTGGACAAGGGGGAGAGGTTCAGGATGAGCGAGCTATGCGAACACGGCGGCTCGAAAGTCGACATAGTAGCCTACTCCCCAGCCCCGACCTATGTGACCCTTAGCAACGGCTCCAGCACGAGGAGGCTAACGGCTAAGGGGCTGTTGAACACTCAGCTGGACGGCGAGTTCTGTAAGGTGCTCGAGCTCTCTAACGAGGGTCTCAGCCCCCTTTTCGTGCTCAATGTGTTATCGAGCAGCGTCCAAATTAAGAGAGCCTCACTCAAAGTAACCAGGGTGGCCCCGGTTGTCGCCGACAAGCATCTGGGCTTAAAAGTCGAGATCGCCAACGTGGGAGAAACACTGCCTGACGAGGCGATTCTGATAGTCCTCGAGAAGGGCTTCGTGAGAGGCGTCAAGAGAGTGACTCCTCCACCACCAGGTGGGAGAGTGGAAGAGGTCGTGGGGGTCCAGGCCGGTCAAAGACCCGAGGTGATGACTCTAAGGCTCGTCTGGAAGAAACTAGCGAGGACGGACTTCGAAGATGTACAAGTGAGCATACCGAGCGTCTAGACGACTAGCTAGCACGCGTGTACAGGTCCTCCTATTATATGTACACGACCTCCAGCCCCTTACTGGCCGCAAACGACTCTATCATCACTCTGTGCTCTAGTCTAGTGCTCTTCTTCTCCACTACGATGAGCTCGACTGACCCATAGGTCCTCCTGATCATTTGTTCCAGGACCTCGGCTGACAGGTACTCAATCGCGTACTTCGGCAAAAGGTGCCCGAAGCAGACCCTCTCTCTAAGCGAGTACTCTGTGTGTTTCCACGGGTAGTGCCCGCCCCCGATCCCGATCGCAGGCCTACACTCAGCGGGCCCGCTCTCGAGCAGGCCGGCTACACTCTCGGCTAATATCTCGTGGTTCACTTCGTCGGCCCACTCGGTTTGCGAGCTCCCTATCTCGACGAACGTCAGCGGCTTCTTCAGGCTGGTCGGTCCGTGGTGCGTGGCCTCGTAGCTCACCCTGTACTCGTCTAGTCTACCCCTCGCCTCCGCCTTCTTCACCAGCTCCCTGAGGAGACCGAACGCCACCGCTGGATTAGCGATGCCCAGCTCTCCAGGTCTACCCCCATAAAGGGCCTCTCCGCCGAAGTTCCCTGTGTGGTGAACAGTGTAGCTCTTGACACCGGCTTGTGAGGAGTGTCTAGACAGTACGATGAAGTACTCGGCCTCTGGCATGGCGTCGTCCAGGAAGTCGAACTCTATTACGTCCTTATCGAAACCGGCAACGGTCACTCCAGGTCTAGACCAGCACTCTACAGCACGGCATTCCGCCCTCCTGAAGCCGAGTCGGACAAGTCTAGCAGCAGCCCCCGCCCCCGCAGGGTCGTTGACGCTGTATACGATGCCGATCAAGCGCACGGCCCCCGTCGGTGGTTAATATCCTCTAGTAGTTATGTCTGTTAAATAAGTGAGCGTATTTGGTCGTCGACAGTAAGTCGTGGTACAAATTTAAGAAGCAGCTGTGGTCTAGGCTGTGGGAGGACTTGGAGATAGGGTACCTCGACAAGGACCTCCTGCCAGTCCTCGTGTTGTTCAACCTCGACAGGGACATCTACACCCTGAGTAGTTGCAGTGGGAGGATCGTTGTGAGCGACTCCAAGTACCCGTGGAGCAGAGAGGAAAGCAACATCGTGCTCAAGAAACACGTGCCGCTAGACTACTCGGAATTGGACGCCCTACTCAAGAAGCCGGTCGTCAGGAGGCTGTGGCTTAACGCGACCGGCCCCATCATACACTTGTCCACGAGAGACCCTCGCACAGCAGCTTACGTCCTCAGGGTGGCGAGGCTTGCCGGGTACAAGCACAGCGGGGTACTGAGCGTGAACAGGCACAAGGGGGTTATAGTCGAGCTGACCACCGGGGTCCGCTTTAGTACTTTCCTGGCGGAGGCCGGCAACGCTCTCGAGGGTGACGACGTGAGGAAGCTCGTGGAGAAGGCGAACGAGATACTGCTCTACGGGAAGCTCATGCTGAATAGGCTGTACGAGGTCGCTAGAAGACACCTACCGCGAGTCGTTGACGAGGAAGTGGAAAGGCACGTGAAGGCCCGGGGTGGGTTGTTGGACAAGGCACCGGCGGAAATATTCGTGGACATGATGCGCCGGCTCAACCAGTTCAACTACATAGAGGCCTACAAAAGAATCGTAGCAGGAATGAGCTAGGAGGAGTTTGAAGGAGAGGAAAAGTGTATTTATCTCGACACCCACATACACTCACGTGGTGCTCGGTTTGAGCAACGTGGTGGAGTACGAGGACTTCGCTAAATTAGACCTCAGGGTAGGGCTGGTGAGACACGCCGAGAGAGTCCAGGGTAGTAAGAAGTTGATCAAGCTGGTCGTCGACCTCGGCGAGCTGGGCGAGAGACAGGTGGTGGCAGGGCTAGCCGAGTTCTACAAGCCCGAGGACTTCGTAAACAAGTACGTGATCGTAGTCGCGAACCTGAAGCCGAAGAAGATCTTCGGGCTCGAGAGCCAGGGTATGATCCTGGCAACAGACACCGAGACACCTGTACTCGTAACCGTCGAAAAGCCCGTTAGGCCGGGTAGTCGCATCAAGTGATTAGATCCCACCCAGCTTAAGCCGGTGACAAATTGCTTCAAGTGTTGATGCTGGGCGACGTAGTGCGTTGCTACATCATTAAGAGGGCTACGAGGTTCACGGTCGAAGTAGAGGTCGGCGGCTCCTTAGCTACTGCCTACACCAACAACACGGGTAGACTCCTAGGCTACCTGACGAGGGGGAGAGTCGGCTACTGCTTGAGAGCGAGAGGTGGCAGGCACCCGCTGAGGCTCGTGGCCGTAGAAGACGGTGAGTACGCAGCGCTCATAGACACGAGGCTTCAAGAAGAGGCTTTCGCGGAGGCAGTGCGCCAAGGCTGGCTTCCATGGCTCGCGGAGTGCTCTATATCGAAGAGGAACCCCAGGGTAGGCAACTCGGTTCTGGACCTTATGCTGGACTGCCGGGGCAGGGCCGCGTTCGTCGAGCTGAAGAGCGCCGTGATGAGGCTGGAGGGAGGGTTTGCCGCATACCCCGACGCCCCGACCAAGAGGGGTAGGCAGCAGATCGAGCACCTCGCAGGACTCGCGAGGCAGGGGACTCGGTCAATCGTAGTATTCATCGCAGGCATACCCAACGCCAGGGGGTTCAAGTTCTACTGTGAGGTAGATAAAGAGATCTGCCGTTCGGTCCGAAAGGCGATAGAGGCCGGGGTCGAGTTCCGAAGCATCAACTTGTTCATGGACGTTAAGAGCAACGCCATAGTCTTGGGAGACGCGGACCTCCGGGTGGACTTGTCGTGCTGCATGCAATAGTGGGCGCCGAATAATGAGCCAGCGACTGTAGACCACGGGGGGTAAACGGTCGGGAATAGGTTGAGGGGAAACGGTTAAAACCAGGCTAGGCAGCACTAGTGAGTTTCTCCTTAAACTTCTTGTACTTCAACATAGCGGCTAGACTGCCCACAGCCCGCTCGGGGCTTGGGTAGGCTGGGATACCGTTTTTGTTCAACAACTTGATGGCCTTTGCTACGTCCTCTCCCCCGACAAAACCAGCTATAAGCGGCTTCGTCATCGTCTTCCTCACTTCTATCAACCTCTTCGCTAGGTCGACCGGGTCTAGAACAGCAGTCCTGCAGTACAGAACTATGATGTTGTCGACCTCCTCGGAGTTCTCGAGTATCTCTAAAGCCTGTACGTAGTTGTCTGCTACGGCCCCTCCTGTCAGGTCGACCGGGTTCCTGGCACTTCCAAACCAGGGCATCGTCTTCCTCAGTTTCTCCTTGAGAGAGCTGCTGGGGTCTATCAGATGAACACCGTGGAACTCGGCGGCATCCGTGGCTAGGACCCCTACACCCCCGCCGTTTGTGAGTATGATCGTCCGGTCACCTCTAGGGAGGTCTAACAGGGAGAACGCCCTTGCCCAGTCGAACATCTCCTCTATGGTTTCGGCCTCTAGTATGCCTGCCTGCTTGAAAGCCGCCTCGTACACTTTGCCACTACCTGCCAGGCTCCCTGTGTGGCTAGCGACGGCTACCGACCCCCTGGCAGACTTTCCGGCTTTGATCAAGATCACGGGCTTCTTCATGACGACTTTTCTCATCTCCTCGATGAAGACCTTCCCCGACGCTGGCTTCAGGCCCTCGAGGTAAATCGTGATCACTTTAGTGTTCTCGTCGTCTGCTAGGTACTTCGAGATCTCCACTATGTCTAGGTCGCTCATGTTACCGAGACTCACAAGGGCCGCCATGCCCAGCTCCTCCATTAGAGTCCAACCCATCAACGCGATACCGAGGGCCCCACTCTGCGTCAGGAACGATATACCCCCGGGGGCTATCTCCTTCGGCCCGAAGGTGGCGTTGATTCTGTTGGGCGTGTAAGCGTACCCGAATATGTTGGGGCCGAGAACCCTCATGCCGTACCTCCTCGCGATCTCGACGAGTTTGCGTTCGCCCTCCTCGTTTCCTGCCTCGGAGAACCCGGAGGTTATCACGACCAGGAACTTCACGCCTTTCCTCCCACACTCTTCAGCTACTTGAAGGACCTTGTCAGCGGGTACTGTGATGATGGCCACGTCGACTTCGTCTTCTATTTCTAGAACGCTCTTGTAGGCTTTCAGGCCCAGTATTTCTCCTGCCTCGGGGTTGACCGGGTACAGCCTTCCCTTGAACCCGTAATCAATGAGGTTCTTTAGGATGATATGACCTATCTTCTCGGGGTGTCTACTGGCACCTATCACAGCGATGCTCTCCGGGTTGAACAGCCTTCTCAGGCTCAATACTTAAGCACCTACAGGGCCCTTACGGTAACTCCATACACGGATAGAGGATTATATAATCATATTTGCGGTCGTAAATGGCTATCTAAGAACGTGCTAGTTACAATTACGGGCCCGGGTGGGCCGAGGTCGATGGTCGCGTAGAACCCGCGCAGTGCTTCGCCCAGACATGTGAAGCTGCCGAGGTGTCTGGTCTCTCTGCAACTTGTAATCAGTACGCTGCGCGGTCTAGTCCTCGCGATCACCCTGTCCACGAGCGGGCTAGTCAGGGCGAGACCTTGCCGTACAGACTCGAGAGGGGCAAAGTAGGTTACGAGTATGTCTACTTCCCTAGCACTACGAAGCCTCTCGGGCAGCGGGTTGTAGCCGATGTTGAGGATCTTTTTACCCCCCAGTTCCAGCACAACCGACTCGACATACTCCCCGTAGTCTTTGAAAGCCTTGACAACGCTCTCGTCGTCTATCCTACCAGCGAAGCCCATAACCCTTAGGCCACAGGACTCCGCGAGGTACCTCACCGTATTAGGGCTCTTTACGTCCCCCGCCAAGTGTACGACGTTGACGCCCTCCCTCAGGGACGCTAAGCACACGAAGCGTGCTAGTGCGTGGAGACCCCTGAGCCCGTGCACTACCAAGACCCGCATTTCAACCAACCCATATAACGCTCCCTCTATACTCTTGACCGCCAACTAAGACCCTGCAGTAGCCAGCAGTATCGCTGCACTGTAGCAGCCCTCTCGCAACGGCCCTCCCCCCTTCGTAAAATAGGGGAATATACGTGGCTTCGAAAGACATCACCTCGCGTATGTCCATTGGCGGTGCGGCCCCCTCCACCTGTCTCCACCTGGTCACCCTTCCAGTAGTAGGGTAGTTGAGCGCGTCTAAACCCCCTTCGATGTCGACTTGAACCGCGACGATACCCATAGTCTTGAAGGACGGGAGGTTTAGGAGACTGCCAGGTACTCCGGAATTGTAGATGATCGAGTACTCTGTGCCGTGGAAGACACCTCTCCTGTAATTCCGGTAGTACTTCAGAACCTCGCTTTTGGTTAGGCTTGTCGCCTCTGCGTTGGTCTCAGCCCACAAGCGTAGTCTAGCGTCACTGAACGGTTGGAAGAGACTCTTGTTCTCCGACACGAACTCTATCACCGAGACCGAGTCGCGCCAGCTGTAGACGACCATGTCCACGTCGCTCGTTTCGGGGTTGTGTATAGAGGGTAGCACCGAGCCAGTAACGCCGAGGCTGTCGAGGCCTGCCACCTGGAGTAGGGCGTGGGTCATTGAGGCGGCGACTACCTCAAGCCTGTCTCTGACCCTGGTCAAGAGTTCGCGCGCCCTCAGCACAGGGTTGTACACTCTCTCTATTTCGAGCTCTCCGACGTAGGGGACGGCAGAGTCGTAGAAGGGCACGAATACCTGCTTGAGGGCACGCCTTCGGACCTCGACTGGGTCGTACTTGGCCACGACCCGCTCTAAGCGCGAGAAGCTATCTCGCCAAGGGGTCTCCGCACTGCCAGGGCAGTACTTCACGTAGGACAGCACAGCATACCTCTCGTGATTGTTGCCTACGACGACAGCGTAGCAGTTGTTCCTAAGCCTTAAATAGTAATGGTCTAATACCGTGTCGTATAGCAAGCGTGGCACCTATGGATCCATCAAGTGTACTGCTGGCTTTAGACTATGACGGGGTCCTAGTAGACAGTTACAGGGGTGTAATCGACTTCTACATGAGGGACCTGAAGGAAATGATCGGGATTACGAGGGAGGAGGCGGAGTTCTTGTTGTACACGGAGTTCTTGAGCGAGGGGGTCGGGTTGATGAGGGAGGACTGGTGGTTCAAGTTCATACCACGCTTAACACAGGAGCTGTTCGACGACCTGATCACAAGGTACTGGGAGAGGAGGATCGAGAGGACGGTTGTCCTGCCCGGTGTTGTCGAGTCGCTGAAGAAGGCGAGGAGAGAGGGTGTCGTGATCGCTCACGTCGGCTACAGGGACGACATCTACGGCTTGAAGAGGGAGAGACTGGCTTACGACGGGCTGATAGACCTCTTCGACGAGGTGGTAGTTGTCGGAGAGGACTACCCGACCAGGCACGACGCCATTGCTAGCTTGATCGACAGGTACAGACCCGAGAGGGTCCTGTACGTGGACGACAAGGCGCAGAACCTCTACGTTATGAGGAACCACCTCCCCCCAAACGTGGAGCTGTACAAGGTCTCGTTCTCGTCACTCTTCGACTTCCCCTGGAGGAACCCGGGAAGGGTCTTCAAGGAGTTCAAGAACATCTACGAGGTAGTCGAGTACGCGGTCAGAAAACGTGATCGGGCCCGGGACAGCCTTTAGCGTAGCGCCCCTCTAAAGCCGCTCAGTTCACCACGGGCTCCGGGACTTCCCTGAGCTGCTCCAGCACGTAAGCCCTAATCTCCTGCGGGGACGGCAGCTTGTCGACCAAGAGCCTCCCGTTCTCCACGTACTTGACGAGCATCGGTTTGTACCCCTCAGGCGCCTCCCCGGACTCCAGGAGTAGTACCTTGTCGTTTAGGCCAGGCCTCTTCCTGTAGAGCTGCTTAGCCCCCGGTAGCTTACCTCTCTTAGAAACAGGCTTCCATCTACCCTCCTCGTAGACCTCCACGATGTCGGCACTGATGTCGACACTCGGCGGTGAAGCCACACTGGTCCCGATCCCGAAGGCGTCCACTACATCGCGTAGGGCAACGATCTCCTTCTCGTCGATCCCGCCGCTCACAACGATCTTCACGTGCTTGAACCCGAGGATGTCGAGAGTCCACCTCACCTCTTCGACGATAGCCCTCATATTGCCCCTCCTCGAGCTAGGGGTGTCGAGCCTTACTCCGCTGAGTCTCTCTCCTAGGAGCTTCGCGGCCTCTACGGCCTCGATCCTCTCGTCGTAGAAGGTGTCCACCAGCATTATACGGGGTACGCTCTTGTCGACGACCTCGTCGAAGGCCTTCCAGGCAGCCCTCTGTTCGCCGAACGCTATGATTAGAGCGTGGGGCATCGTCCCTTGGGGCTCGACCCCTAGATACTTTTTGCTCATGGCACCCGAAACAGCGTCGAACCCCCCTATGTACGCGGCCCTGTCGATCATCGGCGCTATGGCTGGGTGCGCCGCCCTCAGGCCGAAGAAGAGGAGCGTTTTGTCCATGGCCAGCCTCTTCAGCCTAGCAGCCTTCGTCGAGATGCTGGAGTAGTGCCTGAGGATACCGAGTAGCGCGGTCTCGTAGAGGATTATGTCGTGTAGGTAGCCCTCGATGAGCATCAAGGGCTCGCCGGCCTTGAACAGGGTGCCCTCAGGTAAGCTGTAGACTGTGACCGGCATGTCTTTCAGTAGCCACAGAGCCTCCTCTAGTCCAGTGAAGACGGCCCAATCGTAGCCCCTGGGCAGCTTCATTACGTGGAACTCTATTCTAACCTTCTTCTCGAGTTTTTTAGCCTCGAGGATCTGCTTGCTCCTGACAAAGTATATGTCGGTTACCTCCCCGGCCCGTATCTCTTCAGGGGTGGCCGTGTAGAGCCTCAACTCACTCACCCATCACTGTGACAAGCACGCTCCTCTCTCTGCGGGGACCGTCCATCTCCACGAGGAACACGTTCTGCCAGGTACCCCTCACCAGCCTACCGTTGACAACAGGCAAAACCCTCTCTTGGCCGAAGAGAGCGGACCCTATGTGCGCGTGGGCGTTGTCGTCTATAGTGTTGTGCCTCCACTTGCTGTGACCCGGCTCGGTGAACTCGGCGATTTTCTGGATTATGTCCTCTATCAGCCCGGCCTCGTGCTCGTTTAAAACTACAGCGGCGGTAGCGTGGGGGGCAAAAATGAGGGCAAGCCCGTTTCTAACCCCGCTGTCTTCGACGACCCTCTCTACTTCACGGGTTATGTCAACGAGTTGAAACCTGCTAGACGTCGAGACCTTGAGCTCTTTTGTCACAATCTTCAAAGCGGCCCCCATGAAGCCTTATCAAAGTGAACGCTTATATAGGATACCTGGATTTGCTTAAGAAGCTCGAGACATAGGTATAAATCTTCTCTGGCACACAAGTAGACAATAGGGTGACAGTTGTGTCCGACGACTGGGATTACTGGCGTAGGAGGCGTAGGTTCTTCGAAGACCCCTTCAAGTACATCGAAGAGATGTTTGACGAGATGATGGAGGACATCGAGAGGATATTCAGGGAGTTCGAGCGAGCACCGCCCGACACCAAAGAGCTGGAGAAGAGAGGGTTTAAGCTCTATGGTCCCTACGTTTATGGCTTCAGGGTGACGATCGGACCCGACGGTAAACCGGTAATAGAGGAGTTCGGAAACGTTAGGCGCGTTAAGGGTAGGCCAATGATCACCGAGGAGAGAGAGCCGTTAGTGGACGTTTTCGAGAGCGACGATGAGGTGACGGTGGTGTGCGAGCTGCCCGGCGTTGACAAGGACAAGATCAGCGTTGAGGTTGGAGAGGACAAAAAGACGCTCATAATAAGAGCGAGTGACACAAACCGGAAGTACTACAAGGAGGTCAATTTACCCACCGAAGTAGACCCCGAGTCGGCGAAGGCCTCTTACAAGAACGGTATACTGGAGGTCAAATTAAAGAAGGCTAAGGTTGAGAAGAAGGGGTTCAAAGTCAAGATAGAGTAAATCGAAGCTACTTTTTCCTCAATCACGGTCCTCACGGGGGACGGGCATGAGAGTGGCAGTGGTTAGTGATACCCACGATAACATACGTGCTATAAAGAGGGTCGCGGAGAGGATCACGGAGGCTGGAGTCGAGACCGTCATCCACTTGGGCGACATCATATCGCCTTTCGCGGTAAGGCTCCTCCGGGATGCGTTGAGGGGCGTTAAGGTGGTAGGTGTCCTGGGTAACAATGACGGCGACGTTCTACAACTGGCAAAGCTCTTCTCGGAGGCGGGCTGGGAGCTGTATAGCGGGCCGAAGATAATAGAGCTAGGTGGCAGGAGGATTCTCGTCCTCCACGGCTACGGCGGTGTTGCGGACACGGAGAGCCTGGTAAAAAACCTGGCCAAAAGCGTGGAAGTAGACGCGGTGTTCTTCGGCCACACCCACAAGGTGATGGTGGAGAGACTTCAGGGCAGGCTAGTCTTGAACCCGGGGGAGGCCTGCGGCTACTTGACCGGGAAGTCCTCTTTCGCACTCGTAGACCTCGATACAATGGAGGCGAGCATCCAGGTAGAGGAGGCTGGGGTGTGAGGGGGCTCTATGACCGGGGAGAGGTTGAGTTCCGCTAGCAGGCCTGTTAGCGCCGAGGGTAGGGTGTACCACCTAGCCGTGAAGCCGGGTGACGTATCACGCTATGTCCTTCTACCGGGCGACCCCGAGAGAGTGCCGCGGATAGCCAAGTACTGGGAGAAGCACTGGCCTGTGGCAACTCACAGGGAGTACGTGACTTACAGCGGTTACTACAAGGGGGTTTTTATCAGCGCTACTAGCACCGGGATCGGCGGTCCGGCCACAGCGATAGCCGTCGAAGAGCTGGCACAGGTCGGGGCCGACACGCTCATAAGGGTGGGCACTACCGGTGCGCTGACGAGAGAGGTCAAGGTGGGGGACATAATCATATCAACGGGTGCCGTCAGGCTCGACGGCACAAGTAGGCAGTACGTGATACCAGAGTACCCCGCGGTCGCGTCTTTCGAAGTAGTACTGGCCCTCATAGAAGCGGCGGAGGAGCTGGGTGTAAGGTACCACGTCGGGTTGACCGCCAGTAGCGACAGCTTCTACGTCGGGCAGGAGAGACCCGGTTTCAAGGGCTACCTACCGCCATTTCAAAGGGGGCTAATCGAGTTCCTCAGGTCGGTGAGAGTCCTGAACTTCGAGATGGAGGCTGCGACGATATTCACGCTCTCGAACATCTACGGGCTTAGGTCTGGAGCGGTCTGCGCCGCGATAGCTAACAGGGAGACAGAGGAGTTCATTGTCGACGCAGGGGTCGAGGACGCGATAAAGGTCGCCAACGAGGCTGTCAAGATCCTGAGTGAGTGGGACAACATCGCATCAAGCAGGGGGCGCGCGTTCGTGACCCCCTCGCTGATCGGTGAGTGGTTTGAAAAGAGGAGAAAAACATAGCCTGAGGCCCGTCCACGTCAGCGTGGGTAACGTAAACGTGGACATTCTATTTTACGTCGACAAAATACCTGGCCCAGACGAGTCTATCTACGCTAGAGACCTGAACATAAGTCCCGGCGGAGCGGCGCTAAACTACGCGGTTGCCGCAACGTACTACGGGCACTACGTCTACCTCGTCGCGTCTGCGTCCAACCACGTCCTAGTCCAGAAGTTGCTCGAGGAAGTTAAGGAGATAGGGGTCGACACGAGGTACGTCAAGGTTGTCGACGAGCAGCCGGGCGTCGTAGCAGTGTTTGTCGCAGAGAAGGGGGAGAGGCACATGGTGAAGTTCAGAGGCGCCAACGAGTTCTTGACGTTGAACGACATCCCTAGAAACCTCGTGAAGGACGCGAGCGTCGTACACCTAGCTTCTGTGCCCCCCGACATCGTGGAAGGGCTGGGGACGGTCGCAAAGTCTCACGGTGCCATTGTCACCTACGACCCCGGGCTCTACGCTCTCGAGGTTCCAGAGGAGATTGTTAGGCTGTCCAGCAAGGTCAACGTTCTCTACTTGAACAGATCGGAGGCCAGGAGAATGGGGGTGTCCAATGTACTCCAGGCTCTACACAGAGGCGTAGACATGGTGGTCGTCAAGAGAGGGAGCGAGGGTGCTGTTGTGGTCACGGGTGGTATGAGGGTTCTCAGAGGCTACTCTGAACCTATTAGGAGGGTAGTGAACGCAACGGGTGCGGGTGACGCTTTCGACGCCTTCTTCAACGCCGCTTACGTCGACTGGGGTGACCCCCTCAAGGCACTCCTCTACGCGCTCGCAGCGGGAGCCCTCAAAACTTACTGCAGGGGCAGCACGCTGTGCTGGGACAGACACCTCTTCGCTAAGCAGCTCGAGAAGACTACCGTGGAGGATCAGGGTAGAGTTGACGAGAACAGAATAGGAGACTTCATTTGACGGAACGCGCTTCCAACAACTGTGTTGGCAGGCTTCTCGGCATAGTGGAGGCTAGTGGGCGAGCACTCCTCGCGACGCCGCCGCTTCTACTCGTCGAGGTAGAGAGGAGGGTCTTTGAGGCGCTCAGAGTAGTTTTAGAGAGAGTCGGGGGTAGAGTTCGAGGGGTCGTTATAGTTGTCGACGA
>JAGDWK010000059.1:17144-20192 GCA_023256015.1 Thermogladius sp.
ATGAGAGCCTTCAGGGAAGCCATATCCAGAGGCGCCGAGGAGCTCTACGACAAGTACGTAGAGTACGCAAGAGAGCTCGACGACGTCACTAGACGCATCACACGCTACTGGGTTGAGAGCCCCGACACCGTCGACGAGGTCATCCGCCTCTCCCAGTCGCCGGTGGAGTCTGCGGTCTGCGATAGCGCTGTCCTCACAGGTCTGATCAGCAGTAGGTACTTCGCCTCGTCTAGAAGTGTAAGGGTTGTCCTGGTCTCAGAGATCGCTGGAAGCACGCAGGCGGACTACTCTGCGAGGACGCAAGTTGTTCTAGAGAAGCTCGGGGGCGACGGCGATCTGGTCGTAGTCACTGACGAGTCCAAGTTGATTGCACTAGGAGGCCTTGTTCACAGGTACGCAACTGTAGTATGCTGACGTACACGTGTTTTATATACCGTGGTTGCGAGTTTATAGAATAACTGGTGTCGCCATGAGGCTACTGGAGTACGAGGCTAAACAGGTTTTCAGGGAGTACGGTATCAAGACCCCCGAGGGCGTTCTCTGCCGCTCCCCAGTGGAGGTCAAGGAGGCTGTCGCGAGGCTTGGAGAGTCCGTTATTAAAGCCCAGGTGCCTGTAGGTGGTAGGGGTCTAGCCGGCGGGGTCAGGTTCACAAGCGACCCTGAGGAGGCCGTGAGAATAGCGTCAGAGCTCTTCGAGAGAGGGGTAAGGGGGTATAGAGTCGACGCGGTACTTGTCGAGAAGAAGGTGTGTGTAAACCGGGAGCTCTACCTCTCAGTCACGGTCGACAGGTCTGCGAAAAGCATTGTCTACCTGGCCTCGAGGCTGGGCGGGGTCGAGATAGAGGAGCTAGCCAAAAAGAAGCCAGAGGAGGTTCTAAAGATCAACCTAGACCCGTTCATAGGCTATTCGCCCTTCGTTGCCAGGACGATAGCGTCGTTTATTGGTCTACCACCGTCCGCCTGGGGCGAGTTCGAGAGAATAGCCGTTGGTCTCTACAGGATCATGATCGACTACGACGCCGAGCTCGTCGAGATAAACCCGCTAGTCGTGGACTGTGGAGGTTCCCTCGTAGCGTTAGACGCCAAGATACTGGTAGACGACAACAGCCTTTACAGGCACCCAGCCCTGGCGGGTCTAAAGAGTAGGGAGCTGACAGAGGAGGAGAGGAGCGCCAGGGAGAAGGGCTTCACCTACGTGTCGCTCGACGGCTATATCGGGGTTATCGGCAACGGAGCGGGGTTGACGATGGCCACGATGGACTTGATCGAGTACTACGGTGGAAAACCAGCTAACTTCCTAGACGTCTGGTCGGGTGGAGGGGCTAGTAGGGACAGGGTGAAGGAAGCCGTGAAACTGCTCCTCGAGAACCCTCGTGTCAAGGTGGTTTTGGTCAACATATTCGGTGGGATGACGAGGTGCGACGAGGTAGCCATGGGCGTTAGGCAGGCTCTCGAGGAGGCACCGGTCAAAAAACCGATCGTAGTGAGACTTATGGGGACCAACCAGGAGGAGGGCGCAAGAATTCTCAGGGAGGTAGGGCTGGACGTCTACGAGGACGTTGACGAGGCCGTCCGTAAGGCCGTAGAGCTGGCGAGGGGGTGATACAGTGCTAGCGGACAGGAGTACCCGTGTCATCGTCCAGGGGATCACAGGTAAAGAGGGTAGTTTCCATACGAAGCTCATGCTCGAGTACGGCACCAGGATAGTGGCGGGCGTCACTCCCGGTAAGGGCGGCTCGCAGGTCCACGGGGTGAGAGTCTACGACACGGTCAGAGAGGCGATCGGCGAAGTGGGCCGGGTGGACGCGTCCGTGGTGTTCGTGCCCGCTAAGAATGCTCACGACGCCGTTTTGGAGTCTATCGAGAACGGCGTTAGACTGATAGTAGTGATAACCGAGGGTATACCGCTACACGAGGAGTTGAGAATGGTGAGCTACGCCAGGTCACGTAGCGTAACAATTGTAGGCCCGAACACTCCCGGCCTGATCGTACCCGGCGAGACGAAGCTGGGTATTATGCCCGCGAACTACTACAAACCCGGGGTAGTAGGGATCATGTCGAGGAGCGGTACTTTATCGTACGAAGTGGCCTGGCAGCTTAGCAGGTCTGGGCTAGGGGTGTCCGTAGCGGTCGGTATAGGAGGAGACCCTGTGACAGGCCTCGACTTCGTGGAGGTTTACGACAAGCTCTTGAAAGACCCGAGGACGAAGTACGTTGTTCTCGTCGGAGAGATCGGGGGCGACTACGAGGAGAGGTTTGCGAAGTACTACTCGGGATTGAGTGAGAAGAAACCCGTTGTAGCGTACATAGCCGGTAGAACAGCACCGAGGGAGAAGAGGATGGGTCACGCGGGCGCTATTATATCGATGGGGTTAGGCGACTACGAGTCAAAGGTCAAAGCCCTACAGGAGAGCGGCATACCCGTAGCTAGGAGAGTCAGCGAGATCCCCACCGTGATCCAGTCCATTGCTAGTAAACAATATTTTTAACTTTTAGCATTCGAATTATATCCTAGTGGTGTAAATATGTCCATGGTCGTCAGGGAGTTTAAATCCGTTGGAGAGCTAATCAAGTTTATAGACGAGCAGATCAACAGCTACAGGGCCCTCCTAGCAGAGTTCCTCAGGAGGCTCGAAGACGTCCGCGTGAGGTCCGAGCAGGAGAAGAAGCTGAAGGACCTCCTCAAGAGCCTGGGCGTAGCCGAGACTAAGAAGTCTACTGTGATCGACCTGAAGGACTCGAAGCTGATAATAGACCCGTCTGCCGAGGAGGAGAGCAAAGTGATCGAAGAGGCCGTGGAGAGGTTGAACAAGAACATCCAAGTGCTCCAATCTATTAGGAAGACGCTCGACCCACTGGCGAACCTGGACATAGAGGCGAAGATAACAGTTGTACTACGCGACGGTATCCCGGCAAGTGTACTGATCAAGCTAGGTAGTTAGAGCACGAGTCCGATCAGGTAGTCGGGAGCGCGGCGTCTTGGTGGTGGAGAACTATGAGTATATTTGACAAGATAGGTCCAGGTGACAAGGCCCCCGAGGTAGTCAA
>JAGDWK010000059.1:20292-27478 GCA_023256015.1 Thermogladius sp.
GGTGTCAAGTACGAGATCGACAAGGAGACAGGTATAGTGCAGGTGGACAGAGTCCTGTTCACGTCGATGGTCTACCCCTTCAACTACGGCTTCATACCGGGGACTCTCGAGGAGGACGGAGACCCCGTCGACGTCCTGATCTTCATGTACGATACTCTTCTACCCGGGTCGTTGATCAAAGTCAGACCTATAGGCGCTTTGGAGACGGAGGACGAGAAGGGCAGAGACGTGAAGATAATAGCCGTGCCGTACGAGAAGATCGACGCAAGGTTCGAGAACATCAGGGACATCAACGACTTACCGGAAATGGTCAGGCAGAGAATAGCCCACTTCTTCGAGCACTACAAAGAGCTCGAGAAGGGTAAGTGGGTCAAGGTCGTTGGCTGGAGGAACAGGGAGGAGGCCCTGCAGAGGATTCGGAACGCGATCGAGAGGGCTAAGAGGAAGTAGTGTCAGCTCGGCTCTTTCTCGTCACGGCTTTCCTCTCGTCCGCGATTTATCATCACACACTAAAACTGAACCTGGTAGAGCCCTTATAAAACCCGCGTTTCGAACCTCTACTATACCCTAGACCACCTTAGCGGGGTCACCTACTCCTCCACAAGCCCACGACCGTCTCGATGATCCTTGATATCTCTTTGTGGTACCTGTACCTGCTAAAGCTTAGACTCCTGAGCCTGGAGTTAGTGCTCAAACGCTTCCAGAGCTCCTCGCTCCTCCCTAACCTGACTAGGTGGTCTGCGAGCTCATCAACCGAGGTGTAGGGGAGGCTTATCGAGGTATCCTCGTTTGCTATGTCGAACCACGCCCCGCTATTCCTCGGTATTATAGTCGGGGTGCCCGCCGCCATGGACTCCACGATGGTTATCCCGAAGTGCTCCATAGGTGTGAGGTGTACGTAGACTAGCGAGGTCTTGTAGAGTTTTACCAGCTCTGACCTCGAGATGTTCAACCTGAGGTCGATCAGCTCGCTGAGGCCGTTCTCCTCTATCTCCTCTACGAGCTTTTTCAAGTACCACCCGTTGTTCTCAGAGAAAGCCCCGGCGAGCGTTATTCTCATGTCGATGCCCCTCTCCTTCACCGCCCTCCCGATACTCACCACCTTCTCCAGGTTCTTCTCGGGGGAAAACCTGGATATAACGAGGATCCTCCGCTCCCTGTCCCTGAACGGGAGCGGCTCCTCGCCTATGATGTCATCGATGTTCACAGGCGGGTAGACCACGACGGGGTTGATACCGTACACTTTGTTGAAGAACCACGCCGTGAGACTAGAGTTGGCTAGGAAGACCTTCGTGGACTTGATGTAGAACGGGAAAATCAGGTTGTTTAGGAGCGAGTACAAGTTGCCGAGGGTCTTCGCGAACCCTTTCACAGCAGGATAGTACGTGTTCACCTCTAGGAACGAGGGGAAGTGGAGGTAGACCACATGGCTTTTCCCGGAGAGCACGTCTCCACTCGTGTTAACGACGATATCGGGCTCTTCTTGTGGATAGCCTAACCCTACACCGCGTAGCTCGTCGTGGTTTAAGCCGTAGAACTCGCACAAAGAGTAAAGCTTGTCTGCGCTCCTCAAACCGAGGGAGTCTATGTAGACTTCGAAACCCGCCTTCTTCAGCGAGATTGCCGTCTCTATCGAGACGTACTCTGACCCTCCAGGGCCCATCAGGATGGAACCGATCATGTGGTGCCTAACGAGTGCCAGCAACCCTGTCTTCACCCGTGCCGGGCATCACGAAAGTAACGTAGCCCCTGCGGAACAGCTCGCGGGCTAGCTCGTACGGCTCCCCGTTCCTGGACGCGTCTACGACCACTACTCTCGGGCTCGACATCTCGACGTAGGCGACCAGGTCGTCGAAGTCCCCGTGGTCGCTCAAAGCGATAACCCAGGTATGTTCGTCCACCTGGCGTGCCGGGTTCTCGAACTCCCAACCCGTTAAGACTACGTTGAGCGTGGAGCCGTCTATCTTGCGGTACTTCGCCTGGTTGAAGTGCCTGAAAACCACGTACCTCTCGAACCCGTCCCCATCCCTCTCCCTGTAGTACTCTCCTATCCTCACGCCGTGCTTCTCGAGTACTCTTGTAGCCCTGTAGACTCTCTCGGGCATTAGAAAGGGCTCCTCTACCCCGCTTCTTCTCAAGAGGTGCATTGCTTCCTGGAGCTTGCCGTGGTAGCCGTAGACGTGGACTCTCCCGTACTTCCTCAAGCCGTACCTCACAGTATCCACGAGTATCTCTTCGACGCTGTGCTTGAACGGCCTCCTGTATCTCGGTGAACCATAGGTCGACTCTATGACAAGAACGTCTAGGTCTCTCATAACCCGCGTGTTGTTTCCTAGCTTCACGTCTCCCGTGTAGCCTACACGGCGCCCCTCTAGCTCTATGAGAACAGATGACGCCCCAAAGGTGTGGGAGTTCTCCACTAGGGTAATAGACGAACCCTGGTACTCCAACCTCTCGCCGTAGTCCAGCGACCTCCTCTTCGCTCTGAAAAGGCTGTGTAGACCGCTACCGTGGATGACGAGCTCTTCGAGCAGGTCGAGGGTAAGAGGTGTACCTACGATATAGCTCGAGACTCTCAGGCTCTCGCTCAACCCCACGGTGTGGTCGCTGTGTATGTGCGTGACAACGCGGACCGGCCGCGGGGAGTAACCGTCGATCGTAAAGTACTTCCCGACAGTGATGGCCCTCGTCTCTTTCTCGATGCCCACGTTCTTGAACAACCACTCGACGAGCTTTTCGTCCCTACCCGATGACAACTAGCTTACCCCGTCACATTAACGAGGTTTTTCCACTTCTTAGTGACCGGGTCGTATATCACCTGGTTGTCGTCTCTTAATTTAGTGAAGAGCATAAAACCCTTGTCGCCGAGAGCCCTGCGCAGTTCGTCCTCGTCGCTTGTGGCGGCCTTCTCGAACAGTTTTGTCTTGAAGTCCTCCCAGAAGTCGGGGTCGACGGCGATCCTCTCCTTGGAAGTCTCTATGACGACCGCCCCCTCCCTCCGCAGGTAGTTAAAGAACGCGTCGCGGTTAAGCTTCTTGGGTAGGCCGCTCTCGAAGACGACCTTCTCCTCTCTCAGCCTTTCAATACCCGTTTTTCTCTTCTCTCTTCTCTGCTCCGAGACCTCTGCGGCCCTCGACTTGATCTCCTCGACCACGCTGGTCAAGTAGTCAACCCTCTCGTACAGCTCGGCCACCTGTCTCCGCAGGTTCTCTATCACCTGTAGTTGCTTATTCAACTCGTCTTGGACGATCCTGGCGACCCTGGCCTTCACACTGTCTTCTAAGCCTCCTTTCTCGGCCCCCTCTACTCTCTCTTTGATAAGCTTCACGACGTAGTCCAGTATAGAGGGATACCCCTCTTTCTCTGACAAAAACGCTAGAGCCCTAAATAAGTCCTCGTCTAAGTAAACCGTGAGAGGCCTCTTTTTCTTCTCGCTCAAAACACTAGTCCCCGTTTTAAAGCTCACTCTATTATTTCTTTGTTGACCAGGATATAAACGGAGAGGAAAATGGCGAGACTACTATTTAGCGACGCGCACCTCCACCTCAACCCCGTGGGCGGCGTCGGCGCGAGGGGTATCGTAGACCGGCTCGTTAAGGAGGGGTTCTGGTTCGTCGGCCTGGTAAGCCTGCCGCCCTACCACTACGGGTTCAACACGCCCACTCTTAGTTCGTTCGAAAAGGCACTCGACATACTGGTCTCACAAGCGAGGTTGCTGAGGGAGAGAGGCATCAAGGTGAAACTCCTCGCAGGCTTCCACCCAGCCGAGGTAGACGCCTACAACAAGCAGGGGCTAGGGCTTGAGGAAGTCTACACACTCGCCGAGCGCGTGTTGAAGTTGATCGAGTCGAAGATAAAGGAAGGGGTCATTGACGGGATAGGGGAGGTCGGTAGGCAGCACTACGGGACTTCGTTCGGCAGAATATCTGTCTCGGAGGCAGTGATGATCAGGGCTCTCGAGCTCGCGAGGGATCTCGGGGCCGTAGTCCACCTCCATCTAGACCAGTCTGGCTGGGCTACGTGCCACCTCGTAGACATGCTGACCGGCCTGGTTAAAATAGATAGGTCTAAGGTGCTCGTACACCACGCTAACACGGCGACCGCACAGGCCTGCGTCCAACGAGGACTACCCGTGTCGGTTCCCGTTAAGCACGACCTGGACAGGACAATCGGGTTCGACGGCGAGGTACTGGTCGAGTCCGACTTCATAGACGACAACCAGCGTCCGGGCGTATCAGCGTACCCGTGGGAGATAGCGAGAGTGGTGAACTCGTTGATCGCCTCGGGAAGGATAAGCGAGGAAATGGCTTATAGGGTGATGGTCGACAACGTCGTGAAATTCTATGGAGTCGAACCCCCCTGACCATCTGCTTCCCGTGGGTCTACTTCCTCGATGTAGATCTTTGACTGCGGGCACTCGTCTATCCCCAGAAGCAAGAGCTCGAAGAGCCTTCGCGGGTCCTCGTCTATAACGTCGAGACACCCGACGACCTTTATTCTCAGCCTCATAGAGTCCTCCACCAACACCGCCCACGTCTTAGATATTAGTTGGAGACACCACGATATTTCCATAAAGGTTGTAGGGATGGAGTTTAAGGCCAGGCTGTGCGATGTATGCGAGTCTAAACCCGCTGTACTTAAGTGCCCCGCCTGCGGTAGGTGGGTGTGCGAAGAGGACTTCGATTACTCGAAGAACCTATGCGTGGTCTGCGCCAGCACCCTATGCGAGATTTGCGGGCTTAGGCCCTCCATAGGGTACTGCCGCGTCTGTGGTAGGGTGGGCTGCGAGGAGTGTCTCGTACAGGAGTCCACGGTATCCTACGTGTGTCGGGAGTGCGCCGAGAGGCTCGGGCTACGATTAAATTCCAAGAGGTATAGATTTAGGCTAAAGTGACAGACGGGGTGGGACGTTTTGGCGATTACTAAGGGGGGAAAGATATCCTGGGAAGAGCTTAGTAGGCTCATCAGGTTTCTACCAACCAGCGACGTCGACTTGGTTATAGGGCCTAAACTAGGCGAGGACGCGGCGGTCATCAGGTTAAAGGACGGCTTTCTAGTTGTACACAGCGACCCGATCACAACGGCCTTCTGGAGAATAGGCTGGTACGCTGTCCACGTGGCCGCAAACGACATCGCTGTCAGAGGGGTTAAGCCGAGGTACTTCCTGCCGGTCGTTCTCCTCCCGCCGCGAATGGGGGCTAGGGAAGTCGAAGAGATATTCAGAGATATGGGCGAGGCCGCGAGGGAGGTATCGGGCGTGGTCATAGGCGGGCACACAGAGGTCACACCGTACTTGGAGAGACCGATCATATCCATGACGGCCATAGGCTACTCTACGGGCAGGTTTGTCTCCACTTCAGGGGCTAGGCCAGGGGACTACCTGGTGATCGTGGGTAGGGTCGGCGGGGAGGGCGCCAGCGTCGTCGCGTGGGACTTCGAGGAAGAGCTGGCAGAACGGGGCGTAGATAGAACCCTGATAGGCGAGGCCAAGAACTTCCTGCGAGAGATAAGCGTGGTGAAGACGGCTCTGTCCATAGCCCCCTACGTGGACTCGATGCACGACGCAACAGAGGGCGGGGTTATCCAGGCTATCAGGGAGGTGTCTGTCGCGAGCGGGGTGAACGTTCGTGTAGACCTCGACATGATCAGAGTAGACACTGCAGTAAGAGAGATCAGCAAAGCGATGGGTCTCGACCCGTTGAAGTTGTTGAGTAGTGGTTGCATAGTTGCGGCAGTCCCGCCGAGCAAGCTAGGGGTTCTCGAAGAGACCTTAAGGGGCTTGAACCAGGTTTACAGCGTGGCAGGTAGAGTCGGCGATTTCGCTGACAAGCCCGTTGTAGAGTTGAGAGAGAAAGGTAGTGTGATCGGGGTCGTTGACAGAGACGTCGTTGATGAGATTTATAAGCTCTTTGGTTGATTACGAGGCAGAGAGTGACCTGAATGCCCGAGCTAAGCGTGCTGCTTGACCAGGCTGTCAAGATGCTCAACAGGGTCAGGGAGGAGATCGAGTCGAACGTCGTGTCGAGGTCGAAGGAGCTAGACGCTAGGAAGGTTAGCCTGGCCGCCGGGATATTTAAGTCCGTTGGCGAGATGGCGGACTTTCTCGAGACCCTCAAGAACAGGCTGTCGAGCGCCAAGCTGGGGGAGAGAAGTACTGTCGCGGTCGGCGAGAACACCTACCTAACCTTAGACGGAAACGTCTTCACTATATCCAAGCTGAGGCCGGTGCGGAGAATGGTGTCCTTCAACTCCGACTCGTCTACACTCGTCGTAAAGTCCGGGGATAACCTCGTTGAGATCCGGCCAGACGGTATAACGGTCAAGACGAGGGCCGGGGTATTCAAATTCAACCCATCGGACTTGGAGGACTACGAGAACAGGTTCGACGAGTTGAGAGCGGCTAGCAAGGTGATACAAAACAGTATTTCTGATTGTGTAGGTATAATTGGCCAAAAAATCAAGTAAGCGTAACGACCACTAGGCTGTGGGTGAAGCCTTCCCCTGCTCGGTCTCTGGTACGCCGATGGTCTTCGGCAGCTCCGCAAACCTCTCCTTGACTTTCTGCTCGGCTATTATCCTGGCCTCCTCGAATATCTTCCTGGCCTCGCTGTCTAGGCCGCTCTCGATGTCGGCAGATATGTCGACAATGCTCGAGCCCATGGCGGTCTCGAGCTCTCTAACGGCGTACTGTAGGTCGATCCAGATGTCCGGCGCGACGCTCTTCAGTATACCCAGCGCCTGCTTCATGACGCCTATTACGGGCCCAACCTCGTTAATGGCACCGCCGTAGATCAGGAACGTCTCCAGCTTCAACGCGGCGTGCTCGAGCGCGTACTGTACTGTCAGTAGCTGCTTAGCGACCTTCCTTATCTCGGCGGTCTCCTTCGCGTAGATCTTGGCCCTCTTCTCGTCTCTCCTCATTAGCGCCTCGACAACGTTGTTGAAGAGCTCCCTGTCCCTCTCGTTCAGCTTCTCGACGTAGTTGTTTATCCTAGATATCGCCGTCTTCAGCCTGTACTGGGCCATTATAGCCTTCTTCTCGAGAGGCTCCCTGTCAGGGTTGAACCACTTCTTTATCTTGTCCGCTATCGACTCCTGCTCCTTATTCCAGTTCCAGTTCACGCCCATACGACACACCGATTCCAATCGTTGAGTCCAAGATGGTAGGTTTATAAAGAGTCGGGTG
>JAGDWK010000059.1:27578-29230 GCA_023256015.1 Thermogladius sp.
ACACACCGATTCCAATCGTTGAGTCCAAGATGGTAGGTTTATAAAGAGTCGGGTGTGTCATTACGAGTACGTTTTTTATTGGGAGCCCCCATAGTGGTTTGCGAGGGGTGAGTCGTGTTAAGCGAGGTGATCAAGAACTACGTCACTTGCCGCAAGGGTTGCTCTCTCAGACTGCTCGAGTCCCTCGCAATGTGGGGCTTGGCGACCAAGGCCGAGATCGAAGACTGCAGTGGCAAAAGGAGGTTCAAGAAGATCAGGATGGAGCTCGTCGACGGCAGTTTCGTCGAGTCCGACTGCTTCCTAGACGAGGAGGTCCTCCAGAGCATTAGGATTATAAACGTGTACATAGGGTTTGCCAGGCAGAACAGAGCTCCCGAAAATATAAGGGTTGAGGGCTAAATAATGCTAGTACGGTGATGAGTGGTATTACCGGCGAACCGATGAGCGGGCCCCAGGGCTGATCACCATGAGGGGTGGTTGGGTAGTCGTCCTCACCACCGCGGCCACTCGCGAGGAGGCGGAGAGGATAGCTAGGGCTCTACTCGAGGAGAAGCTAGTGGCGTGCGTAAACATAGTCGACGCTGTCAAGAGCCTGTACTGGTGGCGAGGGACTATCGAGACCTCCAACGAAGTGCTACTCGTCGCAAAGACTAGAGCCGACAAGCTACCCGGTGTAGAGAAGACGATAAAAAGCCTCCACTCATACGAGGTTCCCGAGATCATAGCACTACCGGTGGTTTCGGGTAGTGACGAGTACCTGGAGTGGCTAGACCAATCGATCAGGGAGAAAGAGGGACCCCCCGGCTAAAGGGTGTAATCACGGGTAACCTCACCGTTACAGTCCCGGAAGGCGTTACTGCCGAGGGCTACCTTTCACTCCTCGAGTTGTGTGCAGCTTGTGCAGTAGTCGCTATAGCCGTCTTCAGGATATACAGGTTGGTGAAGGCCTCGAGGAAGGGCCCAGGCGAGTGCGGGCAGTCCCGAGACTAGCCCGGCGGACGCGGAGAGGGCTTAGCGGCTTCCCCGAGCGCACGACAGAAATCGACGTTCGAGCCAACCATAACGTTGGATAGACCAGCGAGCTCTATGAAGTACTCTACAACGTCTCGGGGCAGGACTCCCGCAATCCCCTCTTCTATCTCCAAGTAAATACCCCCGAACTGGACTATGAGGCTCTTCAAGTTCAAGGCTATCACATCTGAGAGGTACCTCTTCTCGAAGGGCGAGGAGTTAACGATGCTCTCAACGAACGCCGAGACCGGCAAGTAGACCAGGTTGTACTCGTCCACGGGCGACTCGTCGAAGTAGAAATCGGTACCGGAGCTCGCTTTTACCCAAGCCAGGAGTTGGGCTGTGAGTGGTCTCGGACCGACGACCGAGACGAGGCTCGCACGCGGGTACCTAGACTTGATGGACTCATACACTAGCTCGTGGTGTTCTCTAGGCCGACCACCGGAGAACCAAACATAGCTGGAACCCCACGCGTTGAAAACGCTTGGGCAGGGGTCGCCCGCGAGGGAGGCCAGGTACTTCAGGGACTCGACTGCCGAATCACGCGCCTCTTCCAAGCGTATGATGGTCACTCTTGGCATACGGCTTCATCCATCGACTTATCGCGCGCTCCTACACACTTTTAATTTAAAATCCACGGG
>JAGDWK010000076.1:0-10618 GCA_023256015.1 Thermogladius sp.
CGTCGAGGCTGTTTGACCACCGGTTATGAGCATTGATGCCAGTTTGTAGGGGACGTAGTTCGTTATTGAGAGCACGGCTATGTTCAAGCTAGCCACGAACCCGACGTTGAAGGATATAGTCCTGAGCGATGACGCCACACCCCGCCTCTCTGGAGGGACAGACAACATTATACTGCTCGTATTTGGTGAAACGAAAAGGCCTGTACCGACCCCTAGAAGCGACTCGTAAATAAGTATGCGTGCTGTGGTGTTGACTGTGTACAAGCCAAATAACGAGAACGACGAGATAGCGAGGCCTACAGAGGACACGATCGGGTATCCGACGATGTCGGAAAGGTAGCCTCCTAGTACCCCGAAGACCAGAAAGGCCAGCTCGTACGGGGTTATCAGCAGCCCTGTCAGGCTCGGGGAATAACCCTCTACCACTTGGAAGTAGAGTGCTAGGAGCGTCATAGAGGCCCCGAACCCTACCGAGTAGAGCAGCTGCGCTATTATACCACCCGTGAAAGTCCAAGACCTAAACAACCGCAGGTCGAGCGCCGGGCTCCTCGTCCTCAACTCGTTGAAGACGAAGAGCGTTAGGGCCACGAAACTCAGAACGAGGGTCGCTAGGGAAATGTCAGCGAAACCGTATCCGTGGAGCGTCAACCCTACGAGTAGGGTCGACATGAAGGCCGTGAACAGCGTGAAACCAGTGATGTCTACGACAGGTCTCTCCACCGGTATGTAGATGTCTCTCAGCCTCGCCTGAGACCACAAGAGAATGAGCAACGATATCGGGAACTGGACTAGAAAGACCCACCTCCACCCCAGGGCATCGATTATGAACCCGCTAACTGTCAAGCCGACTAGAGCGCCGACTCTCCATGATACCTGGTTTATGCCTAGCCACGTCGCTAACCTCTCTTTGGGGACGTAGTCGGTGAGCAGTGTGATCGTTAACGACATCAGAAAGGCCCCTCCAACACCCTGGAGCAGTCTCGATACAATGAGGATTATCGGGTTTGGCGCCGCACCGGCTGAGAGAGCGGAAAGCCCGAATATAGCTATACCGAGGTTAAACAACCTCACCCTACCATACAGGTCTGCTAGTCTACCAACGACCAACTGAATTATGGTAGACCCAAGCATGTACCCCTGGATAATCCAGATCGACTGCCACAAGTCCGCGTGGAGACTAGAAGCTATTGTAGGTAGCCCCACTATGGCGAGCCTCGCGTTAAACCCTGTAAGGAAGTTGACAAGCGTGGTCACAGACAGAACTTCCAGTATCCTTCTTTTGAAGTCCTGCTCCATACTACTAACTCGCCTCAACGGGTGCTGGCTAAACTTTCCATTTTCTAATGCGTACAAGGCTTTTAAATGAGGTCAGACCCGACGGCTTAAAAACCGTTATTCTGGGCATTCAATTCTGGTGTAACGATGTCTGTTGAAGTGACCGGCAACGCGTTAGCCGACGAGAACGAATACCTCGAGGACGAAGAAAGGCTCTTAGCCATCTCGTACTCTATCGATGTCTCTCTTTCACTATACACGGTGGGCAGTGAGGACGAGAAACTCGAGGCTACCAAGCTGATCTGGGCCAGCATCAACGACTGGCTCGGACTCGTGGGTCCGCTAGGCTACTACGAAGGGCTTGTTGATCATGTTTCGAAACTGAACCTGAAGAAGATGTGGGACGCTAATATCGACCAGGAACTCGTCGAAGAGGCGCTATACGCGGGCTGGTACTGTAAAAGAGCGGAGTTACTGGACCTCCAAGACAGCGAGTCGCTGGAGTACTGTAGGAGCGTGGCGTTAAAGCTGTTCAAGGCCCTGGGCTCGGACCTCAACCAAGTATTGGACGTTTTCAGGGACGAGTCTAAGCAGCCCGGCTTCTACTCAACTCTAATAGGCCTCGCGCTGGTTCTCTCCTCGAACGCCTGATTTTTATCCTAGTTGTGCTATTAACAAGCTCCCGAGGTCGACCCGATTGGATAAACCTGGGTCCGCGCTCAAGTTCGAGCTCTTGCTCGTCTACGTAGCGGTCTCGGTAACGCTTGTCGTCGTCCAGCAGCTAGTTCAGCCTTCTGTCTTATACGGCGTCTTCCCTGACAACACAAGCATCTACATAGCCCCGGTGGGACGTGTAGCTGTCGTGGTCACGGACTTCAACGACGCAAGAGGAGTATCTGCTAGTACCTACTTGTCCGGATTCGTGCCGGCTCTACAAATAACGCCGGCCAACAGAGGCGATGTCCTGGTCGTTAGGGGCTATGGCCCGGACTGGATCCAAATATTACTGCTAGTCGTAGGTCTGGGCGTACTTTCCCTGGCGATCTCGAGGACGAGGGCCAACGTCGCCTGGGACAAGATACACGCGCTACTAGTACTCATCTTAGTCGTGGCCGCGCTGTCCACGTACACCTACTACACGGTCGCAGTAGAGAAGAGCCCTGTCATGACCGGCTGGTATGCTAGGGTCGCCGACAGGCCCTTTGACAAGGTCAACATCACAGGAGTAGGGTACGAGCTGGGCGTCCTAGACTTCTTTAACGGGAGTTATTTGATAAACGTAAGGACGAACGCCAGCGTGATAGCCGTATATACCCCCGGTGTGGGGCTAGACTACTGGCAGGGCTGCTTAGGGACTGAAGGTGTCCAGTACATGTCAAGGTACTTCAATACCGTGAACCAGACGTACGTCTTAATCCAGCCCTGGAACTCAACGGTCTACTACAGTAGGATAGAGTTCGCGAGGTATAGGAGCGGCGTGGAAGGCCTAGTGTACCTCACGGCCTCGGTTGCTCTCTTAGCCTTATCGGTTCTGGTCCAGGTGTTAAACCCGGTTTTACGCCGGCGCCTTGTCAGCGAGTAACGAGTTTACCTTGGGATCGCGTCAACAACCGCTAGTAGGTCTCCTGAGCCGAACTTCTCCACTTTGAGGTACCTGTAGGATATCTTCTTCAAGCTCTTGTTCTCGCCGCCGACCATGACTGTGATCAGCCTTGCCCCGGCCTTCCTAAGCCCGTAAGCGACCTGTTGCTCGGCGATCCTGTCGATCCCGTCAGTGATCAAGACTATGTCGGAGACGTTCTGCGTCCGCCCCGTTCTCAGGTCTGTTGTCGCGGTTATGATAGCCCTCGTGATATCGGTACCCCCGCTCCCTCTCACGCTCGCTATGTAGTCTATCATCTTTACAACTCGCCTGGCTTTCAGCTTTCTCTCGATCTTGACGAGAGGATACGTTATACTGTCGAAGAACCTGAAGTAGAAGTCCCTGAACTCCCTACTCGCCTTCATGAAGATCGCAAGCGCCACGGCTTTAGCCCACGTCATCTTTAACCCGTCCATGCTACCGCTCTTGTCTAGGAGGACGTAGACGGGCCCCTTGCCTTTGCTTAGGACTTTCTTGTAAAGTAAAAGCCGCCCCTCGACAAACCTGAGGTCGAACAGCTCCTCTGGCAGGGCCAGGTTCGAAGACGTCACTCTCTCGACGTCCCTGCCGAGCTCGTACCCGTCGTACTCGCCCCGCTTGAAGTTCTGCTTCTCTTCGGTTGTGGTGAGCATCCAGGGCTTAAGACCCTTGATTAGCTCCAGAATCTTCGAGACGTCCAGGTTCCTTGCTAGCTTTAACAAGTCCATGGAGTACTCCTCTATCTCGTACAGGCTCGAAGACCCCGGTTGATCCCCCTCGGCCATCTTCTTCAGCGCTTTCACGTTGTCTACGATCCGCGCTGTCGCCTCTACTGCCCTCTCTACTCTCTCTCGGATGTTCTTTTCTTGCCCCTCCCTCCCCTCACTCGGGTGATAACCTCTCGTACTCTCCTCGATTGCCTTGATAAGCTCGCTCGCGAAAACAGAGGCCGCCAGCGAGCTGGTGAAAGAGTCGAGTACCGTCTTACTCCTGACCTCGTTGAACCTCCGCGACTCCAGTAGGCTTTTAACGATCGCGTAGTGCCTCTCTAGAGCCTTCTCAACGTCCTCTACGAGGACGGGTGCTGGGAGGTAGAAGGAGTAGAAGAAGTCGGTGCTCAACGCCTCGCTTAGGTCTGGCGGTTTACGGCCTTGGATCAACGTTATGAGCCTTATTACTTTCGAACCCCTGTACTTGACGACTGGGTCGTCGTAGTTAACGCCTGCCAACACGCCCTTGGCCATCAATACCACTACAGCGAGAGCTTTTTCCTGATCACCTCAATTAGCTCTTCGACCTCCACTAAGAGCTTGCTGGCCCTCTCCCGGATCCGCTGGTCGCCAGACTCCTCCGCCAGCCGCTTGACCCTCTCTTTCACCGACTCGAAACTCCTCAAGTAGTCGACTAGCCTGGGGTCGAGGTCCGACAACTTGCCGATGTACCTGAACGCCTCCTTGACGTTGTTCTCGATCTCGGCGAGCTCTCTCGCGAGCCTTTCACTAGCCTTGACCTCCTCGAGCAAGATGCCGTAGACTTTCTCGTACTCCTCCCTATCGCGTGCTACTACGTACTTCAAGACCATCAAGTCCTCCTCGACAGCCCTCATCCTGCCGTTGAGCACCGCCATCGCCGCAAGGGCCTTCAGGCTCTTCCCCTTCCTCCTGTCCGTTATATGGATTCCCTGGTCCTCGAATATGGCGAAGAGACGTAGGACTTTCTCCTTCACGCTGTTCACGTCGACCGAGAGTACCAGCTTGTATAGCTCTCTTATCTCGTCCATGGATAATACGGGCTTCGTCGCCCCGAAGCCTCTAACCTCGATCTCCCAGGCCGCGTCTAGTAGGCTACTCCACTTGTCCTCCTCGACCGGCTTTACGAAGTGCCTAAATAGGAACCTGTCGTACAAGGCTTGTAGCTCCGGTTCGTCGGGTACGTTGTTAGACGCCGATATAAGCGTCCACAGCGGGACTCTTATCTCGTTGTAGCCGTCGTAAATTATCCGCTCGTTCATCAGCGTCAGAAGAGTGTTTAGTATGGCAGAGTTGGCGTTGAATATCTCGTCTATGAATGCTATCTCCGCCTCAGGGAGCTTGTTAGAGGTTATTCTGACGTACTTTCCCATCTTAAGCGCATTTATGTCGATCGGCCCGAAGAGCTCGTCCGGCTCTGTGAACCTCGTGAGCAGGTACTTGAAAAACCTGGCGTTTATTAGCTCGGCCGCCCTTCTCGCCATCGCCGACTTCGCGGTACCCGGCTCGCCGACCAGGATAACGTGCTCTCCTGTCAGGACGCCGAGGCTTATGACCAAAGCCTCCTCGTCACGCCCCACAAAAGGCTTGGAGAGCTCCTTTACAAAGGTGCTTGCCTTCTCGAAAAGTTGTTGTATACTACTCATCTACACACCTTCTATCCTAGTTTAGCTTACGGGACTATTTTATCCTTACCCGCCTCCTTTTAAACAAAGAAATCACCCATAACAAGCGGGGGCGTCGACGAGCCGCGTCAGGAGGTTCAAGAAGAGAACAAGCTACTGGATGTGGCTCAGGCTAACGGGGACCCAGATCTACACCGAACCGCTCGCACACACGGTCTTCGTAAGTAAGAGGAGGCCTGAGGCCGTTTCGACTGCCTGACCCTAGCCGATGAGCGGACGAAGCGTGTCTTCTACAGGGCCATCTTCAATATGAGGCCCGTTACCGCAGACAAAGCAGTCGCCGGTAGGAGGTACTTGTACACTCTCCTCAGGTTGGCTTTGTAGAACTCGGCTGAGAGGACGAGGCAGGCGTGGACCGGGCTGAGCATGCTCCCGGTAAACCCGCCCAGAAACCCGTAGAAGACGTTTGCCGGGTTTAAGTACGGCCTGAAGACGGGGAACGCGATCGAGCTGAAGGTGAACTCGAACCCCGTAGCCACCACGATGAGGGCCGTTACTACGAATATGGAGACCTCGACGGGCCTGAGGAGGCCCCCGAGCTCGTACGCTAGACCGCTCTCGGATATAGCGTACCCGTACACTAGGCTCGCGGCGACTAGGACTAGAATATGGGGGTTCAAACTATACTTCAGGGCTCTAACGTGGTGCTCCAACTTGACTCTGTATACTAGCGTGTAGGCCAGTATTGTGATGAAGACCGAAAAGAAGACGTTGATGTTGAGCACTAGGTTGAGGACGGCTATGGATACGAAGGGCCACAGGTGTACGAGGCCCCGCAACCCCCTTCTCTTGACCGAGTTCCTAAGTCTCATGAAGTAGAAGAGGAACGGTAGACCCGAGGCTACGCTCGCCAGGGTTATGGGGATGTTGTTCAAGGAGATCTCTCTCACGTCCATGCCGGTTATGTACGAGGCTATTATCACTCCTTGGTATAGCGGCCACACGGTGATCCATATGTGTCTGAACCAGAAGTTCAAGAAGGTCTTTTCCTCGGGGTTTAAGTCGGCTCTTTCGTACACGTCGTTGACTAAGGTGGCCGAGACGTAAGCCCCTCCAGGCATCGGCAACAGGCCGATCACCGCGGGTATCGAGACGCCCGCCAGTCTAGGGCTTACGGACTCCAGCGACTCCACCACTTGCCTAGAAACAGCGCTACCCCGGTACAGCTCGGCAAGGTACATAGCTGCGACCAGTGAGGCGAATGTCACAAGAAAGCTCTGGTTGACAGCGCGCCACCAAACCACGGGGAATGCAGGTCCGTACGCCAATACCGAGAACAGCGTGAGCGAGGCTAGGACCGAGATGTAAGGCTTCAACCCCGCTGCCAGTGTGGCTATCATTAGAGCTAGAGCTGCTATGAAACCGGCTGTTAACACGGACATCATAGATCACTTAAGCGGAGTCCTCGAAGCCTTCTTGGTCCGCCTTTAATAGGGTGTGCTCCGATTTAAATCCAACAAGTGACCGGCATGATTGCGAGGCTCACGAGGAGGACGATCATAATCCAGGAGGCATACTCGCACTGGGACATACAGGACGTGTTGAACGACATCAACCCGATACTTTTGACAGGTAACTACCAACCAGCGTACTTCTTCGAGGGGTCGCCTATAATGGGTCAAGGAGGCTTCCACGTAATGATAAAGCTCTCTAAAGACCTCACGGAGAGCGATTACAAAGTGATTAGAAGACTCCTAATGTTAAGGGGCATAAACGTCGTCGAGGAGGATAAGATATGAGGCCGGAGTTCCTCTACAGTAAGTTGATAGAGGAGCTGTCTAAGAACAGAAGCGTAGCAGTGGTAACCGTTATATCCAAGGAGGGTAGTGGTCCCAGGGATATTGGAGCCCAAATAGTAGTTACGGAGGACGGGGCCAAGTACGGGACTATTGGCGGGGGGAGCCTCGAGAAGATAGTGATCGAGGAGGCATTGAAGGCCCTGAGCGAAGGGAAGCCCAGGCTCTTGAAGCTGGCTCTGAGGAGAGACAACATACCTAAAGACGCTATACCGACCAACCAGTTGTGCGGAGGAGTCGTAGAGATCTTCATAAACGTCGTACAGCCCTCTCCTAGACTGATATTGGTTGGCGGGGGCCACGTCGGCAAGCCGATCGCGGACATCGCAAACATGGTCGGGTTCAGGGTCATCGTGATAGACGATAAGGAAGAGCTGGCCAACCCTGTTCGTTACCCCTACGCCGAGAGTGTGATCGTGGGGAAGCCCGACGACGAGGTCGGAAAGCTGCAGTTCGTCAAGAGCGACGTCCTAGTGATCGCCTATGGAGAGGTCGAGACGGACTACAGGGTTCTCAAGAAGCTGGTCGAGGTTAAGTTCCCCGGCCACGTCTGGGCTCTTTGTAGCCGTAGCAGGTGTGCGTGGATGTTGAAGAGGTTAATGGACGAAGGCTTCAACCTAGCCGATTTCAGGGGTAGGCTCCACATGCCTGCTGGCCTCGACATTAGTAGCGATACACCGGAGGAGATAGCTGTCAGTATACTAGCTGAGGTAATCTGCGTTAGAAAAGGTTGTGCGATGCCTGTGAAGTCTATGGACGTGTCGAACGTACTGATCAAGTAGCGAGGGCTAAATGTACTTTCCCACAACCCTTATCTTTAACTCCCTCAGTTTCTTGAACGCTCTGAGCTTGTCCTTGTCCCCTAGCTTGGCCCTGTTGACGATGTCCTCTAGTGTGGACACGACTTCCTCTGCCTCACGTCTCCTGACCCTATAGGGTACCCCGTCCTTCCCACCGATCGCGTACGAGTACACGAACGGGTCTAGAGGGGTGTCTACGCGGTCGTCGAACCCGGGCGGCTCGTCGTAGACGAGGTGGCTCACCAGGGCGAGCGCCCTCATGGTCTTAGCTCCCACGCCTCTCGCTAAGACGAGGTCTTCAAACCCGTCAACCACGACGTCTATGCTCTTAAACAGCCTGTGGACTTCGAAGGGGTGCGGGAGAGGCTGGTAGACCAGCAGGCCCTTGTCGCCGTACGCGACCCGCGTTATGGAGCCCGAGCCTGTCTCTGCAAGGTAGGTGGTCAAGCTCACTTGACCCTTCAGGCTGTTGTAGACCTGGCTATAGAGACTGGAGACTCTCTCTAGCCCTTCTTTCACTAGGTCGTCTAGTACGCGCCTAATCCCCTCGGCTCTGGAGTCGACGATGTTCAAAACGTTGCCTGACGGAATCCCGGAGACTGCCTCATGGGGGTCGCTGAAGAAACTCGTACCATGCTTCCAATGGTACCTCCTCGCAGTCTTCTTCTCTAGGTTCATGCCTTGCTGGACAATGCTCCAGACGCCGTTCTCTGACAGGAAGAGGGCGTGGTGGTAGAGAGTGTAGCCTGCCTGGAAGAGGGCCGAGTCCACTTTAGCTACCAGCCTCGACGCCTTCTCGAGCTCGCGGGCCTTCTCGTCGCCTAGGTCGAAGAGCCTAGTAGCGGTCGCGACCTCCTGCGGGACCCTCCTGGCGTTGCCCCCCTTCCCGCCGAGTACCAAGAGGCCGAGGTCGGGGCTCCTCCACGTGACGCTCTTTAAAACACCAGTTAGCACTGTTGTAGACCCGCTACTGTCCCAGTCCATACCTATGACGTTGTTGAACCCCTGGAACCACAGCGGGCTACTGAACCTCTCGACGACCTTGTCTGGGCCGAACTCCTCCACCATGATCCTGAGTATTGCTAGAGACATCCTCTCCATAATCCTTAGTAGCCATGTAGGCACAGAGCCCTCGTGTAGGGGTAGCTCAGCTACGCCTTCTAGAGACATGGGCTACCTCTTCTTCAGTACTCAACTCTAGCATAAGTCCCTTATAAGGCGGGTGAAAGAGTTATACCTTTGCGAGGGTTATAGTGGTCTCCAGAGTACGAGCGAAGGGTCGAAAGATTTTGAAGAGGGCCCTATTCATAGGGAGGTTCCAGCCTTTCCACATAGGGCACTTGGAGAGCGTTAAACACATACTGTCAACCTACGACGAGGTCGTGGTAGTCGTGGCCGCCGCTCAGTACAGCTACACGATGGAGAACCCCTTTACTGCCGGGGAGAGGGTCGAGATGGTCAAGAGGGGGCTGGGCCCCCTCTACGAGCGGTCCTATATCGTCCCGGTCGATAACGTCCCAAGCAACTACGAGTGGCCGAGGCACGTGTTGAACTACACCCCGAGAGCAGAGGCTGTATTCAGCAACAACAGGTTTGTTAGGATGCTGTTCCAGGAGTACGGGTACAGGACTTACGAGACCCCCCTCGTCGAGGGGGTCAGTGGCAGTATCGTGAGAAGGCGTATGGCCGAGGGAGGAGACTGGAGGAGCCTCGTGCCCCCTCCTGTGGCGTCCCTCATCGACGAGATAAACGGAGTCGAACGGGTTAAGTCCCTGTACGCGATGAGGGTCTCCATGAGGGGTGAGAGGTTTGAAGGCTAGGGCTTCTATAATGGTGATCGGGAGCGAGATACTGAAGGGGGTCACTCTAGACACCAACTCCAACTGGCTGGCTAGGAAGCTCACTAACCTCGGCTTCGAGGTAGTCAGGATCCTAGTAGTCCCAGACTCCATAGAGGACATCTCGTGGGGGCTACGGGCACTGCTAGGGCTTTCCAGTCTTATAGTGACCACCGGGGGGCTCGGCTTCACCGAGGACGACATCACAGCAGAGGCGATCGCCAGCTCGTTGGGCTTGAAGCTCGATAAGAACGAGGAGGCCTTCAACATGATCAAGGCTAGGTACGGGGACGAAGCGTACAAGTACGTCAAGGCGGCGTTCATACCTGAAAAAGCGAGGCCTCTCCCAAACGAAGTTGGTGTTTCGCCTGGGTTCCTACTGGAGTTCCAGGGGAGACTCGTCATCGCATTGCCGGGAGTCCCGGCCGAGATGAGGGAGATGTTCGAGAGGTACGTTGAGCCACTGCTTCAAAAGGTAACAGGGAGAGTCTCCGTGAAAGCGTCTATTGTGACAGGCCACATGGTGGAGGCCGAGGTGGACGGTTACATTAGAGACCTGAGGAGGCTGAGCGACGTCTACATTAAGACCCATGCCGAGAGGCCGGTGAAGGTGACGATCGTTGCCTACGGTAATAGCGCTGAGGACGCCTGTATTAGGCTTAACGAGGTCTTAGGCGAGATCTCCAAGAGGCTTAGAGTAGTCCACGTGGAGAAGACGGGGACTTGTAAATAGGAGCGAGTGCCGCCGCCGGGATTTGAACCCGGGACAACCGGATCTCCCCTGGGCCACCAACCTCGGTGACGTACCACCCGTATGAGTCCGGCGCTCTAGCCGGGCTGAGCTACGGCGGCTC
>JAGDWK010000076.1:10718-29230 GCA_023256015.1 Thermogladius sp.
AAGTACACCATGTCGAGCTGTTGGAAGAGCGGGGGGCCGATCACGGGTATATTCGCGAGCACGGGCACGCTTAGCGGCGTCGGTGGTGGGAGGTAGACCTCCTTCTCGCCGTATATGGTCCTGTAGAAGAAGTCCGACAACCCGAAGCCGAGGAAGTAGAGGCCCATTCCCGTGATAGCCTGGTTGAGTTTAAGGTAGACAGACAAGACTGCTAGGATCAACCCCATTAAAACCCCGACTCCAACGCCTGCCAGATACCCTAGGTACGGGTTGCCTGTCTGGAGAGATACGTGGAAGCCTATGAAAGCCCCCAGGAGCATTATGCCGTCGATGCCCAGGTCTATGACGCCGGCTCTCTCGCTGATAACCTCGCCTATGCCGGCTATTGCGAGCGGCGTACTCAGTGTGACGCCAAGCGATAGGACCGACGAGACGACCCTGTCGAGGCTCACGTCAACTCACCTTCACGAGCTTGATCTCGTAGAACGCAAAGAGCGTGGTCACTAGAACGAACAAGTATATCAGGCCTTCCAGGGCCTTCGAGAACGTGTAGGTTAGGTGGGTCGCGGTCTGTAGGAACGAGCTACCGCTGTAAATCGTCCCGAACATTATGGACGCGGCGATCACGCCAAGTGGGTGGTCTCTGGCCACCAGTGAGACTATGATCGAGGTGTACCCTAGGCCGATAGAGATCCCCTCGAACAGGTAGTGAAGGTTACCAAGCACCTCCACGCCCCCCGCTATCCCGGCTAGTGCTCCACTATAGCTCATGCTCAGGACGACGACCCTCTCCACGCCGAACCCTGCGTACCGGGCTAGATCGGGGTTTGACCCAGTGACCCTTATTTTGAACCCGATCTCCGTGTTGAACAACATGAGATAGGAGAAGACGGCCAAGGCAACTGCTACGATCAGACCGGCGTTCAGCCCCGAGGACGGCTCTAGGACGGGTAGCGTGGCCGTTATTGGAGGCGACATGGGGTATAGCTGAGGGCCGGGTAGTCTGAGAGGGCCTCTTATTATCCACTGGAGGACCCTGTAAGCGAGCCAGTTTAGAATAACGGTTGTCACGACCTCGTTCACGTTCATGTAACCCCTGAGAACACCCGGTATAAGGGCCCAGAGAGCTCCCCCTATAGCTGCTAGTAGCATTGCTAACACGACTACGAGAGCTGGGTGCAGGGTCTGTTGTAGTTCGACTGCCACGTACGTGGCGAGGATCGCCCCCACAATGTACTGCCCCTCGGCGCCCACGTTGAGGACACCAGCCCTATTCGATATGGCTATACCAGTCGCCATAAGCATGAACAGCGTGGCCTGAACCAGCGTCTGCATGAACCCCGGGAAGGTAGTCAACGAGCCCTGGACAAACGCTGTGTACCCGGATACAGGGTCGACGCCGGCCCATACCATCAATAATCCTCCAACAATGAAGGCTAGCGCGAAACTGGCCACCGGCGCGAGTACAACAGCAAGAGGCTTAACAGGCTTGGGCCTGATCCTGATCACGTACCCCAAGCCCTCTCAACCTCCTCCTTACTCATTCGCTTCGCACAGGACATCAACAGACCGATCTCCTCCATACTCAGCTCACCGGGCCTGAACACGCCCATAACCTCACCGTTACATAGTATGACGACTTTGTCGCTCAACTCGAGTACTTCCTGGAGGTCGCTCGAGATCAGCAGTACACCCGCGCCCGCCTCGCTCATCTCGACGATCGTCTTTCTAACGAAGTTGGTGGCGGCGATATCTAAGCCCGCTGTGGGCTCGTCCGCTATCACTAGGAGCGGCTTTCTTTCGAGCTCTCTACCCACTATCAACCTCTGTATGTTCCCCCCTGACAGCTTCCCCGCGTTGGTGAAAACGCTTGGGGTCTTCACACTGAACTTTTCCACGACTTTTTTAGCGTAGTCAACCATCCCCCTCTTGTCGAGAACCCTTAACCCGACCCTGTCGAGCAGGCTTTTCCTACCCTCGAGATGCACCTTCTCTAAGTATATGTTCTCGTAAACCGGTAGCTCAGCCGCAACACCGTATCTCAACCTGTCTTCGGGGATCAGGGATACCCCCATCTTTATCCTCTCGACTGTATGAGCGCGAGTGATGTCCTTCCCCTCTAGCAGAATTCTACCCCTCCACGCGGGTCTCAAGCCGTATATCGCTTCAGCGAGCTCTCTCTGACCACTACCAGCGACTCCGGCGATACCGACGATCTCGCCCTTCCTGACGACCAGGTTCACAGCTTTCAGGGAGTCCTCTCCCCTGTCGCCCTTCACCCACAAGTCGACTACCTCGAGTAGTTTGCCGGCCGGTCTAACACGCTTTCCGAACTTCTCCTCGATGTTAACGGCTCTCGAACCTATCATGAGCGTTGCGAGCAGTTGCTTGGTCGCCTCATGTCTGGCGAGTTCACCTACCACCTTGCCTCCACGCATGACCACAATCCTGTCCGCGATCTCCATAACTTCGTCTAATTTGTGGCTTATGAAGACAACGGATATCCCCGTACTCTTCAGGTTGCGCACGGTCTTGAACAGCTCTCTCACCTCGATCGGCGATAAAACCGATGTCGGCTCGTCTAAAATTAGAACCTCCACCTTCCTGTAGAGCGCCTTCAGTATCTCGACTTTCTGCTTTTCGCCTGCCGACAGCTCATGTGCCTTCTTCAAGGGGTCTACGTAGAGCCCGATGGTTCTCATGAACTCGTCGATCTCCCTAGCCAGCTTCTCCAGGTCGTAGAAAACTCTAAACTTCTCTGCCCCTAGAACTACGTTCTCGGCTACCGTCAAGTCGTCCACTAGCGTGAAATGCTGGTGAACCATCCCTATACCGTTCTCTATCGCGTCACGTGGCGAGCGGTGCGACACTCTTCTCCCTTTAACGTATATCTCGCCCTCGTCGGGGAGGTACAGACCGTACAGAACGTTCATCAAGGTGGTCTTACCGGCACCGTTCTCGCCGAGTATGGCTAGAACTTCGCCCCTACAGATCTTGAGGTCGACGTGGTCGTTGGCTACGACCCCTGGGAACCTCTTGACTATGCCTCGCATCTCGACTATAGCTTGACACTCGCGAGAACTCATGGAGAGCCACCGCTAAGGTGATTGGGCAGAAAAAACTAAGGAGTGAACCCAGTGCTTATAGTCCCGTTTATGATCCCCTTGATTATATCCTGTGCTTTTTGCCATGAATCGCTTGGACACGCACTACCCTGTACCAGCTTGATCCCGCCGTTGGCTAGGCTAGCCCAGTAGTACTGGCCCCCACTAGCTAATTTCCCCGACAGGTAGTCGTTGTAGAACTGGGAGTACACGGCGCTCCAGTCCCACACCTCCCCTACCAGCAACTGCTCGGCGTATAGCTCTGGGTGATACGTCGAGCTCGGCATTATGAGGACGCCGGGGAACTCCTTCACAGCGCTTATGGCGCCGAGCTGGACTCCGTCACCCATGGACTTTATGACGTCTACGTGGTACTGCTGTATGAGGCTCTCGGTGGCCAGTTTAGCCTTTGTCACGTCGTGGAAATCACCAGTGTAGACCACGTGTAAGACCTTGTCTGGGTCGTAGCCGGCGTACCTTATACCGTTCCTCAGGCCGATCTCGCACAGACCGAGCTCGGACACGTTCATTCCGGCTACGTAGCCTATCTGCTTCGTCTTAGACACCTGGATGGCTATATACCCCTCGACGAAGCAGGACTGGTCAGTCCTAATGTTGGCCCCGCTTACCTGCGGCCCCACGTACTCCTTAGCTCCAGCTATAGCGAGGTAGTAGACGCCCGGAGTCTGGCTGGCTATCTGTGCGAAGGGCGGGCCGAACTGAAAGCCGACACCTATGATTAGTTTGTATCCCTGCTGGGCGTACGACTTCGCTACGCTAACGATCTGCGTGGGGTCGTACACTCCTTGAACCCACGCGTACTTGACTTCGGGGTGAGCTCCGACAAACGATAACATCGACTGATACCCGGCCTCGTTCCATGCCGTATCTGTTATGCTTCCAGGAAAGACGAATGCTATCGCGACCTGCATCGGTGTAGTGACTGTTGTACTTGGTCGCGTGACATTGGCGACGTAATAGCCTACAAGGCCTGCAACAACAGCTATTATCACTATAATTGCTACCAACAAGCTCTTACTCATACCACTCGCCTATGGTTATATACTTCCTAAGTCGGAATATATAAACGTAGTCTTTTTTTATATGCTTTATTACAAAAAACCCAAAATCAGCACAACTAGATAGACGTTCGAGCCGGTCAGAATATTAGGAGTTAAAGAGATCACGTGATGCCTGGTCGTGTTGATGGCGGTGGCCGGGATCGAGATAAGGGTGTTCAAAGAGCAAGACATCCCCGCGCTGCTGGAGATCGAACGGGAGTGTTTCCCACCAGACCTGGCTTACGACAGGGCGGTCTTCGAGGAGCTGTCCACGATGAGTAACGGCGTTGTAATAGTAGCCGAAGTGGGTGGGAGAGTAATTGGGTACGCCGCTGGGGTGGTCGAGGGAAGTTACGGGCACGTGGTCTCAATTGCCGTGGCTCCTAGCTGGCAGGGGAGAGGGATCGGGTCACTCCTCCTCGAGAAACTCGAGGAGAAGTTGAGGGGGCTTGGAGCAGCGTGCTTTGTGTTAGAGGTTGCCGTAGATAACGAGAGGGCAATAAGGCTTTACACAAAGAGGGGTTACCGGGTCGCCCGCGTACTCAAGGGGTACTATGGTGGGAGGGACGGGTTTCTCATGGTCAAGGGCTGTCTATACTTAAACGAGTAAGCATGGTCAGAAGCGTACAAGTTAGTGCTTTAGCTGTTTTCTCTATATGTCAAAAGTTAACGTTTATATATGGGCTGGTTCTCTAGGTATACCACGATAAGCCATGGACAGGCTGTTTAGAGACGTTTTCCCGTTTAGCGAGCCCCCCAAGATCAAAGTCGTTAACTGGGCTAAGGCTGACCTCTCCAAGATCTACTTGACCGACACGACCCTTAGAGATGGACAGCAGGGGTGGAAGTACCTCACTGTGGAAGAAGGGCTGGAGATCTACGAGCTACTCCACGAGATCGGGGGCAAGGGGTCTATACGCTCAACAGAGGTCTTCCTCTACACGGGGCGCGACAGGGCTCTCGCAAAGGCTATAATGGAGAAGGGCTACGAGTACCCCAAGCCCGTGGCGTGGATCAGGGCCAATCTCCAGGACCTCAACTTGGTGTCCGAGACAGGTCTAGACGAGGCAGTCGTTTTGATGTCGATATCGGACTACCACATACTCTACAAGTTTAACTCTACTAGAGACGTAGTTATCGGTAAGTACATTAGCGTGGCGGAGGAGGCTTTCAAGAGGGGTATCACGGTCAAGGCGTCTCTAGAGGACGTGACTAGGGCTGATCTGGACAACGTGGTCATACCCTTCCTCCAGAAGTTGATCAACCTGAGCGAGAAGTACGGAGTTAAGCTGAAAGTCAAGCTACCCGACACGCTGGGCGTGGGGATGCCTTTCGAGTTCGTACCGCCGCCACGGGGTATCCCAGCCCTCGTCACGCGAATCAGGGAGGAGACGAGCCTGCGAGAGGAGGACATCGAGTTCCACGGGCACAACGACCTGGGGCTAGTCGTAGCAAACCACCTAGCAGCCTGGTTTTACGGCGCGGCCTCTTCCAACGTCACACTCTTGGGGATAGGGGAGAGGGCTGGCAACTGCCCCCTGGAGGTCATGGCGATCCACTACGCTGGCATAAAGGGGTTGTCGGACATAAACCTGAGGCCTCTGGGGAGGGTCAGGGAGCTGTTCGAGAAGATGGGGTACAGGGTGCCAGATCACCTCCCTATACTCGGCAAGAACGCCTTCAAGACTAAAGCTGGAATCCACGCTGACGGTTTGCTCAAGAACCCCGAGGTTTACCTGCCCTTCGACCCCTACAACCTCTTGGGCATACCCGTCGGCGTCGAGATCACCCCTCACTCGGGCAGGGCTGCTGTGGCTTTCTGGTTGAAGCAGATGCTGGGCGAGGACTCCATCTCGAAGGACAGCCAGGCCATACAACAGATCTTCGAGGAGATAGTCCAGCTCTTCGAGAAGACTGGTAGGACGCAGCCGCTGACAGACGAGGAGATGTTGGAGATCGCGTCGAAGTACTACCCCCAGCTGAGGAAAAAGCGGTGATTTCGGTGCCGTTCATCGAGAGAATTTTGTCGGAAAGGCTTGGCAAGGATGTCTCTCCGGGAGACATGGTCTTTGTACCCGTTGACCTGGTCTACGCGCACGACGGTACTGCCCCTCTCGTCATAGAAGTTGTAGTCAACGAGCTCAAGCTGGAGAAGAGGCACGCGCGTAACAGGGCCTTCTTCTTTATAGACCACGCGTCGCCGGCACCGACACTGGCTGCTGCGGCTGTTCACAAGAGGATGAGGGAGTTTGCATCGAGGTTCGGGCTAGGCCTCTTCGATGCCGGCGAAGGGATCAGCCACCAGCTCGTGATCGAGAACGGCCTGGCCGGCCCAGGCGACATAGTGGTAGGCGCAGACAGCCACACGCCCACGGTGGGCGTCACAGGCGCCCTCGCCCTGGGTCTCGGCAGTACAGACGTCGCGGTAGCCCTATCCTACGGGTACACGTGGCTCTCGGTCCCCGAGACCGTCAAGGTCGTGCTGAGGGGCTCCCTCAAACACATGGTGATGGGTAAGGACGTAGCACTTTGGCTACTCGGGTTGAAGGACGTGGAGAAGTTTCACGGGAGGGTGATCGAGTACGCCGGCGACCTGCGGGCGATCGGGCTAGACGGCCTCGCAACGCTGACTAACATGTCCACGGAGATGATGGCCGCGACCTCTGTGATACCCCCCGAGGGCTTGCGCGAGCAGACCACTGGGTTGTCGACGAGTAGCGGTTACGTGGACGAGGTCAGCGTTCAACTGGGCGAGGTAGAGCCCATGGTCGCGAGACCACCCGACGTGTTCAACGTAGCCCCAGTGAGCTCTGTAGAGGGCGTCGAGGTCGACCAGGTGTTCATAGGCTCGTGTACGAACGGCAGGTTACAGGACATGGAGGTAGCTGCGAGGATCGCCAGGGGGAGGAGGGTTAAGAGTGGTGTGAGGTGTATAGTCGCACCAGCCTCGAGGAGGGTCTTGTTGGAGTCTCTCGAGAGAGGCTACATAGACGTTCTCTTAAAGGCGGGCTGTATACTGTCGCCCCCGACATGCGGTCCTTGCGTAGGCGCCCACATGGGGCTACTAGCGGAGGGCGAGGTCGCCGTGTCTACTACCAACAGGAACTTCCCTGGAAGAATGGGGCACAGGAAGAGCGAGGTCTATCTAGCCTCACCCGCCACAGCCATGGCTTCCGCTCTGACCGGGAGAATAACCGACCCGAGGGTGTTCGCGTGATCATAAGGGGGAGAGCCATCAAGCTAGGAGACGACGTCTCCACAGACCACATAATATCGGGGAAGTACAAGTTCGAGTTCATAGACGATATGTCCAAGATGATACCCCACGTGCTGGAGGACGTGATACCCGAGTTCTACAAGAAGGTCAGTAAAGGGGACATCATAGTAGCTGGGCGGAACTTTGGTAAGGGTTCTAGTAGAGAGCACGCACCCAGGCTCCTCAAGATGGTCGGCATAGGTGCCGTTGTAGCGAAGAGCTTCGGCTTCATATTCTACCGGAACAGCGTGAACATCGGTCTACCGGTCGTCAAGGCGAAAGTCGTACCGGACACGGCTGAGTCGGGCGACGTGATCGAGGTCGACCTGGCGAGGGGGATTGTACGCGACGTTACCAAGGGGGTTGAGGAGAAGGTGCCCCCTTACCCCCCGGAGTTCTTGGAGGTGGTCTCAGAGGGGGGTATTGTAGAGTACATAAAGAAGAGAGGTGGCTTACCGTGGTCTATAAGATAGGGGTCGTTAAAGGGGACGGTATAGGCCCCGAAGTCGTCGAGCAGGCGTTAAGGGTGTTGTCCTTCATCGGCGACTTCGAGTTCGTGGAGCTGGGTATAGGGTATACCTACATGAATAGACACGGTGAACTCTACCAGAGAGACTTCTTCGACGTGGCCAGGGGGATGGACGCTGTTTTGAAAGGCCCGCTCTACACCCCTTGGGACAGGCGCGACTTTAGGAGCTTGAACTACCTGATACGCAGAGAGCTAGACCTCTACGCCAACGTCAGGCCCTTCAAGAGCTACGAGGGCCTGTCTCTGGGGAAGTTCGACTTCACGATCGTCCGCGAAAACCTCGAAGACCTGTACGTCGGCGTTGAGGGCGAGGTAGGGGGTGTAGCGGTCTCTGTCAGGTTCACCTCTAGACAAGAGGCCGAGCGCGTATCTCGGTTCGCGTTCGAGTACGCTAGGCGCGAGGGGCTCGAGAAAGTGACGCTGGTACACAAGGCCAACATCTTGAAGTACACCGACGGGCTACTACGCGAAACTTTCTTCGAGGTTGCGAAGGAGTACCCGGATGTCAGGGCCGAGGAAGTGCTCGTCGACACGTCTGCGTACAAGCTGGTCAAGGAGCCCTCCTCGTTCAGGGTGATTCTCACCCCCAACCTCTACGGCGACATCTTGTCCGACCTAGCCGCCGCACTTGTCGGGGGTTTAGGCCTCTGCGGCTCAGCTCAGATCGGGCCCAGGACAGCCGTTTTCGAGCCGGTCCACGGGGTAGCCTTCGACATAGCGGGTAGGAACCTCGCAAACCCCTACGGTATGCTGGAGGCGACGAGGCTTCTATTGAAGTACCTCGGGTGGGCGCGGGGTGACGGCAGCCTGCTGAAGTGGAGCAAGGCTTTAGAAGGCGCTATCAGAAGAGCAATTCAGGAACAGAAGGCGTTCACACCTGACCTAGGGGGGAAGTACCACACTAACGAAGTGGGAGACGCGGTGTTGAAAAACCTCTCGAGAGGAAACAGTTAAATCCTCCTCGTCGCAATATACGTGCTTCAATGCTTGGAGCGGGTGTTAGTATGGAAACGAGTTAAACCCGATCAGGGAAGACGTCTTCTTAAGATGCATTAGGTGCGGGGCCGTCTTCAAGGGTGACCCCCTCCTCTTCAAGTGCCCGAGGTGCGGTGTCCCTCTCGAGGTCGTTGTCAGGGGGCTGAGGTTCGAGATATCAAGTGCGAGGGGGGTGTGGAAGTACAAGCTTATGTTGCCTGTGAAGAGGGACGTCGAGCCTGTATCGCTTGGCGAGGGCGACACCCCTCTCATACCCTCGAAGAGCCACAGGCGGCTGTTCGTGAAATTCGAGGGCGCTAACCCCACGGGCAGCTTCAAGGATAGAGGTATGACCCTCGCTGTCACTATCGCCAAGTACATAGGTGCTAGGAGCGTCGTGGTCGCCAGCACCGGTAACACATCGGCGTCGGCAGCTGCGTACGCGGCAAGGGCTGGGCTCGAGTGCCTGGTCTACCTACCCAAGGGCTCGGTGGCTAGAGGCAAGCTCTTCCAAGCCCTACTACACGGCGCCAAGGTAGTCGAGGTAGACGGGAACTTCGACGAGGCTCTAGAAGAGGTCGTAGCGAGGTACGTCGACAAGGCTTCAGGACATGTATACCCTCTAAACTCCGTAAACCCCTGGAGGCTCGAGGGGCAGAAGACCATAGCGTTCGAGATATACCAACAACTAGGGTTCGTCCCCGACAATGTGATCGTGCCTGTCGGCAACGCAGGCAACATATACGCTATATGGAAGGGGTTCAGGGAGCTCCGCGAGGTTGGGGTTACTGACAGGGTACCTAGGATGATAGGCGTCCAGGCCGAGGGCGCGTCACCCGTCTTCAAGACCTGGCTCGCCAAAGCCGACGAGCTGGTACCCGTTGAGAGACCGTATACGGTGGCTACAGCGATAAAGATCGGAAGACCCGTGAACTGGCTAAAGGCCCTCACTGCCGTTAGAGAGTCGAAGGGCTTCATGTTATCGGTCAGCGATGCCATGATTGTGGAGGCGCTCAAGACCCTCGCGAGAGACGAGGGGATCGGCGTAGAGCCGGCCTCGGCGGCACCATTAGCAGGGTATAGAGTTGCGGTCGAGCAGGGGCTGATAGGGCGGGACGAGACCACCGTGCTCATAGCTACAGGACACGCGCTGAAAGACCCCGAGGTAAGGTTCTGAAGACGGCTTATAAGGCAAGGCTTTTCCGTCGATAGTTTATCAACCCTCTTAGGTGGGAGCGTGAGGACGGGTACCAGACTTGTTAACATCGAGGGATTAAGCGACCCGTACGGGTCTCACATACCACCGGTCTACTTGAGCGCTGTGTACGAGTACGTCGACTACGAGCAAGGCCTTGCGAAGTACACGGACCGGGGGACTTACGTTAGGTACGGTAGAGAGGAGAACCCTACGGTCAGAGCCCTCGAGAGACTCCTGAGCTCGCTCGAGGAAGCAGAGGACGCCCTGGCGTTTAACAGCGGAATGGCTGCCGAGACTACGCTGTTCCTCTACCTCGTGAAGCCGGGTGTCAGGGTGGTTATGTCGGCGGAAGTCTACAGTACGACCTACCTCATGGTCCGTCACCTGGTTGAAAAAGTGGGGGGCAAACTCGACCTCGTATTTCCATCGGCGCGAGAAATACTCGAGTCCTTGGGCAGAGAGCCGGCGGTCGTGTTCGTGGAGACCGTCACAAACCCGACGTTGAAGGTCGTCGACCTCGCAGAGCTGGTAGAGGGCTTGAAGGACACAGGCTCTATTCTAGTGGTCGACAACACGTTCGCGACTCCTCTCAACGTCAAGCCTTTCAAGCTGGGGGCCAGGTTCGTCGTACACAGCTTGACCAAGTACATTGCGGGCCACAACGACGTGGTTGGAGGCGCTCTACTAGGCGCTAGGAGAGAGATATCCGAGCTGTGGGATTGGCGGCGTATGACAGGATCGATAATGGCACCTCTAGAGGCGTACCTCGTGTACAGGGGTGCGAAGACTCTCGAGGTTAGATTCGAGAGGGTGTCTAAGTCTGCTAAAGCAATAGCCGAGTTCTTGGCGGAACACACTAGAGTAGAGGAAGTCCACTACCCGGGGCTCGACAAGGACGAGTACCACCCGATCGCTAGGAGGCTCTTCGCGACAAGCAACTACGGGGGCGTTTTGAGTTTCAGGGTCAAAGGAGGCTACGAGGGGGCACTGAGGTTCATGAAGAAGTTGAGGGTGATAAAGAGGGCACCAAGTCTTGGGGGGACCGAGTCGCTTGCGGTACTACCAGCCAAAGCGGGCAGTATGTACCTGCCCGAAGACCTCCGGAGGAGGCTCAAGATAACCGAGGACCTGGTCAGGTTGTCGGTGGGTCTCGAAGATGTGAACGACCTTATAGAGGACATAGACCAGGCTCTAGCCTGAAAACAGGAAACTTTTTAGACGAGGCCCTTCTTAACTAGCAGCTCTGCGATCAAGACACCGTTTCCGGCGGCCCCTCTAATCGTGTTGTGGCCCAGCACCACGTACTTAACACCGCCCATGACCTTGTCTGGCCTGACACGCCCCACAACGACGCTCATCCCTCTACCGGCCTCCCTGTCGAGACGTGGCTGCGGTCTGTCGGGCTCTCTTCTCACCACAACCGGCTTCTCGGGCTGAGATGGCAGGTTTAGGCCCTTTATCTTGTTCCCCCTGAACTCCTCCATGGCTTTAATGACCTCTTCCACCGCTACACTCTTTTTCTCCAGCTCAGCGAACACGGCGATCGTGTGGCCTTCGAGCACCATAACCCTGTGGCAGCTGGCGGTCACCGCGAAGCTGTTGTTGAGCGTTACTCCCTCGCTCCCGACGCTACCCAGTAGCTTGAGCGTCTCTTCTTCCACTTTCTCTTCCTCGCCCTCGATGAAGGGTATCAGGTTGTCCATTATCAGCATGGACGGGAGGCCCGTCAGGCCTGCCCCAGATATGGCCTGCATCGAGGAGGTGACGACTCTCCTCAGTCCGAACTCGTCTAGCAGGGGCTTGAGGGAGAGGGTCAGTATAGACGTAGTACAGTTGGGCACCTTTACTATACCGCCACTCCAGCCTCTACGCCTCCTCTGTAGCTCTAACACCTCCACGTGGTCGGCGTTGACTTCGGGTAGCAGCAGGGGTATGTCAGGCTCCATCCTCATAGGGCTGGCGTTCGAGACCACGATCAGGCCCTTCCTGGCGAGCTCTAGCTCCACGTCAACCGAAACTTCGGTGGGGAGAGCTGAGAAAACGACGTCGACGCCTTCGCGGGCGATAGAAGCCGGGTCTAAGGGCTCCACCGGTAGGTCGGCCACTTTGGCAGGGGGTTGTGAGTCTAAGACCCACTTCACGCTCTCGCCGTACCTCTTGCCGGCGCTCTTACCCGAGGACTGTAATAGTGTGATCTCGAACCAAGGGTGGTCTGCCAGTAAGGATACGAACCTCTGCCCGACGAGCCCCGTAGCTCCTAGAATCGCGGCCTTCTTCACGACCCCGCCTCACCTATCAGGTGCTTGTGGAGTAATCTAACAGCTCTGGGGATATAATCTTTAGGCATATATACGACCACAGATTGTCTACCTACTCCAGCCTCGAGTCCTTGGATTTCGACGTCTTCGCTTTCAAGGACCTCCACCACCCTCCTAATAGTCCTGAGCCTACTCCCGTCCTCACCTATCACCACGACCCGCGGGTAGGGGCTGAGGGACGCGTGTACGATTTTAGGCCCTTTATCCCCCTCCCCCAGCTCCCTCATAACTGACGAGCCTAGGTGCTCGTAGTCGCCTATTCTAACAACAGGCCCCGGGAAGAAGAGGAGGGGCTCGAACGTCTTCGCGTTAAACCTCTTGACGCCATGTCTAGCCGCTTCGTCTGCTTCACGGTAGCTCAGGCACTTCACTACCCTTGGTTTAATGCCTAAATCAGGGTCGACCGAGTACACCCCTTTAACGTTCGTTATTAGTCTTACCTCTCCTATACCGCCCAGCGCGGCTATGGCAGTAGCGGTCAGGTCCGACCCGCCTCGGCCAAGTGTTGTAGTCACACCCTTCTCGTCGCTCCCGATGAAGCCCTCGATGACTATTACCACGTTATTCTCGGAGGCCGTTTTGACGAGCCACTCTACCCTTGGCTCGGTTTTCTCGTAGATGATCGAGGCGTCCCCGTGGTTGGAGCCGGTCTTGATGACCTCCTCCGCGTCTACCCTCACCACCCTGCCCACCTCTGTCTCAATCGCGCTTGAGAGGACCAGCTTACTGGCTTTCTCACCGTAGGAGAGAACTATGTCGCCGAGAACCGGTCGCTCGAGACCCGCCTTCATCGCTTTGAGAGGCACCTCTGCCAGCCCTCTCACCTCGTGCTCGAGCTTCTCGCCACCTATCCCGCGAGCTAGCTCGGAGTAAAGCTCTACTACCTCGTAGAAAGCGTTTCTGTCCCCTTGTAAGGCCACCAGAAGCTTGTCTGTGACACCCTTAGCCGCGGACACGACGACGATGGGTAGTAGCCCGGCCTCGTACAACTGCCTAACATAGCCGGCGGCTCTAACGTAGCTGTCGATGTTCGACAGGTTTGACCCGCCGATTTTTACTACGACGAGGGCACGCACCCCTCACACCTCCCTCAACGCGATGGCTAAGACGTCGTTTGCCACGGTGTGAGCTGTCTCAACGCCGCCCCCACCCTTCCCCATGAAGAAGTAGCTTCCCGTGTCAGTCTCGATTACAACACCGTTCATAGCCCCCCTCACATGGTACAACAGGTCGCCCGGCTCTACTTTCTCTAGGGCAACACGGGCTTTCTGACTCCTGTAGTCTATTGAGCTGACCTGCTTCCAGGCTTTCCCCTCCTTTATCGCCATCACGACTTCTCTCAGGCTTAGCCCCCTCAGGCTGACCCTCTCAATGCTCTTGAAGTCCACAGGCTTTCCGATGACGTTGGAGATTATCGTCAGCTTAGCAGCGGCGTCATACCCGTCTATGTCGATAGAGGGGTCTCTCTCGGCTATACCTAGCACGATCGCCTCCTCGACTGCCCTCTCTACCTCGACCAACTTCTCGTGGGCTAAGCTCAAAACGATGTTACTCGTCGTGTTGAGTATCCCCCTCACGCTGTAGACGTCCTGTAGCTTCATGTGTTTGAGCAGAGACAAGAACGAGGAGGCACCCATAACGGTAGCCGTATACTTCAGGACGAGGCCACGGGACCTGGCCAGCTCTGTTAGCCCTTTAAAGTCGAACACGAGAGGCGACTTGTTAGCTGTCGCAACATGGGCCCCCTCGTTGAGCGCGAACCTTATGTTGCTGAGCCCCGGCTCGCCGGTCTCGTAGTTGGCTGGTGTAAGCTCGACGTGTATGTCTGGCTTGGTCTTCTCGTAGAGCTCCTTCAAGTCGACGTACCGTTTGGCAGCTTCTAAGCTCCCAAGACCAGACCTTGGGGTCTCTAGTATCTTGAGCAGTTCGACGGGTCTGAAACCCTCGGGTTTGTAGACCATACCTTTCGAGTCGACTATTCCTACGACGTTAATGTTAACGCCATACCTGGTCAACCTATCACTCTTGAAGAGCAGCGTCTTTACTAGGCCTCTGCCGACGTTGCCGAACCCGACAACGACGATCTTCAGCTCAGCCACTCGCCACCACCTCGACCCCTCGGTTAGAGAAGCTCGAGGCCAGGAACGAGGCCTTTACACCTTTAGACCTCAAAAAGTCGAGTATAACGCCGCCTATTCTATTAATCTCGTCTAAGTCTTCGTGTATGTAGAACACAGAGGGCCCAGCCCCCGCGATGTTGAAACCGTACGCCCCCTCGCGGAGAGCTACCTCTTTTATCTCTTTGTAGAAGGGGATGAGCTTTGACCGGCTCGGCTCGCAGACCTCGTCCTCTGATATAGCTTTGCCTACCAGCCTTAGTTCGCCCTTTATCAAACCGTAGACTAGCTTAGCCAGGCTAGATGACTGCCGTACGTGTGTCTCTAAGTCGATTTTGTCGGGCAGGACACTCCTGGCGAAGGCGGTCTTCCTCTCGGTCCTCACCCCCGTCTCCGGAATAACCACACCTACGCGTATCTCTCTCGGAACCTCGATTTTGTATGCCTTCTTGTACTTCGTATCGACTATGACGACACCCCCCAGCAGGCTAGCTGCCACGTTGTCGTAATGGGCTACCCCCGAGACAAACCTCTCTCCTTCACCGGCTAGCCCCAGTACCGTCTCCTCGTCTACAGAGCCGGCGATGAGAGACAACGCGAACGCGGCTCCGGCCGCCGTGGCGCCAGAGCTCCCCAGGCCAACTGAGACGGGGACGCCCTTCCTCACGTAGATCTCGATGTCGCATGAACTGAGCCACTTGAACTTCTCGAGGGACTTCACGGCGACAGCGTAGGCGTTGTTGCTACTGCCGGCGAGCACAGGTACGTCCGAGTATACCCGCACTACACCGCTACCCGGCGAGACCTTGACGTGGACTAGGTCGTGTAGACCCGACAACGCCACGGCGAGTACGTCGAACCCGGGGCCTAGGTTTGCTATAGAACCAGGAGACTTGACTACGGCTTCACGATCACACACGTAGGGTGCACTACGTTTCACCTCGCTAAGCGTTTAGAGAGACTACTTACGCAGCGGCTTAAAAACCTTACTTGTTTAGGCAAAAACCCCACATAATTCCCATCCATCAAACGTAGCAACATACCTTTGTCTAGGCTCACATTCTGTGAGCCATGTATTTAACTCGCCCTGTCGATAACCCCTCCTTGGAGCACCTTATGGTTAAGTACGCTATTGAAGTCCTCGACGTGAGGAAGACCTACCGCCCGAGAGTGGGGTTGCGGAGTAGGGCGGTTGTCGAGGCGTTGAAAGGGGTGACCGTCAGGGTTCGCAAAGGTACGATTCACGCTCTACTAGGCCCCAACGGGGCAGGCAAAACAACGTTGATCAAGATCGTAGCCACCCTTCTAGCCCCTGACAGCGGGGCTGTATACGTGGGTGGGTACGACGCCGTTAAGGAGGCTAGTCGGGTAAGGGAGATCATCGGGGTAGTCCTAGACGTGAGTAAGGGGTTCTACGGGTCTCTCACGGGCTTCCAGAACCTCGTCTTCTACGGTCTATTGAAGGGTTTCTCAATGGAGGACGCGCGAAAGAGGGCGAGAGAGGTGATCGAGCTGGTCGGCTTAGATGAGCAGAGCGCTTTCAAGAAACCCTATTTCTCCTACAGCCTGGGTATGAGGGCTAAGCTGAGCCTGGCGAAGGCGCTGTACACAGACCCGGAAGTCTTGCTGCTGGACGAGCCCACACTAGGCCTGGACGTGCCCAGCGCTATGGAGGTCAGGAATATGCTGGTCGAGTCGGCGAGGGCGGGGAAGACGATACTGGTCACGGGGCACAACATGAGAGAGATCGAGGAGATAGCCGACGAGGTGACAATAATAAACAGGGGAGTCGTCGTCGCTCAAGGCGGTATCCAGGACTTGAAGAGGTCGCTGGGCCTCGTCAACATCCTGTACCTAAAACTCCGTGAAGAGGGCTCTGGCAAGTACCTTACCCACATAGAGTCGAGCCTGCAGGTGGCTAGGACGGAGGTCTCGAGGAGTAGCGGGGAAGTGGCCGTCAGGGTCTACGTTAGAGACCCGAGAGATAAGATTATGGAGACCATTACGAGGATCCTCAGCGAGGACCCCCGTCCACTAATCGACTTCTCTATCGCAGAGCCGTCGTTGGAGGACGCATACCTAGCGGTAGTCGGGGGCGATCGGCCACGGTCCTGAACCTCTTTAAAGCCACGGTATACAGGGAGGCTTTGTGGTTTAAGAGGTACTTCTCCGACTACCTCGGTCTGTGGTTGACCCAGGTCGGCTTCGCCGTCGGCGTGTTAATGACGCCCGCTTACATCTACGGTTCGCAGAGCGTGGTATCGAAGGCGGGGGAGCTTTTCGGGGTAAAGCCGGCCTTTACAGACCTGCTCGTATTCTCGATGGTCTTGTCGGCGCTGCTGGGCGTCGTCACGATAATCATTGGAGACATGGTGGGCACCCTCTACTACGAGTTCAAGATCGCGGAGTCTACAGTGCTGATCTTTGAGGCCACTGGTTTGACACGCTACATCGTGGTCAACGCCGTGGTAAGATCCATCGTAAACACCCTGCTATCCTCGATATACCTCCTCCCAGTTCTCGGGGCGTTGAAAGGAGCCAGTGGACTGATCACGTATCTCGTGGTGGTTATGATACTTGTCCCTGCCGGGGTGACGCTCGGTCTTCTGGCTAGCATAGTCGGGCTGTCAGTGATATACTTTGTCGACGTCAGAAGGCCCTGGTCTATAGCGCAGCTGTTACCGCCAGTCATACTCGCCTCGAGCGGTGTCTACATACCTGTCCACATGATACCGCTGGCTTTGAGAGTCGTAGGCTACATCACGCCAGTGCCTTTTGTTGTCGAGACACTACAGTGGATCACGCTGCTCTTCAACGAGTCGAGGATATCCCAGTACCTGTTTTTCCTCACCGCCATCTACGCAGTCTACGTCTCGGTCTCTGTTCTCGCGATAAATAGAGTGGACAGGGTTGTCAGGAAATGAGCCTCGTCAGAGAAGTTAGAAGGTCTCTGCTAGTGGGCTACGGGATGTTTAGGATGCACTTGACGAGCTACCTGTCTTCCACGCTAAACGCGCTCCTCTGGATGACGTTGTTCTTGGCACCCTCCGTGGTCTTTAGTAGCGACCCGCTTTCAGCATTGCTCTATTTGACCCCTCCCGTTATCGGGGTGAACATCGTGCTGTTGAGTATAGGGCTGAGCCAGGAGTACGTCACGTGGTTGAGCGAGGGCGGGGAGCTAGACGACCTAAGACTGGCAAACCTCACGCTATGGAAATACGTGGCTGCCACCTTCCCCTTCGACTTCCTGGTAGTCGGCTTCGCGCCGTTCCTGCTCTCAGCCCTCCTTCTATCATGGTACCTAGGTATAGCACCCACGTGGCTGTTCAGGCTGAATGCGGCGCTCTTCGCACTATCTATACCCGTCTTAATGGCCTCGGGCCTACTAATGGCCTCGTTGATCGGCCTGCTCTACTTGAAAAACCCGCTTGCGAGGGCCGTGAGCCAGGTCATCCAAATATTGTTCGTAGTAGTCCTCTTTTTACCCCCAAGATACTTGCCTGAACAGTACATGGCACTCCTAGTCCCGGGCCTCGTGGCGGTGGAGTTGCTCAGAGCCTCCTTCGGGTCTAACACGATCTCTACTAACCTACTCGTGTCAATGACTGTACCGGCCGTCATATCATACCTACTCCTATCACTCCTAGCTTCAAGGCTTGTCGAGAAGCACTTCTTGAAGTTCGGGGTCGAGACGAGGTACTAATCGACCCGTGTCCGCAATTTAGTACAAGTCGGCTTGGACCAGCCTCCCAGCGCACGCGCTACAAAAACGGCCCCTGGCCCTTATACCACGTGGAGACAGGTGGTGCGGCGATCTCGCGGACTCGACAGGGCCATCTCAAAGAGTTCATAAAACACGGCGGGGAGACAGCCTCACCGTACAGTGGCCTGGCCTGTTCGAGAAGAAGACTGTTAGGTCTACTTACCACACCGTTTTTAAAGGTGCACTCAATC
>JAGDWK010000023.1:0-26409 GCA_023256015.1 Thermogladius sp.
ATGGTCGAGGTCGAGCCCGGCCACTACGTCGCCTGCTGGCTCTACGCGAAGAGGTAGCGTATATGAAGCCCGAGGACCTGACAGGGATCGTCGGCTGGGGTAGCTACATACCGAGGTACCGGTTGCCCCTCAGCGAGATAACCAGGGTCTGGGGCTTCAACCCGGAGCAGCCGAGAGAACTAGACGTGGCCGAGAAGAGCGTCGCAGGCTACGACGAGGACGCCATTACAATGGGCTGGGAGGCGGCTCTAAACGCCCTCAAGAGGGCGGGTGTCAACCCTAAGGAGATAGGGGCGGTGTGGTTCGGGACCGAGAGCAAGCCCTACGCTGTCAAGCCCTCTGCCACCGTCATAGCCGAGGCCCTGGGTGTAACGCCCTCCACCATGGCGACGGACCTTGAGTTCGCGTGCAGGGCGGCGAGCGAGGCGATCAGGATAAGCATCGCGTCGGTGGCGTCCGGCCTCATAAAGTACGCCCTAGTTGTCGGCTCGGACACCGCCCAGGCAAACCCAGGCGACGTCCTGGAGTACACGGCCTCCTCAGCCGCCACGGCGCTGGTTATAGGTCCCAGTAGCGAGGCGGCCGCGGTGTTCGAGGCCAGCTACACCTACGTGACGGACACGCCCGACTTCTGGAGGAGGGCCCACGTCCCGTACCCGCTGCACGGAGAGGCCTTCACCGGGGAGCCCGCGTACTTCCACCACATCGTGGGCGCTGTCAAGGGCTTGATGGAGAAGACCGGGCTCAGACCCAGCGACTTCGACTACGCGATCTTCCACCAGCCCAACGGCAAGTTCCCCGTGCAGGTGGCCAGGATGCTTGACATCCCCGTCGAGAAGGTCAAACCGGGCCTCGTCACGCCGTTTATAGGGAACAGCTACAACTCCTCTGCTCTCATAGGCCTCTCCAAGGTGCTCGACGAGGCTAGACCGGGCTCCAGGATACTGCTCGCCCCCTTCGGCAGCGGGGCTGGGAGCGACGCGTACAGTATAGTGGTGACGGACAGGGTGTTGGAGAAGAGGGACAAGGCCCCTAGGGTCGTAGACTACCTCTCCAGGAAGAAGGTCGTCGACTACGCTTTCTACGCCAGGTCGAGGAGCCTGATCAAGCGGATAGGGTGACCGGTATGAGGTTCTCTATACCCAGGTATTGGCGTGAAAGGCAGACCTACTACAGGCTGAAGGCCGCGAAGTGCCTGGACTGCGGCCGCGTGGTCTACCCCTACAACGACAGGTGCCGGCTCTGCGGGTCCACGAGAGTGGAGGAGGTGGAGCTGCTGAACGAGAGGGCAGTCCTGCTGACCTACACGGTGATCTACAGCGCCGCCGAGGGGTTCGAGGACAAGAAGCCAATCGTGGTAGGCATCGTGGAGACCACTGAGTCGAAGGCGAGACTGTTGACTAGGATAACAGACGTAGACGTGAGCGAGCTGAAGACGGGTATGCTACTCGAGCCTGTACTGAGGAGGGTAAACGAGGACGGGGAGTCGGGGCTCATATACTACCTGGTCTCGTACAGGCCGGTAGTGAAGTAGCACTGTAGAGCCCCTACTGTTTTTCGCCCGCCGACCCTACGAGGTGTTTAATAGCCTCGACCTGGGCCCTCAACACCTTCTCCTCAAGCCCGTCCACGACTATATTGGACCAAGGCGGCTCTGAATCGGGGTCGAGCCCGTTGTAGACGTAGCGCAGGTCTACACCCCTCTCTCTCGCCAACTTCACCCAGTTAGCGTAACCCCCGCCTCTCAGCGACCACTCCAGCACTAAGTCGGCGATCTGCCCTCCGCCCAGCGAGAGGGACGCTTGGACGAACGAGGTCTTCACGTTGAACTCCCTCACTCTGGCGAACCCCCTCAGCTCCCTGTCTACCAACTTCTCTAGCCTCGAGAGCCTGTCCAAGCCCATCATACCGATGTAGGCGAAGGGCGTCCTGGCCTTGGGTATTAGCGGGTTGAAGGACAAGACGAGCCTCCTACCCCGCTCCTTTGCCATGCTCGCGAGCTCCCTGGCAATCCTCACAGTCTCGAGCACGTCCTCGGCCCCCGTCCCCTTAACCCCGTATATCAAATAGAGCTTCACGTCGAAACCGGCTCTGACGACCGACCCGACCTTGTGTTTGGCCAGCTCCACGAGCCCGGGGTACTTCATCAGGACTCTCTGGGCGAAGACGCTGAAGGACTCCGGGGCTAGGGTGAGCTCCCTCTGCCCCACCTGCCTTATCAGCTCCAGCACCTCGTCGCCGAGCTTCTCGAGCCTGAGGGAGGGTAGGACAGCCCTCACACCCCTCCCGGCCAGGTACTCCAGGACTTTCACGTCCTCTCTCGTGACAGGGAACGAGAGAGCGTACAACACCACTCTCTCGAGCCGGTTGTACTCGAGCCCCTTCTCGGCGAGCTCGACAGTCTTCTGGAGAGACCTGTGCCTGAAGGGCTGGAAGAGCCTAGACTCCATGCAGAAAGAGCAGTGGAACAAGCAGCCCCGGGAGAGCTCGAGCTTGAACCCGAGGCCGAAGGCCGGCTGCCTGTCGGGGTCGAAGACCTGCCGCACAGGGTACTCGACGTCGTCTAGGCTGGGCGCGTACCTCCGCACCGCCCCCTCGTTGAACCCTGGGACGTAGACGTAGTCGAGCTGAGACAGCTCCTCGAGGACGGCCTTCTTCCTCTCGCCCGCCCTAGCGGAGATGGCGTCGACCACCCTGTCGATCGTGGCCTCGACCTCGCCTACCACGAACGCGTCGACCACCCTCGTGTACGGCGCTGGGTTGGCCATGACGACGGGCCCGCCCGCGATCACGGGTATCTCTCTATCCTCCCGCCTCGCTGGCAAGCCCGAGGACTCCAAGACCTCGACGAGCTCGACGACGTCCAGCTCGTAGTGTAGCGTGGTAAACACCGCGTCGAAGTCTCTCAGCGGGCTACCTGTCTCTATACTCCTGTACCCGGCACCTACCTTATCCGCGGTGAACCTCTCGAGGTAGACGTCCTCTCTTCTGTTGACGTACGTGTATATGATGTCGTGGGCTAGACTAGACGTCATGACCTCGTACTTACCGGGGTAGACGTACGCGACTCTCGCGTTGACCCTGAGGGGGTTTTTCAACACCCTGTTTAACTCGACCAGCTCGAACACCGAGGCTCAATATTGTGATCTCCACCCTGTCTTTAAAAACTACGTATAAACGGATAAGTGTAATATATACACACTTGGGGACGTAAAGCTTTTAATATATGGTCAGGATATCTGTTAACCGGGCTCTGTGATGCCCGCTTACGACAAGTTTTACAGTAGGCTGGCTGTCGGTATTAAAGCCTCGGACATCAGGGAGTTGCTTGCGATCATAAAGCACAGGAAGGACGTGATAAGCTTCGCCGGGGGTATACCAGACCCGAAGCTCTTTCCCAAAAGCGAGCTGGCCGACATAGCGAGAGAGGTCATACTGAAGTACGGCGACGACGCCCTCCAGTACAGCGAGACGAAGGGCCTGATCGAGCTGAGAGAGATACTCTCGGACTTCATGAGGAGGACGAAGGGGATCCAGACAGACGCGGAGGACCTCATCATAACGACAGGGAGCCAGCAGGCCCTGGACATCGTGGCCAGGGGCATGATAGACCCAGGCGACGTCGTCGTAACGGAGAACCCGTCCTACCTCGCAGCAATAGGGGCTTTCAAGATAGCCGGTGCCAGGCTGGTGGGGGTCGAGATGGACGAGCACGGGATGGACACGCACAAGCTGGAGGAGAAGCTCAGGTCGCTTAAGAACAGCGGTGAGAGGGTGAAGTTCATATACACCATACCCGTGGGCCACAACCCCGCAGGAACCTCCCTCACGCTCGACAGGAAGAAGCACATCATCGAGTTGGCAGAGAAGTACGACGTGTTGGTGGTCGAGGACGACCCCTACAGCTACATAATATACGAGGACGGCGCAGACACGACGCCCCTGAAGGCCATCGACAAGTACGGCAGAGTCATCTACTTGAGCACCGTGAGCAAGGTGCTGGCCCCAGGGCTGAGGATCGGCTGGATCGCCGCGATAGACGACCTCACGAGGAAGTTCGAGCTGGTCAAGCAGTACCTGGACCTCCACAGCCCGACCCTCACGCAGTTCATCGTGGCTGAGGCTGTGAAGAAGGGCCTGATAGACAGGATGGTGAAGGTCGCTACACCCTACTACAAGTCGAAGAGGGACGCCATGCTCTCGGCTATGGAGGACTACCTACCGGACTACGTGGACTACACGAAGCCCATCGGCGGCCTCTTCATATTCGTGAAGGTCAACAAGGAGGGCTTCAACACGACCAAGCTCCTCGAGGTCGCTATCACCAAGTACAAGATCGCCTACGTGCCGGGCGCCAGCTTCTTCGTGGACGGCACCGGTCACAACACGATGAGGATCAACTTCAGCTACCCAACGTTCGACGAGATATACGAGGGCGTGAGGAGGCTGTCTGCTTTAATCAAGAACGAGTAGGGCTCGCAGCCCCGCCCTGCCCGCCACCAGCCTGGCTCTTCTCACCGGGCCCGGAGACCCTCAGTATTGTGCCGAGCCCCCTCGGCGGGAGGAGGCCTACAGCCTCCTCGACGCTCTTCACGTTGAAGACTTTGACCAGACTCAAGGCCCTCTCGGCCAGCCTCCTCGCCTCCCCGCCGGTCGCGGGGGTTACGGTGTCGAGGTAGACGACCACCAGCTCTCTCGACAGGCCTAGGCGCAGGCTCCTCGTGCCCGAGAAACCCGAGACCACGAGCCTCCTCAGCGGGCTCCTGTCGGCTAGGTCCCACAACGACGGCGCGGCCTCTGCTACCACCAGCGTCTCCAGGTCTAGCGGCAGGTCGCCGACGTTCCTGAAGGCCCTCAGACCCAACCTCTTAGCCTGGGCGAGGCACTTCTCGCACAGCAAGTACGGTTCTAACCCCCTGTCCCTCAGGGCGATCGCAGTCATGATCCCGACGACGTTGCAGCCTAAGACGAGTGTGTTCCCCTCCGACTCGCCCGCGAGCTCGAGGGCGTGCGACGCGTAGGGCTCTAGCAGGTTGACCGGCTCCACGGCGGGGTAGGTCCCGTAGACCCTCTTGGGGTCGACTTGAAAGTACGTCGAGAGGCAGCCGTCCACGTCGAGCACGCTCCTCGACCCCCCAACGAGCGGGTTTGTGACTATGAACTTCCCCGTTAGGTAGGGGTGCTCGGGCGCCTCGATCACCCGACCGGCGCAAACGGAGCCCAGAAGCCTCGGGAGGATGACGGGCTCGCGCCCTTCCAGTAGCTCCTCGTCCTGGAAGCCCACGTAGGCCATGCTGTTCTTGACTAGCACCATGCCTCTATTCAGGACTACCGCCGGCATGTCGGAGTAGCTTAAGGAGCCGTCGTACACCACTGCCTTGTTCCTCAAACACTGCACCCTACACTCACGTGACGAGAGCTTCAAGGTATTTATGTTACCCCGTACTGGGTTTATTATTGTGATGAAGAACCATGAGTTTCCACTGGGTCAGTAGAGAGGCGAGGCTGAAGATAATCGACGTCCTCCTGTCATCTAGGAGTATAAAGCAGCTGGCCTCCGAGCTGGGCGTCTCCCCGACCGCTGTACGGAAGTACGTCTACAGGCGGGCGTACCCCGACGACGAGGTGATCTCCAGGGCTCTGAGCATACTGGCCCCCTACGAGAAAGAGAAGGTATACGAAGTCCTGGTCGAAGACATATTAAGCTCGGTTAAGACCTTGATCACCATGATAGACGACCCGAGACTGAGGGAGAAGGCGAGAGAGAGGATAGTTGAGTCGGTCGCAGGGGAGTGAAGAAAAGAGGCCCTTACTAGCCACTGGGAGGGTCGTAGGCGACTACGAGACGCTCCTCAGGTACGTCGAGCTCGCGCGAGAGAGGGGTCTTAAGCCCGAGGACTACACCTTGACGAGGGAGGACATGGAGTACGCTATGCGGATCTTCGAGGAACGGAGGAGCCTTTTGGAGGTGATCGACGCGTTGAAGAGGAAGTTCGCTGCCAGGCTGGACTGTAGGCTGGCCTCCGAGGCGATGAGGCTCAGCAAGGGCGTGGTGGTGCCCGAGAACCAGGCCTGCGACTACGTGTCGTCCCTGTACGCGGGGTGGCTCGTCGAGGCGTGCGAGACGCTCGGGCTCGTCAGGCTTAGAGAGGGATGGAGGTAGAGGTGGCCGCGCGTGCCCCCCTCGAGGGAGCTTGTGGAGAGCCTGGTCGACGCGGGATTAAGATACCTGAAGAGGAGAATCGGGCACACGGAGCTCGCGGGGGTTGAGGTCAAGTCGTCCAAGATAAACTTGTTCTTCCGCGTCGGGGAGGAAAAAGTTGTTAAGGTTGTAATCAATATTAGGAAAAACACTGTTAGAGTCTACTCTGGTGCAGCGAGCCTGGACATCGGGCTGAAGAGAGTCCTCCAGAGGGTCTTGGAGTGGAGGGGTGACGCGAGTGGAGTCTAGCCCCCACAGGGAGAGGGTCAAGCTAGCCGTCTACTTGCTGAGCAAGTTCATACACAACATCGAGAACATAGGGAGGGCGGACGCGGTCGAGATGCTGAGAAGGGAGTACGAGAGGCACGGCTTGAAGCCGATAATGGGGAAGTCCGTCCCAAGCGACATATACGACAAGGAGATGGCGACCATCTACGTGATAGCCAAGTACGGGCTCAACATCGACAGGGACTACCCAGAGGTCTTGAAGAAGATCTTCTACATCGAGGAGGCGCTCGAAGAGGCCCTGTCGAGCTTGATGAGCGGGGACAAGGAGAAGGCGAAGAGCATACTCAAGGGCGTCTCCCCAACCAACGTCGTCGACAGCAACACGGTGGCCAGGATGCTGAGGCTCCCGCTCGTGAAGTTCGTACTGGGGTTCATGAGCGAGGAGGAGGTAGCGAAGGTGTTCAAGGCGGTCTCCGAGACCATGAGCGAGGAGGAGAAGACGATCAAGAGCTACGTCAGGTTCTTCATCGCGCTGAGGATAGCGGAGGGGATAAAGAAGGGCGAGATCAGGAACAGGACATTTAAAGAGGCATTCAAAAGAGCACTAGCGATAAGGCTGGGGTTCCCCAAGTCGACTCCCAGCGACGACTACATAGCCGTCATAGCCGAGAACGTCTTCGGGGTCCCCAAAGAGAGGCTGCGGGAGGTGCTGTCGCTAGAGGAGGGGGGTCAGGAGACCTCCTCTACCCCGCCCACTTGAAGCTGTACGCCCAGCTTCTTCAGCTTCTCCATTACCTGGTCGTAGAGTATCGCGAGCATCCTCCTTATGTCCTCCATAAGCACCACGTCGCTGTAGCCGTGTACTACTATCGAGTGGGCGAAGGGGCTGGGCACGTCTACAGGCCCGAAGAGCCTGACCTCTACCTCCCCCTCCCTCACCCACTCTAGGACCTTCCTGGCCTCGTCTATGTGCATGTAGTCCTCCAGGATCTCCCTGTACGTCTCTTTCAGGACGGGGAAGTTCTCTATCTCCTCGACGGCCTTGAGGAGCTCTTCGGCGTTCACCTGGAGCTTCTGGATACTCCTCTCCACGTCCCTGTAGCGCCTGAGGAGCATAAACGACCTCGTAGCCACGTGCCTGAACCTCCTCTTCAGTAGCTCAGTCCTCCTCAAGACTCTGACCAGGATGTCGTAGAGCTCGTCGGGGTTTATCGACTTGAAGACCCCCACCCAGTCCGCGCCTGGGTGGCCCGGGAGGGTCAGCATGAAGCCGTTGTCGGTTACCGTGATCTTGACGTTGGCTCCCACAGCCCTAGAGACGATGTACGCGTACGCCCTGGACAGGGCGTCGTTGGCTCTCCTACCGAAGAGGCTGTGGACTATCACGTTGCGCCTGTCCTCCTCGTCGAAGACCTCGATCAAGATCAGCTTGTCGCTCGGTATGAGGCCCCCAGTGTAGCTGTACTGCTCCCAGACGTACTCCACGACGGACCTGGCGGCGTCCTTGTCTAGGTTGTACTCCTTCGCGACGAACCTCACCGCCTCCTCGAAGCCGTCTCTCACGAGCTTGTCGGCTACTTCCCGCCTGAACCTCCCTACGAGCAGGGCCGAGTCGAAGGCTAGCGGGAGCATCTCGCTGAACCAGCTGGGCACGGTCGGCCTAGCCCCGTCCGCCCTCCTCACCAGGACCTTCAGCCCCTTGCTGCCGAGGTACTCGTAGACCCTGCCGCCCAAGACGAAGAGGTCTCCCGGCGCCAGGTACTCCACGAAGGCCTCCTCGAGGTCTCCCACGTACTTGCCCTCAGTGGTGAAGACGTGGGCCTTGCTCTCGTCGGGTATCACGCCCAAGTTGAGGTAGTAGATCATCCTCGTGCTCTTCTTCTTCCCGAACACCCCCTCCTCTTCGTCGAGCCATATCTTCGAGTAGACCTTGTTGTACTCGTAGAAGTCGCCGAGCTGGCCTGCGAGGTACTTCACAACGCTCACGAAGTCCTCGTAGGGGAGGTCGTGGAAGCTGTAGGACCTCCTGACCAGCTCGTACGCCTCCTTGAGGCCCCACTTCCTCTCGAGCGCCATCCCCACTACGTGCTGGGCCAGGACGTCTAGCGGGTTCCTGGGTATCCTTATCTTGTCGATCTTCCTCTCCATGGCCGCTTTAGCGAGGACAGCGCACTCGACTAGGTCGTCCCTGTCCACCACGATCAGCCTGCCCTTGCTCACCTCCCTTATGTGGTGCCCCGCACGGCCGACCCTCTGTAAAAGCCTCGTAACGCTCTTCGGGCTGCTGAGGAGCACCACGAGGTCTATGTGGCCGATGTCTATCCCCAGCTCCAGAGAAGTAGAGCTCACGACGCACTTCAGGGCCCCGTTCTTCAGCTTCTCCTCGATCTCCAGCCTCACGTCCCTGCTGAGGCTGCTGTGGTGGGCCTCAACCTCGTCGACGTCTACGACCTTCTCGCTCTCCATGATCTTCCTGAGCTTGTACACGACTCTCTCCGTGGCACTCCTAGTGTTCGTGAACACCAGCGTTGTCTTGTGCCTCTTGATCATCCCGATCAGGGCCTTGTATATAGCCTCGTTCACGGTCTCGGCTGGCGTGTGTATCAAGTCCTTGACGGGGGCGATCACCCTTATGTCGATCGGCTTCGCGAACCTCGCGTCGACGATCACGCAGTCGCGGGGCTCGTCCCCGCCTCTGTAGCCCACGAGGAACAACGCGACGTCCTCTAAGGGGGCGATCGTTGCGCTGAGCCCTATCCTCTGTAGCTCTCTGCCCGTCAAATACTCGAGCCTCTCTATACTGAGGCTGAGGTGGCTACCGCGCTTACTGGAGGCCAGCTCGTGTATCTCGTCGACCACCACGACCCTAGCGTTCCTCAGTTTCTCGCTGAACTTTGGCGCGTTCAAGGACAGCGCCAGGCTCTCGGGGGTGGTTATTAGGATGTGAGGCGGGTCTCTCAGCATCCTCTGCTTCTCGCTCTGCTTGGAGTCGCTCGTCCTCACGGCGACCTTGATCTCCGGGAGTTCGACTCCCTGCCTCTTCGCCTCTTCCACTATCTCCTTGACCGGCTCGTAGAGGTTCCTCCTCATGTCGTTGTTCAGGGCCCTGAGAGGGCTGACGTAGACGACTACGATGCCCTCGGGGAGGCTCCCCTTCTCGAGGTACTCCTTGTACAGGTTGTTTATGATCCCGAGGAAGACGGCGAGCGTCTTACCCGTCCCCGTGGGCGAGGATATCAGGACGTTCCGTCCCCGCATAATGTACGGTATGGCCATCCTCTGCGGCGGGGTCATCCTGCCGTACTTCCGAGTAAACCAGGCTCTCACGAAAGGCAGCAGCATGCCCAGGACTTCGTCGTCGCTGAGGTTGTCCTTGGCATACTCCATTAGAAACCGCGACCCCTCCAACCTACTATTCTACGGTTTGGATTTAAACCGGGCTATTTCAACCCGATAATATCTCTAGGCCACCTTATTAAAGTATATACAACGCTGACCGTGTACATTCCTGTAATAAGAGACAGCAGGACGTACTTACGGAGAGCGACAAGGGACAAGACGACGGCTAGAGCTACTAGCAGCGCCAGCTCCCCGGAGACCCCCTTCCCGCGCATCCTCCTCTCGAAGAGCCCTTTCGGGGTCCTCTTGTACTCCTGTCTCGCCCTGGCAAGGGCCTTCGTCACACCCCTGAGTATCGGCACCGACAACGCGACTGTGACAGCGGCCATTCTCCCCTGGTTAACAGCGCTCTCCCTCAACCCGGCTCTCAGGGTGTAGGTCTCCACAGCAGCGAAGAGGGCCTGGGAGAACAGCCAAGCCCCGGCAATAAACGCGTACTTGGCGGTGTAGTCCACTCCTCCCAGGAGGCTCGCGGCCACGGTGACGGCGAAGCCGACCCAAAGGAGGAGTACTACAGTGTACTGGCTCAAGAACAGCGCCGACTCGAACTTGCTGACCAGGCTGACCGGGCTCCTCAGGAGGGCGCCGAGCCTCGCGAGCAGGACGTCCGTAGCCCCGTAAGCCCACCTCTCCTGCTGCACCCTCAGGGAGCTGTACCTCGTTGGGGCCTCGACGTAGACCCTACACGAGTCTACGTATTCAACCCTGTAGCCCCTCCTGTACAGCCTCACGCCCAAGTCCATGTCGTCCTGTAACCTCTCCTCGTCCCACCCGCCAAGCTCCTTCAGCACGCTCGCCTTGAATAGAGTACCGGTGCCGAGGGGGAAGATGTTGAGCGAGAGGGCGGACCTCGCCTTGAACAGCACGTTAACTACGTACTCCATGTTGTACGCCAGCGCCTCGCTGAGCCTGCTGCCCTTGTTCCACACGCTCCACCTCCCCACAACGCCTGCCAGCCTCTCGCTAGACTTGAGTAGAGAGACCCCTCTCAGTACGAGGCAGGGGTCGAAGAAGGAGTCGACGTCCATCACGTACACGTACTCCCCTGTGGAGGCGGACAGGCCCACGTTGAGGGCGCCCGCTCTAAACCCCCTCGGCTCGCTCCTCCACACGTAGTAGACCCTGAGCCTCCCCCTCCACTCGTCTACGAGCCTCCTGAGGTACTCGAGGAACTCGGGCGGGTCGTCGGAGACTACGATCACTTCAACGTTCACAGTACTGCTCAGCTCGCTCAACCTCTTCAGCGCCGCCTCGACGTATTCGGGGGGCTCCCCCTTCACGGGTATAATGATGGACACCGTCTCGCCCAGGTAGGCTTCTGACCCCCTCTTCTCGGAGTACCTCTCAGAGTAGAGGCCGAGTAGGCTGTAGAACGCGAAGAACAGCGTCTGCGGCAGGAGAAACAGGGCTACCCCAACCAGCCCAGCCAAGTCGAGTGGGCTCAAACCTGGCACCAGGATAGACTTAATAGATAGCCCACAGCTATTTTAGTGTGAGGGGGCTGTTTTGGTCACCATTACGTGGCACGGGCACGCGTGCGTGTCTATAACTCTCTCCAACGGCTACACTGTTGTCATAGACCCCCACGACGGGGGTAGCCTGGGCTTAAAGCCCCCATCGGTCAAGGGCGACCTAATACTCGTCACGCACACCCACTTCGACCACAACGCTGTGGAGGTGGTGAGGAAGGACAAGAGCAGGGTCCTAATGGAGTTCGCAGGCGAGAGCAGGCTCGACGACGTGGTGGTTAAGGGCTTTATGACATACCACGACAAGGCGCAGGGGAGGCGGCGCGGGAAGAACTACGTCTACGTGGTGCGGGCTGAGGGTGTCAGGGTAGCTCACCTAGGGGACATAGGGCACGTGCCTTCGGGCGACGTCCTAGCAGAGCTAACCGGCGTAGACCTGTTAATGCTCCCCGTCGGCGGGACCTTCACCATAGACGCGAGAGAGGCCTGGGAGACCGTCGAGAAGGCGAAGCCCGTCAACGTCATGCCTATACACTACTGGGTGAAGGGGCTGAACCTGCCTATAGCCCCCGTCGACGAGTTCCTGAAGCTCGTTAGAGGCTACGAGGTGGTCAGGCTCCCCACCAACACCTTCAAGCTGGAGGAGTACAAGGGCAAGGTCGTCGTCCCTTCACCGCCTTAGTGGTGGACTTGAGCGAGGAGGTAAAACACTACGAGTCGGTAGGGAGCGAGCTCGAGGCTATTAGAGAGGCGAGCCTGGAGTTCATGGTCAAGAAGATGACCTTGAGGAGAGTAGATGCGGAGAAGAGGGTTAACGAGATATTGTTGATCTGGAACGTTATAAGAGACTACTTCAGATGGTTTAAGACTAGGTGATGACTACTTTAGGCCGCCGAGTTGGAGGCGATGAAGAGGGATCAACCGGCTGAGTACACGCGTGCCGACCGGCTAAAGCCCCGACACCCGGGCTCTCCGTCTTCGGGGCCTGCCCGGTTTAAGCCGGTTAGGTCCCGATATTGGCATTGAGGGGCTAGGTGGTCGAATGAGCTACACATGGGAGCCACGCTGGGAGAAGTTCAGGGTTGAGTCGCACGGGATAGTCTTCTGGACGTGTCGCGACAGGATAACCGGGATGATCACCTGCCCGATATGCGTCAACGCCCGGGAGACCTGCCTCGGCGGGGGCACAGGTAAGGGGAAGCAAGAGCCGGTCTTCTTCTACACAGTCGAAGACCTCATATACCACATACGGGACTACCACGCGAGGAGCGCGTTCAGGGCTAAGTCTCGCTAGGGGGCGGGAGTTGCGTGGAAGAGTCTGCGTCTACGGGAACCCCACAGTCGACGTCATCGTGACGAGCCGCGGGGTCGCGGTTAGGACCGGCGGCGGGGTCTACTACACCGCGCTCTCTCTTCTCGACGAGGGCGTTAAACCAGAAGTCTACTCCGTGGGCCCCCACTGGCTCTTCCTAGTCAACGGGCTGATGGAGTTCAAAGCGAACCCCTCCTACTCGACCTCCTCGATGGTGTTCAGGATAACCTACCTCGACACGGAACGGGTGATGGAGGTCGCGGAGATGTCTCCACAACTCAGCAGTGTAGACGAGCACTCGGGCTTGTGCTACACGGTGGTCAACCCCGTGCTGGGAGAGGTTACGCCGAGCCTGTTGAAGAGCCTGAGGATCAAGTCGATCGTCCTAGCAGGTGACGTACAGGGCTTTGTGAGGGAGAGGAGGCTGGGCCCTCTCGCCTTGAGGGGGAGCGGGGACGTGCGCGAGCTCGTAGGGGTTTTCGACGTGCTGCACATGGACGCTGCTGAGCTCCTCGCGTTGACCGGGTCGAGCAGTAAGGACGAGGCTCTCGGGAGGCTGCGTAAGCTACTACGAGACGGCTACGTAGTCGTAACGGAGGGGTTCAAGCCGCCTGTAGTCGTCCACAGGGGGGGTTTCGAGGTAGTCGGGCGGGAGCGGGTGAGGGTGGGGGACAAGACGGGGTCCGGGGACTACTTCCTGGCCAGGTTGTTCGTTGGAGTCGTGGAGGGGCTACCAGTGAAGGAGGCCGTCGAGTACGCGCTCGAGGAGACGGACAAGTGGCTTTTGGAGAGGGAGAAAAGGTAGTGCTTCATCGCGGGGCTCCACCCTACTTAAGCTCTAAAAAAGCCCTGTACTCTAAACGCGACTGCTGGAATCCTAAGGTTACTCGTTTGGTGGTCTGCTCGTTTACTGTGTACTGAAATAGCCATACGAGCCCGCTGAAAGCTAGCGGGCTTTACCCAAATCGCCCTGGGTAGAGCCCCGCTCTGCAATTCTGCTTTTGTTTAAAGACCCTTATAAGCGTGAGAATAGGAGTCTAGACGTAGGCAATCGCTACTTCACGAAACCCCTCTTCACCCCGCGACCCGTACACGGCTGCCTCCTCGCTCCTCGGCCTCGTCTTGAGGCCCAGCCTGTCCTCTATAGCGTTCACGAGCTCTTCTTCTGTAGGCGACCTCCCTATGAACATCAGCCTCCCGTTGACGAAGACCTTGGGGTAGTCCGAGGCCTCCGCTAGCATGGGGTCGAGGAGCCAGTCGTGAGAGGGCGTCACGACGACCCAGATACCCCTCTCGAGCATCTTCTCAGCGACACCCCATGCCACCTTCAGTGCCTTGTCGCTCTCCTCGTCGAACCCCAGTACCAGGTAGACCTCTACCTTGATGTCCGGCTCCTCCAACAAGACCACGCCCTGTCACAGGCTAAACTAGACCCGGGATCTCTTTTAAAGTGCTGAGCGGGCGTTGATCGCTACGCGCCCGGTGGGCACAAAAGGCTGGGCTACAGGGGAGCGCCTCACGCGACTTTCTCTCTCTTAACAGGGTGTATAGCGTCCTTCGGGGCCTTGCTGAAGGGCTCGAGGTACTTCCTCAGAACTTTGGGCACGACTACCACGCCGTCCGGCTCCTGGTAGTTCTCGAGTATGCTCGTTATAGTCCTCGTGCTGGCTATAGCCGTCGAGTTCAGCGTGTGGACGTACTCCTTCACCATCCCCTTCCTCCTCACAAGCCTAATCTTCAGCCTGTAGGCCTGCCAGTCCGTCACGTTGCTGCAGCTCACCATCTCCCTGTAAAGGCCCTGGGCGGGCATCCAGGTCTCGAGGTCGTACTTCTTCGCAGCGGGGGCTCCGAGGTCCCCGCTGGCTATGTTCACAACCCTGTACGGGAGCTCCAGGCCCTTGAACAGCTCCTCGGCGTTGTTTATCAGCTCCTCCATTACGTCCCAGCTCTCCTCGGGTTTGGCGAACACGAACTGCTCGACTTTGTGGAACTGGTGTACGCGGAAAATGCCTTTCAAGTCCCTGCTACCGGCCCCCGCCTCCTTCCTGAAGCACGGGCTGACACCCACGTACTTCAGGGGGAGGGCCTCCTCGGGTATGTCCTCGTCGGCGTGTAGTGCGGCTAGGCTGTGCTCTGCGGTGGCGATCAGGTACAGGTCCTCGCCCTCGACCTTGTATATGGCGTCTTTGAAGGTCGCGTAGTCTAAGACGCCCTGTATGTACTTGAACCTCAGCATGTACGGGGGTAGGACGAGGGTGTAGCCCTTCGACGTCAGGTAGTCTATAGCGTACGCGAGTAGGGCCATGTCCAGGAATACTATGTCGTCGAACAGGTAGTAGAACCTGCTACCAGCCACCTCGCCCGCTTTGACCGTGTTGCCTAGCCCCAGCACGTTCTCGAGCATGTCGGCGTGCCCAACGGGCTTCCAGTCGATCAGCTCGTAGTCGACCTTGAACCCGTACCTCTCGGTCTGCTGCTTGAACTGCTCCAGGAACCCCGTCCAGACCCTGGGCCTCCCGTAGAACCTGATCGGGACGTTGTACGAGTCGTCCGGGCCGATCGGGACGCTCTCGTGGACGATGTTCGGGAGCCTCAGCAGTACCTCCTCCCTCCTCGCCTCGACCTCGCTGAGCTTCTTCTCGTACACCTCGATGAGCGACAATAGCTCCTTGGCCTCCTTGATCTTCTCCTCCCTCTCCGGGCCCTGTAGCCTCGAGACCTCCCTGCTGATCACGTTGTGCTTGTGCCTGAGCTCCTGTATCTCCGCGAGCATCCTCCTCCACTCCAAGTCCGCCTTGAGGGCCTCGTCGACTATGGAGACGTCCATGAACCTCTTCTTTACGTGGTTCTTCAGCTCCTCAGGGTTCTCCCTGAGAAGTCTGAGTATACTCCAGCTCACGTAGCTCGCCCCGGTTCACAATGTGAATTGAAAGGGGGCGGATTGTAAAAATCTTTTTGGTCGCTAGTACTCGAACCTCTCCGACTCCAACTGTCTCTTGTACTCCTCCACTATGTCGTAACCGAACCTCTCCTTGAACATCCTCCTGCCCTTCTCGGTCATCATCAGCGGGTTCCACGGGGGGTCGTACACGAGCTCTATTTCCACCTCAACCCCCAGCTTCTTCTTCAACTCCTCCTCGACCATGAGCGGCAGTATGTTGGCGAGAGGGCAGAACGGGGTGGTCAGAGTCATTCTTACCTTGACCTTGTTCCCGCCGACCTCGAGGCCGTATATCATCCCCAGGTTGTAGACGTCTATCCCTATCTCCGGGTCTGCTATGGTCTCGAGGATCTCTATGACCCTCTTCTTGAGCTCGTCGTTGGACGGCCCGCTCATGGAGGACACCTACAAGCCCAGCAGCCTCCTCCACCAGCTCCTCTTCTCGGGCTTGGCCGAGGGGATCCCGTAGGCGGCCCTCATGAACTCCCTATAGGCCCCCGTGGGGTTCGCCGAGTAGAACTTGGCTAGGCTGTGGAGGGTCTTCAACTCGTCTACCGTGGCGTAGTCCAGGGGTATCCCCTTGTAGCCGTTGCTCTCCCACTCCTTGTTCAGCCTGTCCATTATCGACTGCACTCTCTCGTCGCTGTAGAACGCCATCTTGACCTCCACGTCCCTGCTCTCGTCTATCAGCCTTACGATCTCGCTCTTCAGCTTAGCCGCCTCTTCGCTCATCTCAATCCTCCACAAGGTCTTCAAACCTAAGCTTTGTTAAACCAGCCTGTTTAATCTTATCGATCGCCCAGCCGAGCCTCTCGGTCAAGACCATGATGGCCGCCTGCGGCGGGATCACACCGACCTCCGTGATTATAGCGTCAACGTACTCGGGGGGAGTGACGTCAAAGGACGGGTTGAGAACCCTCACGTTCTTGTGCTTCTCCAACCACTCCCGGGGGACCACCTCGGTGGGGTCCCTGAACTCTATCGGCACCAGCTCTCCTATAACGGTCATCGGGGAGAACTTGTAAGTCTCAGCCGCGACGAACACCCTGACCCTAGCCTCGTGAGCGGCCAGCGCGACCTGGCTAGTCCCTACCTTGTTCACTACTGCCCCGTTGCTCGTTATCGTGTCGGCGCCGATCACGACCTGGTCGACCTCGTGCATGATGTACCTCACAGCGCTGTCCGGGATCTGAACGACCGGCACCCCGTTCTCGAGCAGCTGCCTCGTAGTTATCCTCCCCTGGTAGAAGGGCCTCGTCTCCGTGCTGTAGACCTTCACCACCCTCCCCTGCTTGTAGGCCTCCGTTATCACCGACACCGCTGCCGTGCTGTGGCAGTGCGTTAGTATGACGGAGTTCTCCCTGATCCTCTTGCTCCCGAACTCGGCTATCCTCTTCACAGCGTTGAGGCTGTCTTCGATGAACCTGTTCGCTGCGTCTACCACCCCCCTCCTCAGCTCGTCGAAGTCGCTTGTCTGCCGGAACACCGCCTGCATAACGTACATGACGGCGTTGGGTAGGCTCACCGCGGTCGGCCTCGTCTCTATAAGGGTGTCGGCCACCTTAGCCATGTACCTCCTGAAGACCGAGGGCTCTCTCTCGCCTTGGTACTTCTCCGCGGCTATCCTCAGGGCCTCGGCAGCAGACCTCGCTATCTTACCAGCACCCCTGATCCTCATCGACCTTATCCCTTCGGCTATGTCCAGTACCTCTTGGGGTATGGTGCTCAACTCAACCACCTCCCAACAACTCGGCGAAGAGCGTGTCCAGGGGCTTCAGCTGCGGGGGGTAGGTCCCGTAGATCGTCTTGACCAGGATGGGGATCGACTGGGGCGGATACAGGCCTAGCTCGGTCGCTATGCCGTCGACCATGTTCGGAGGGGTTACGTCGTAGAGAGGGGCCCTAGCAGTGTACTTCTCGGGCATCGCCCTCCTCGTCTCCTCGTCCATGAGCAGCCTCCAGTCGCCCTCGGGCAGCTTTACCAACTCGCCGTAGATCGTCTCGAGGCTGATCTTGAGCGTCGGCGCTATCGCGAAGAACCTGACCCTGGCCTCGCTAGCGGCGAGCGCCATCAGGCTCGTGCCGACCTTGCTGACTATGGCCCCGTTCACGGCCACGGCCTCCGCGCCCGACACTACCTTGTCAACGTTCTTCATGAAGAACCTCGCAGCGGAGTCGACGACGAGGTACGTCTCAACCCCGAGCTTGTCGAGGTAGTCCGCGAGTACGAGCCCCTCCATGCCGGGCCTGGACTCGAGGACGTAGACGCTGAACTTGACCTTGTTCCTCACGAGTATCTCGAAGAGCCTCCTCACGGCCACGCTATTGCTGTTCGTCATGACGACGTCCCCGTCGACGACACGCTTAGCCATCACCTCGCTGGCGGCCCACAAAGCCTTGTCGTACCTGTCCCTGAACCCCTCGACGAACTCCCGGACACCCGTGCACCCGTTCTCCCTAATGTAGTTCAGGATGGACCTGATCGTGTTGAACAGGCCGGCGGAACCCGGCCTCTCCCTGGCGTAGAGGAGGTACTTCTCCTTGAGGAACCTCACGAGGCCCCTGCAGTCCCTCCCACCGGCCACCTTGAGAGACTCGTTCAAGAGGTCCATTAAAAGCTCACTACCCGTAGCCCTCGGGGCGAAACCGTGCTTAGAAAGCTCGCTCATCCCGTCCACGCACTCCAGTTATTGTATCAAGTATATCGCTCACGCTTCTTTTAAACTCAGCACCGTGACCCAGCTGATGGACGTTGAAAACCTTGATCGGCCTCCCGGCTATCTCGACTACGCTCAAGGAGCGAACGACCCACGGCCTTCCAGGGGCGATCACCTCGACGGCTCTACAGTACTTCCGCCCGTCGTACAGCGCCGCTCTCGTGGGCGCTACGACAACGACGTAGTCGGCTGTGCAAGAGCCGGGTGTCGGCGCCGAGACGTCGTTGTACCCCTCGATGATCAGGTGGTCGTAGCCTCCGAGCAGCTCGAGGAAGCGGTCTACCTCAGCGTAAGTCGACGGGTCGTCTAAGAGCTTCTCGAGGCCCCTCGTAGTGATTCTCACGATCGCCCCTCCGCCCGCGACGGCCTCCAGTACCCTCGAGAGGAGCTCGGCCGAAACAGGCGACAGCCTAGCGGCGTTGTCCTCGACCATGTAGTACACGTGCTCGACGACGCCCCCTCTCAACCTTGTGAAACGCGCCATCACGGCCGTACCTAGGCTGGAGCTCATCAAGTCCACGTAGCCTCTGGGCGTCGTCTTCGCGCTGAAGGGGTCGATCGGTAGTGAGAGGACGTCGACCGGGTTTAAGATGGCGGCTTTTTCGGTGAGCCCGAGCCTCTCGGCCACCACGTAAACGTCGTGGCCCACCAGGACACCTAGCGAGACTGTGTACTCGAGGGTGTCCGCCTGAAACCACCCGTTGTGGCCGGCCACCGGCTTGAAGTAACCGGCCTTGAGACCCCTCTCCTTCATCTCCTCGACGAGCCCCAAGACGAGCGTCGTCTTCCCAGACTCGAACGGGAGTAGGCCTGCGACGAGCAGCCTCATGGCCGGGACAAGGCCTCGCCCCTTCTTTGCTGAAGCCCAACACCGAATTAAACTGTTCGCGTGGGCGATCCGCCTCTCTAGGTAGTCTTTTTAATTTCGTGTGCTGTTTAAACTAGGATTAACGGTGGTACAGCTGTGAGTAGAGCTTACCCCGTGCTAGTAGTACTGGTCATCGCGTTGTCGTTGTTGGCCGGCGGAGCCCCGGTGGAGTCACAGAACCTATCGCAGGCCATGAGGCTGATAGTAGTGTACGCCCCCGGTGCGGACCTAGGCCTGCTGAACGCGACGGGGGCTCTCAGCGCCAACAGCACGGTTGTCGAGCTCGTGAGACCTCAGCCCCCCTACGACTACCTCTACCACCTGCTTAAGCTCGTTGACCCCTCGCTCGGCCTCGCCACTGTAGTGGTGAACGAGACGACGGCTCTCGTCGACAACAAGCCGGTCGACCTCGCCTCAGCTGTCAACCAGTCCTTCGTCAACGAGGTCTGGGGAGGGAACTTCACGGTGTTCATAGGGGTGCCTGGTGTCAACCCGAACTCGACGGCCATGAGTATAAACCCGTACTTCAACATTACAGGCAACTACATACCCCCACAGCTGTTCACAGTGGACGTCAACGGGAGCGTCTACTGGAGCGCCCTCAACACGTCGATCGTCTTGACAAACACGAGTAGCGGCCTGGCGCTCAACCTCACCAACTACGACGTCGTACAGCAGTTCGACAACAAGACGCTGGAGACCCCGAGCTTCGCGGTCTCGGTGCCCTCAGGGCTGAACGTCTCCCAGGGGATGTACTACCTCAAGTTCAAGATAGTCTCTATCTCGGGCAGCAAGGCCACGCTCTTCTTCCCGGGGACGCTAAAGTCCAGCGGGTGGCTCAACAGCTTCTACGGCAGCTTCACAGAGCCCGTCGTCCTACTCGAGCTCTACCCCCGGGACCTGCTCAGGTCTCTACCGCTCGACGCCCTTGTCTGGGCGTACAACCAGTCCTGTAAGTTCTACAGCGCACTAGTCGTCAAGGCCACCTGGTACACTAGCGGCGGCGTCTACTTGATGTACTACCCGTTGTTCCAGAGGCTCAGCGCCTTAAAGGGCCTGGTGGACGAGAATACCTACAACACCCTCTTGAACATGACTGTAACCAACGTCCTATCCATCGTGAACGACTTCCGCACCTTCCTAGGCATCAACTCGACGGTCGTAGTCTACAGCCCGTTCACAGTGGTCGCGGGCGGGGCTAGCATAGGCCTCCCAGTCGTCCAGCCAGGTGTTTACGACGCCACGTCGAGCCCGGAGACTATAAGCTCGCTGGTAGCCCAGGGCTACAGCCTGGACGTGGTCAGGTCCGGCACGAGGGTCCTGGTCGAGGTGAGGGATTACAGTAGGCTGGGGTACTCGGAGGGCCTCGCCCTCGTACTCAGGCCGGCGGGCTTCAACCAGACGCTGGCACTCGGCGGCGTGGTAGACCAGAGGGTGTTCGAGACGCTCCTGCTCTCGTACTCGAGGCTCTACTACCCCTCCGCCTCGGCGCTCGTCTCGACAGGCTTCCAGATGCAGGGCTACATCGACAACTTGACGAAGACGGTCGACAGCCTCAGGACGCAGGTGGCCAGCCTGAACGAGACGGTCAACGTCCTGCTGGTCAACGCGGGGAACTGCAACGCGTCTGTTGCGAACCTGACCGTGAAGCTCAACGAGTACGAGAGCAGGGTCGGGCAGGCGGAGAACATGCTCAACCAGGCCAGGCTCTACGTGACGATGGGTCTAGCCGCTGTAGTGGTCCTCAACGTGGGTCTATACGTAGTCTTGAGAAGGGGCCTCAAGTACTCTAGCTGACGCCTAGCCTGCCTTAACACGCGGGTTTTTCACCACGTCTTGAGAGCCGCGTAGACTAGTACACCGCTAATCAACCAGGCGAGAGCCTCCCCCTTCCAGTCCCCCGACTTTAGAAGCCTCGGGCCGTACATCCTCCTGCTGAAGGGGTAGAGCAACGCGACGCCCTTGAGAGTCAGGGAGTCGAGGAGCAGGTGGCTCAGCCAGCCGGCGAGGAAGCACACCGTGCCCAGGATCCGCGTCTGGGCGTCCACCCCCGCCATGGCTAGGACCGAGTAGAGGCCTAGCGAGACTATCGAGGACGACAGCAGGTTGTGGAGGGCTACCCTGTGGGCGTGGCGCAGGTCGAAGTCCGGGAAGACGCCGCCGAGGACCCCGAGAAACGAGAGTAGAAACACGTCGGAGACGGAGAGCCTACCGACTAGGAGCCCCGCTGAAAACCCAACCACTGCGTGAGAGAGCCTCCTCAACGCGACCCGCCGCGCCGGTAGCGAGCTAACAGTGTATACGCGGGCCCGAAAAAATGCGCTTTCACACGGGGTACGAAAAACAAGGCGCTCGATAACATTGACCACGTGACACGACAGGGATAACCGATGATTGAACGAAACGTTCTCCGTAGCCTGCTAGCGCGTGTAAAAGCGCGAGATTCGCCCGGACGCTGAGCACTACATTTCTACGACCAGAACCTGCTAAGCGAGCTTTAGGAGATGTGCGAGACCAGTAGGAGTGATAAAGCGGTGATAGCTATTTCAATTTTACGTGGTTTGTTTGAGGTGTGACCCCGTTTCTCGAGCCGAAGTGCGGACGACCCTTGGAGGTGGAGTCTCAAGATCGCGTAGAATTAGAATCACGCCACCGCTTGATCGCGAGGTAAACTGCTAAGGTGGTTACCGCTACTAGTAGGCGATCCGCCTCCAAAGAATCAACTTGCCTCTTAGCGGTGGAGGCGAATAAAAACCAGTTTAAACTCGTCGAAACCAATTAATTTTATTCTGATTTACTTTTTTAACTATAACGCTAATCAGCAGATACAGCGCCGTGGATAGCGCTGCCGCCGCGACAATTCCATCAGACCAGCCCAGAATTCCGTACCAAATTAAAAGCACCCCGATTATTCCTGCGATGCACGAACCTATTATACCCCAGCTTGAGCCTCTGTAGAACTTGTATATTATCCATGGCATGTAGGCGCCAACAAGCGCGGCACTTCCAGTGGCTCCTATAAAGGCTATGAACGGTGGAGGCCTCGTCACAGTCCAGTAAAGGACTAGGAGCAAGATTACTAGCGTGAAGAGCCTTGCTAGGCGCAGTTGCGTCTTGTCGTTAATTTCCTTACCAAGGTGCCTTGCAATAGGCAGTACTATGTCCCTCAAGAGCGCTCCTCCACCAGCAAGTACCAAATTGTCTAGCGTTGTTACTGCCATATAGAAGATTCCAGATACGGCAACAATACTTGCCCAGGTTGGAAGTAGAATTTTATATGCCTCAAGAACAGCGTTTTCGGGGTTCATTACACCAGGTGGGACAACAAGCCTAGCGGCTAAGCCGAACCAAAAATGAAGTATTAATATGAGGGAGAGTAACCCGAACACTAATGCAAATTTTCTCACATCTGTTCTCTTATCTAGTGCTAAGATATTCATTGTGTTTTGGGGAAGAAGGTTCCATAAGCCATATGCTATACCTACTGATATTATGGCAAACCAGCCCACACCATAAGGCTCGCCTGTTATAACGGCATGTTGCGGGCTAACGCTAATTATGCGCTCATCTAAACCGAGAATCCCTCCGAATTTGTTAACGGCAAAGACGAATTCAAACAGTATCACCGGATACATTAATGAAGCTGCTGCTAAAGTAGTGGCATATATCCCCCACAACCCAGAGAAAGGCGTGTAAGATCCGATTATTATAGCACCTATTATAGCAGCCGTTGTAAAATCCACACCTGAAAACGTGCTAATAACTCTAGCTATAGCAATTAGCTGACCCACAGCAAATGCCACGATACCCAACGCTGTTAGAACAGCTAACGAGAGATGGGCGTATACGTTTGCGCCGTGCATTCGAGCAATAGTTTCGGGCACAGTATAAGTCCCAAGCTCCCTCGAGGAATCTCTCATCCAATATCCCAAGAAGTACCACATCAAAACACCACCCACGGCCCACAAGGTGAAGAGTATAACCTCTATGTACCCATAGGTGTACATTATCGCTGGGCTACCCAAACCATACCACCCACTACACGAAGCGAAAGTTAGTACTAGGGCACCTGATATTACACCAAACTTTCTTCCTGATACTAAGTAGTCACCTATTGAGGCGAGCGCAATCCTCTTAATAACGTGAGTTAATATGTGTGCTAAAGCTAGTGGCAGTGCAATAATTACGAAAATCTCATACTGCACTTCGCTCACCTTCCCTGTTTTTTAACTTTCTATCATGAACGATCATATATATGAACAAAAGCAGCAATAAAACATACGAAGCCCCATAGATGATTAGAGTGACAAACAAAGCCGGCGACATGTTAAAGCATCTCCACCCTTCTCCACCATAAGTATTATGTACGCAGGATTTTATAGCTACTCCTTAACCCCTGTTAAAACATGTTTCAGAACCCTCACGGCTCTTTCAGGCGATGGATAAACAGGTAGACCTCTTTCCTCGACTTCATTAATTAAGTCGCCGACAAGCCTTTTAGAGCCCACCCACGCCACCACCGTCGGAAGCTTCTTCTTAGGAGCTATGCAGTGACATATTGCGTCTTTAATAGCATTCATGAGGTCGTATGGATAGCTTCCTTCTACAATAACTAGCACCGCGTCGACCAGCGTCTCATCGTTTATTATGTCAAAAACTTTGCAGTACATGTTTTTCTGGTCCTCTGGGCCCCCCTGGGCAGTTATATCCACGGGGTTCTTCGGGTTTCCAAAGGGGGGTATAATGCCTAATATCTTTTTTTGCACTTCTATGGGAAACTCCGGTACGCTTAATCCGATTTTTTCAGCCTCATCGGAGGCAAGTATGGCTAAGCCTCCCGAGTTAGAGATAATCGCTAGTCTCTTTCCTTTCTTACGCTTAATGAGAGAGAGGGCCTTTAAAACATCCATAAACTCCTCGGACGATTCCACAACTATTCCACCGTATTGATTGATCGCCGCCTTGTACACTTCATACATCCCTGCTAAAGAACCAGTATGCGACAACGAGACACGGGCTCCTGAAGACGATCTCCCAGCTTTTAACACTACTACGGGTTTAACTGTCGTAACTTCCCGAAGCGCTCTTAAGAATTTCTTTCCCATACCGGCAGGGAGACCTTCTATGTACAGACCTATGACATTCGTGTAAGGGTCTTCTTTAAGGAATGTGAGTAAGTCTCCCTCATCGATATCAGCCCTATTTCCCAAACTTACTACTATGCTAAATGCCAAGTTTTCATCGATAGCCCAAGAATAAAAACCATCGGCAATGGCGCCACTTTGAGATATAAGTGCTATATTGCCCCTTCTGAAGATCCTTAGACCAAACCACAGATTTAAGTTAGCATGGGCATTGACTATCCCCATACAATTAGGTCCGATAATTCTAATTCCAAATTTTTTAGCTATTTGCAGAATCTCCTTTTGCAACTTAGCACCTTCCTCACCTGTTTCAGCAAAACCCGAGGATATTATGATCGCCCCTTTGACTCCTTTCTCTCCGCACTCAACCAACGCTTGCGGAACATACTTTGCAGGTATAGCTAAAACTGCGACGTCTATTTCGCCTTGTACCTCTTTCACGCTACTGTAACATTTAACTCCCGATATCTCACTGAAATCTCTACCACAACGAATGTTTATCGGATAAATTGTCCCTTTATACCCGTCTTTAATAAGGTTGTTTAGTATCATTCCCCCTATCTTGTTTGGATCCGACGAAGCACCGATCACGGCAACAGAGCGAGGGTAGAAAATTCTTTTTAACGTCTCAATTACGTCTTCGTTCACTTTTCACCCTCATATTCCGTTGTCCGCTTAAAACCTTGAGCTATCTCCCTACCTAACTTTAGTGCCTTTTTATTTATGTCGATGTACTCCTTTTTCACAACTTGCTCAATCGCTTGGGAAAAGTGCTCCTCTTTCACATTCAAATCCCATAAGGTTGCTAAAACGCCAAGCAGTATCGAGTTTGCCAATAGCACATTTTTAAATTGTCGAATGGCGTATATAGCTGCTGGGACAAAATAAACCCTTTTTGTGATTTTTGAAAGCACGCTTTCGATCTCTTCTTTGGAAGGGTATTTGGCTACTCCAGACAGTACTGAAGGAGGGTATATGGCATAGTCATTTACTATTACTAAAGTTTCTGGGTTCATATAGTCTACCACTCTTAATGTCTCATTAAGCTCTAGCGAAACAACTATGTCGGCTTCATGCTTGGGAATCATTGGTGTATATACTTTTTTTCCTATTCTAACATGACTCGTTACAGGACCTCCTCTTTGGGCCGCACCGTAAAGCTCGCCTACTTTTACGTCAAAGCCGGCTAGACTGGCGGCTGTTGCAATTATCCTTGACATGGTTACACTTCCTTGACCTCCCACTCCTGATATTAAAATATTTTTAACAGAGTTACCCATATGTATCACCTGGAACAATTGCGTTAAATGGACATACATGAGAACACATTCCGCATCCCACACATAATTCAGGTCGAATAGAGACTTTTTTCTCGGCTTCGTTCCACTCTAATGCTGAGCAACCAAATGTTATTAAACAAACCTTGCAACCAGTACACTTCGCAGGGTCTACTTTATATGGCCTTAAGGCCCTCTTGCGAGCCGCCAGCAAGGCGCATTCTCTTCTGCTAACTATAACAGCAGGTTTTCTTTCCTTGGAGACATATCTTATGGCCTTTCTGAACACTTCTACTGCTTCTCTTATGTTATATGGGTCTATCACTTCGACAAACTCAATACCAATGGCTTTTGCGATCTTTTCTATACTTACGGATTTTGCTGGGGTGCCATCTATCCTGTAGTCGACGCCGGGATGAGGCTGGCCTCCCGTCATAGCTGTTGTCATGTTATCAGCTACTACTATTAGGACAGGATGATCATTCCAGAAGGCATTTAGTAGCCCCGTCATGCCAGCGTGAAAGAAAGTTGAATCGCCTATAATTCCCACTATAGGTGTTGATTTCTCATCCTCTATAGCTAACGACATACCTTGCGCCAGAGTTATTCCAGAGCCCATGCAGAAACTGGTATCTCCGACGGCTACATTACTAAATGGGGCTAGGCCATAACAACCGATATCTAGGTTTATAGGCAAAGTCTTGGTGTTTTTCCTTTCCATCAACAGTGCCCTCTTAAGAGAGTAGAAAGTTCCCAGGTGAGGACACCCTGGGCAGAACGTAAGATATCTGGGGGCAACTCTTTTTTTGGCCAATTCCATAACGTCCTTTGGTACTACAGCCTTACTACTTG
>JAGDWK010000023.1:26419-29217 GCA_023256015.1 Thermogladius sp.
CGCTTTCTTAATTTCTATTCCAGCAATATCGGCCGCCCTTACCAACAAGCTCTCCAAAATATCTACTGAAAGCTCGCTCGACCACGGCAAATCTCCAGAAAGTCTACCAAGAACTTTAATATCTCTGTATAACTTGTACTTGCCGATTATGGCATAAATGTGTTTTTCTATTAGAGGTTCAACTTCCTCAGCTACAACTACGATTTTATTCTCCGACACAAACTTTGCGACAAGATCCTCTGGAATAGGGTGTACTAGTGTTAATCCCAGAACACTTATATTATCTAGCAAAGCGAGCCTTTCAGCCGCTTCCATAGCGTACATCACAGCGACTCCATCACCAATTATCCCTAAGCCGCCGTTTCCTTCTTTATACAAATGATATTGCGGGTCACTCATTAATTTGGATATTTCAATAAGCGTTGTGTGCAATTTTTCATGGAGTTTTTGTACATAGACATCGCCTAAATAGTATCTTTCAAGGTTTTTCTTGAATAAACCAATTTTTCGCCCCCTTCGAGGTAAAGAACCAAATTCTACAACTCCCGACGCGTGACTCACCCTTTCTGTCGTCCTAATAATGAAAGGTACGCTAAATTTCTTCGATAACTTGAACGCGAGAACCGTCAAATCTTTTGCGCTTTGCTGATCGTAGGCACTCAAACAAGGAATGTGTAGGAATTCCGCGAAGACCCTACTATCCTGCTCATTTTGGGACACCCAGGCTCCAACATCGTCAGCAACGTAAACGACGAAAGCACCATCACCTGTTCCGCTGAGATTTACGGTGTTCATAAAGTCGCTTGCCACGTTTAATCCTACGTGCTTCATTATCGCGAAGGCGTTATACCCAGAAAATGCGGCGCCGCTTGCTACTTCAACTGCAACTTTTTCATTTACAGATAGTTCTGCGTAAAAGCCTAGTTCCCTCGACAGCGACCCTAGTATCTCTAGCACTTCCGTAGATGGGGTACCAGGATAGCCCGTAACTACATCAACTCCTGCTTCCAAAGCTCCCCTGGCAATCGCGTGATTTCCTGTTAGAACTGCTTTTATCCCCCCTTCTGGCGTTTTTAGCAGTTCTTCGAGTCCGACCATTACAAAAACGCCCCATTTATGTTTTTAATCCTAACATTATTTAATCGTATAACTACCTATAAATATCACGACAATCGCTATAACGAATTTAAGATTAGTTGAACGCCGTACTAACCATACGGCAAGACATGGTAATGGTTAAACAACAAGGTTATGGTTCCCCACGAATATTCTCTCCACTATGGCGGTTCGTAACGTGTCGAAGGCAGTTTTGCTTCATTCTTTCTCCATTTTGCCTATGAGTCGTCGAGAGACTTTAAAGATGCGAGGAATCAGCGAAAACAAAGAACGCAAAGAAACTTACGATTCATCGAGGGTTTGATCTAAGACTAGTATTTTCATAGAAGCTCCTCAGCTATCGACAGGTTTTTCAATCAGAATTTCGGTGAGGTAATTTCCTTCTACGGATCTAGCTAGGAGCATATCTGTAGACTTTCCTCAGGTGCCACAATGTTGTCAACAACATAGATAACAAAAATCCTTTTCTGCGATTTGCAACATTCGTAAAATCGGCCACGACTTAATCCAACGTGTACGTGCCCGTGTCACCTAATATAATAACAACTCCAGCTTATAGAGCCTCTTGAGCAGTGGCGTAGTTATTAGTTATAACCGCTCTTACTCCTTCGGGGTTTTCGACAACCCTATTGTTTAACCATTAATGAGTTCTTCTATTCTATCTAATTTAAAAAATATTTTTCATCAGTCTTTATTTATAATAGGTGTACTTAGCGATTATCCATAATATTACTGATGCTATTACAAATCCTATTCCAAGCATTATGTCTTGCCAACCATATAGCAATCCATAGAAGAAGTTATATGACAGTATTATAATGCCTACGATAATGCCAGCAACGATAAGAATCCATGGTATGTCGAACGCTGCCTTTTCACTCCAGTCTTTTTCCAATTTTATCTTTGGCGCAGCAAAGGCTACCAAGGCCCATGCTACTGTAAATGGTACCATTGTCATGGCAACAAGAATTATGTACAACGGTGTATACAATACTAGTGCTACATTAAGTATGTATGTTGCAACTAAGCCTATATATGGCACTCTATATTTGTTTAGTTTTGCTAGGACTTTGGGAAGCAAGCCGTCTTCGGCCATTTGGTAAAGTACTCTGGCACTTGCTAATAACGAAGCATTTACAGCTCCAAGCACGCCAGCTATTAGCGCAAAGAACATTAATGCTGAACCAGCAAAACCCATTACGTGCTCCCCAAATACGAGGAGCGGACGAGGTAATGTGGCTACCCCCTCTCCGAGCACACCCACAGTGGGGACTGTTATGGCTAAAATGTATAAGGCAGGGATTAGCGTTATAGCAATAACAGCTTTCTTAAGATTCTTCGCGGGATCCTTCATCTCTGGAACAGCCGCAGCGAATATGTCTGTAGCTAGCGTAGACCATGACGCTATTAAGGCGCTAGCTAGGAACAACGTAATCATCCCAGTTGGGGTGCTCGGATTTATCCACTCCACACCAGATTTCCAGAACGGATGGAAGTTGTCGGGATTGATGAACGCGAATCCTACCAGTCCAACCAGCACTAATGGAACGACTTTTAGTATTGACAGTATTGTCTGAGCTGTACCTGTAATTTTTATGTTAAACATGTTAAGTATAAAGAATATTGTTATGATAATCAATGCGAATACCTGTCTTTGAGTAAAGGTTTCGGGGGCTGTACCA
>JAGDWK010000013.1:0-2704 GCA_023256015.1 Thermogladius sp.
AGGCTGATAAAGGCCTCTACCGGTGTGGACTTCGGGAGTTTCACAGCGGACAGGGTCGTGTTAAAGGAGAGCTTCCTCACACCAAGGGGGCCGATATATAAAGACGTGTGCGAGGTCGAGCTGCTGAAGTGACAGACCTCGAGACTCTGCTGAAGAGCGTATTGGACGAGATCACCCCGACGCCCGACGAGAGAGAGAAGATCACAAGAGTTTACGAGGTCATCAAGAACAGGTTAGAAGAGCACCTAAGAAGGAACAACGTCTCGGCCGAGGTCACCCTCCAGGGTAGCGTGGCGCACGACACCTGGCTCAGGGGGGATCGAGACATCGACGTCTTCGTCTTGTACCCCGAGGACTGGTCCGTCGCGGACGTGAAGACCAAGGGCTTCGAACTAATCAAGGAGGCTGTTAGAGACGTCGGCAGGGTCGAGATAAGGTACGCCGAGCACCCCTATATTAGAGTATTCGTGGATGACGTCGAGGCAGACATAGTCCCGGCTTACAAGTTGAGCTCCCCGTCTCGAATAAGGACGGCCGTGGACAGGACACCCTTCCACACGGAGTTTGTGAACTCCCATCTAAAGGGCGGTTTAAACAACGACGTGAGGCTGCTCAAGAAATTTATGAAGGGTATCGGCTCGTACGGGGCCGAGATAAAGACAAAGGGGTTTTCAGGTTACGCTGTGGAGCTACTAGTGATAGCCTATGGGGGTTTCCTAAACGTACTGCGCGCGGCATCTGAGTGGAGTCCACCGGTGTACGTGAACACGCTGGGCGAGGAGGGGTTGTTCAGGAGAGCCGTGGAAGTACTCACGAAGAAGTACCCTGACAGCGTCATCTACATGCCAGACCCCGTGGACCACGCAAGGAACGTCACCGCGGCCGTGAGCTTCGAGAAGCTGGCGAGGTTCATACTGGCTTCGAAGTGCTTCCTGAGACACCCGAGTAAGACCTTCTTCGAAAACCGTGTAGAGTACGACGTCGAGGCTCTCGAGAGGTCGCTGGGCAGTAGGTGTATCGTGGTAGTCGAGGTCGAGTCCGAAAAACCGCTCCCACCCGAGGTTGTATGGGGCGAAGTCGACAGGGTTAGAGACCGCTGTGTAAAACTACTGTCTGGGCACGACTTCGTAGTCTACCACTCGTCGGCCTGGACAGACGACTCCAGGAAAGGGGTCATAGTGGTAGAGCTCGACGAGTGCGCTAAACCTGCGTACAAGTTGTACGAGGGACCGCCCTTCTCCGAGCTCGACAGAGTTTCAGACTTCGTCTCGAAGCACATTGGTAAGTCCGTTAAGTTGTGGTTGGATAGGGATGGCAGGCTGATGTCGGTTTCCAAAAGACCTGTTCTACGGGCTGTCGAACTACTAGAGAGTAAACAGCGCGAATACCTTGTATCACCCCACTTCAAGGCTAGCAGGCCCGTCGTCTACGAGCTCACACTTGCTAAGCTCAGGGAGATAGCCTCCAAGTACGGCGAGGAGTTCCTGCGGGCAACGCTGGGGAAGGTCGAGTCTTGGCTTCTCGAGTGCACGAGTTAGAGAAGCAGGACACTTACGTCTCCAGAGTACTGTGCTTCCCTAGACCGAGTTGTGCTGAGCTGAGCGCCCGCGTCTCGAGACTGGTAAGGGCAGGCTTTCTAGGCATAGTCGAAGAGGGCATACCGTTCCAGGGGGTCAGGATCTTGGGGAAAGGTTACACCTCAATAGTCGTACTAGCACTACACGCTGTACACGGACTGGGCGCTCTAAAGGTAAGGAGGCTGGATAGCCGCAGGGCAAGCCTCGCCACAGAAGGGGAGCTCCTCTCCTATGCGAGCTCGCTCGGAGTCGCGCCACGAGTGTACTACTACGATGACGACTACGTTTTCATGGAGTACCTCGACTCGAGCAGGTGCATCCCCTTCGAAGAGGACCTGGCTAGGCTGATCGCGAGAGGGGACGTCGAGGGGGTAAGGAGAGCAGTGTCGAGAGTGATCGACGCTCTATTCCTCCTCGACAAGCACGGCTTATATCATAGAGAGCTAAACAGGCCCGGCTCGCACATTATGGTGTGCGATAGTGGCGTGAAGGTACTGGACTGGGAGTCCGCGAGCCGTAGCGGTAAGCCCTCTAATCTAACACAGCTTGTCTCGTACCTCCTCTACAGGTTCAAGTACTCCGACCAGCTCAAGAGGGCGCTCGACATAAAAGAGGAGGCTGTGCTGGAGAAGCTTAGGGCGTACAAGAACTCTGTGAACGAAGAAAACCTGGTTAACGTCAAGCGCTGCCTTGGGCTGGTACAGCTATAGTACTGGCAGAGACACTTGTCGGTATTCTAGCCAGCTTGAGGCTGTAGAGCCTAGGCCTGATCGTGATGTCCTTCACTGTGGGAATCCTCAGCTCGTTGTGGCAGTGGGGGCATACGCCGCCGTAAAGGTTGTAGACCTCCTGAGGAGTGGGGATACCGTAGTAGTCCTGCCCCACATATTTGAACTCGAAAATGACCTCACCACAGTGGCTGCACACGTACTTGATTGGCATCAGAATGCACCGAAGTATAATAAGCGGGTAATACCGCGGTATAAGGAGTAGGTACATATTAATTTACTCCTTTGTTTAAACCAACGCCGTGGCTAGCCCTTGAGTAGTATTCAAGTTTTAAATGGACTGTGTAATGTAGTAAAAGCCATCTCCTTTAAATCCCGAAGCAGTAAGGCGAAACTAAT
>JAGDWK010000013.1:2804-5108 GCA_023256015.1 Thermogladius sp.
ATAAGGGTCATGTAGTCTCTTGCAACGACTAACTTCCTGAAGAACCTGTACGCGTCAACAAAAATCGCGGTGTCGTCCTTGTACCTGGAGCTAAGGTGTGTGAGCACTAGCAACCCTACATCGGCCTCTCTGGCGGCTAAAGCAGCGTCCCTTGCTGTAGAGTGCCCTTGCTTCAGGGCCTCTTCCGAGTACTCGCTCGCGAATGTCGCCTCGTGTATTAGGATGCTCGCGTTCTTCGAGTACTCCACTATGCTGGGGCAAGGCCTGGTATCGCCTGTGTAGCTCACAGTCTTGTCCCCGACTCTAACCAAGTAGCCGTGGGCCTCTACGGTGTGGCACACTGGGTATGGGGTTACCTCGAGGTCGTCCTCCTTGTACACTTCTCCTGTTTTGCCAACTACGATGTTGATCTCGAAGCCTACTTTCTCCAACACGTTCTCGAGGACCCCACTAATCAGGTGTGCTACCTGCTCTGGTGCCACCACGTTCAGCCCGCTATCCCTCCCCAGCAGGTTCATTGACTGTACTAAGCCGAAGAGGCCGAGGTAGTGGTCTCCGTGACCGTGCGTTATGAAGACGGTCTTGACCTTGAGTGGGCTGAGCCCTGCTTTGAAAAGCCTGTGTTGGCAGCCCTCGCCTGCGTCTAGCAGGTAGATCGACGAGTTTACTTTGAGGGCTACGCAGGGTAGACCCCTATTGATGGGTATGGCCGCCCCCGTGCCGAGGAAAACAATCCTACCGTTCAAACCGGTACGACCACGTATATTACTCGGGCTAGACTACTGTGAACGTACATATAGTGTTTACTCTTTATTAAACCACCTACACGCGTGACTATGTCGTCTACTTCGAGCTCGGCCTCCGCTGGGACCATGAACACGACCCTCCCCCACTTAACCAAACTCTCGAGAGACCTGGATAGGAAGTTCTCGAGGAGCTCCCGTAGTTCAACCCCCCTGGTGCTAGCCCCTCTACCGTAGGGAGGGTCGGTGACGACGGCGTCGATGTTCGCGAAGGAGGCGCGAGTCCCGTCCGACAAAACAGGTATAGAAGGGTTCTTGTTGTGCCTCAGGTTCCTCGCGAGCCCGTTTATAATACTCCAGTCTATGTCCAACCCTATTCCGATCACCCCGATCGAGCGCGCCTCTAGGATTATCGTCCCTGTTCCGGCGAAGGGGTCGAGTAGGACTCCGCCTTCTTTGACCGCTGAGAGGTTTATCAGAGTTCTCGCGAGCGACGGAGTAATGGCGAAACTCCTGTCGAAGACCTTCGTATAGACCGGTCTACGTTTAGCCCTGAACAGCGCCCTACCCACTACGACAACCCCGCCCGAGAAAATGAGCCTTAGAGAGGGACCCCGACGGTACCTGGTCGTCAGCCCGGTTTTCTCCTCTAACACCCCCTCTAGCCTCTTCAGCTCCTCGTCCTCCAAGTAACCGTGGAGCTGTGTTACGTGGATCCACTCGGAGCCCTTCGCCAGGTCCCTGAGCTTACCGGCTAATAAGTTCACGTCCTCCCAACCGGCTAGAGGCCCGAAGTCGTATACCTGGCCGACCTCCCGAACATTGCTGGCTCTCTCAGCAACCTTTGCCCAAGCACTCTCGTTCGAGTGCCTCACCACGCATATCAGCGGCCAGCAGAAGACGCTGTGTCCACCGTCGTAGAGTTCCAGGAGAGTCTTGAGCTCGCTTTCCGAGACGTCCTCGTTCTCGCCCGACAAGACGTAGTAGAGAGTACTCATCTCTCTAAACAAACCTCTCTCAGGAAACCGCTAATCCTCTCCACAACGCTTACGTAAAGGATGCTCGGGCTGTTGTGAGTGACTCCTAAGGTGTCTGCGAGTATTATTTTAGAGAACCCGGCCTCGTCCATTTTCCGCATGGCTCCACCGACCAGCAGGCCGTGCGTGGCTGCCACGACGATCCTGCGGGCTCCCTGCGAGCGCAGGAACTTAGCGGCCTCCGCCAACGTCCCGCCGGTACTTATTATGTCGTCTACGATCACCACGTCTCTCCCCTCCACACTCACGCTCTTCGGCTTCACGGTGACTTCACCGGTCACTCTGTCTCTCTCTTTTATCAAGTAGTCGAACTCCAGGTTCAGCTTGCTGGCAGCAAAACCGGCTCTCTCCAAGGCCCCCTTGTCCGGGGCCATGACAATGGGGTCGTTGACGTACTTCAAAGCCTGGGCTACTAGCATGTCGGATACGAGTATATTGGTCCAGGGCCTACTCTCGAGAACACCTGGGTTGTGTACATCGACTACCAGACCCCGTTTTATTGTTCTCGTTAACACCTCTAGGAC
>JAGDWK010000009.1 GCA_023256015.1 Thermogladius sp.
CGGGCCTCCGGCTTAGGAGGCCGGCGCCCTATCCTGGCTAGGCGACGGGCCCTTCACAGACACTATATTCTAGGTGGGGCTTTAAATAGTATCCTGCGGACTTGAGGGGATGCATACCGTGTTCAGGGCATATACTGTATTATAACACCGTGGAAGTTTCTCCGCAAGGTTTAAAACACCCCCACTATAGTAAGGAGCCCGCTCTAATGAAGAATAAAGTGGGGAGAAGATGTCGGGGTCCGTGGATGTCGAGCCCAAGCTGGTTCACACCGAGGTCTTTTACAGAGGGAAGGATAGGAGGTGGCTTTTGATCAACGTCTACAGGTTCAGCGACCGCGACCTCACGGTCGTATACGACGAAGTGGAGGACAGGGTTGTCTACGAGCGCGAGACGCCCATAATGCCCGTCTTGGTCCACGTAGTGGAGGCGTATAGGCAGATCAACGAGGACTACGACGAGGTCGCTTGGAGGGCTGAGATGATCTCCCGCTTCAAGGCGGTCTTTTCCTTAAGCGAGCTCTTGACCTTGGACTACGAGAACCACAACTAGCCTCCTTCACCGCACCTCTTCAGCCCGCCCCTGAGGCTGTAAGCCCTCAACCCTTTTTTCCTCAACACCTCGGCTACCACTGTGCTTATCGCGCCCGTGTCGCAGAAAACGACCACCACCTTGTCGCGGGGCACATTGTCCGGGTCTAACCTGGAGAGAGGTATCGCGCCCGGTAGAGACCCGTCGTCTACCCCCCTCCACTCCCTGGCGTCCACTAACAGGGCGTCCTCTGGTATGAAGTCGATCTCGACGTCGTCGCTCGGTATCACGTCATCGGGCCTCGAGGACAACGTATCGAAGGACCTGGCCCCCTCGACCGCCTTCTCGACCAGGGCCATGTCTACTTTCCTCACCTCCTCTTCCACCATCCCAGCTGTAGCGTGGGTCTCGACCCTGCTCGGCGCTATTGCGCAGGCCTCGGGGACCTTGGACGACAGCTCGTAGAGCCCTATCCTCCTCGAGAGCGCCACTATCTCCTCCTTGTCGAAGCCCAGAAGCGGCCTGAGGACTGGTCTAGAGGGCTTAGCATACTCCTCCACGGCCTGGAGGTTCCTGAGGGTCTGGCTCACAGCCTGCCCTATGGACTCCCCCGTAACTATGGCGTTGTAGCCGCCCGCCACCGCCAGCCTACTCGCCGCGGTGTACATCAGCGCCCTCAGGACCACCTGCCTCATGGGCCAGCCGACCTTCGAGGCGACCTCTGCCACGACCTTCCTGAAGTCCACTACCACGAACCTGGGCCTGTAGCCGTGCAGCCACCTGCTCGACAGCTCCCTGGCCACCTTGAAGGCTAGGTAAGTGGCCCTCGTAGACCCCAGGGTGAAGTGTAGGAAGTCTACTTGAACACCCCTCTTGGCTACCAGCCAGGCCGCTACCGGGGAGTCGAAGCCGCCGCTGAACAGGGCTAGGGCCCTCCCCTCGACACCCACCGGCAGGCCGCCGGGCCCCTCGGCGGCCCTCTTGTAGATGAAGGCCCTACTCCCCCTGACCTCTATCTCCACCGTGACTTCCGGGTTCTCCAGGTCCACGCCGGCCGAGTACTCCTTTAGGGCCGCCCCCACCTCCCTCGCCACGTCCAGAGAGGTGAAGTCGTGGGAGCCGCTCCTCTTGACTCTCACAGCAAACCTCTTGTTAGCCACGAGGTCCCTGGCCTCGCTGCTCGCCCAAGCGACCAGGTCCTTCAAGTCCTTGAACTGGTACTCCGCGACAACCCCCACTCTGTGGACGCCGAAGACCCTTGACAACGCCTCCGTGACGTCGGCGTCCGTCCTCAAAATTACCTTCGCCTCGACCACCTCGTGCCCCAGGACCCTGCCGCCGGCTCTCTCCACGGCGTCCCTCAGGTTCTCGACCAGCCTCCTGTAGAACCTCGGCCTGGTCCTCGAAGACCTTAACGGTATCTCCCCGCTGACCGTCACAACGTATACCGGCATAGCTGGGTCCAGCCCAATTTTATAAGCTTATCAAACGCTATCATCAATTTAACGCTCAGGTCTGGAAGGGTTGAGGGCTTGTCTTTCAACCTGATCATAACCCACGAGCAGGGCGGCGAGAACTACAGGGCTGTACTAAGCGAGCTCAGGAGGCTGCTAGGAGACCTAACGGTCGTGGACACGGGGCCCTCCGTAATACTCGCGAAAGTCCCCGACCCCTACAAGGCCGTGGACACGCTGAGGGGTGCCGCCTTGTCGCCTCTTATCTACAGGGTAGTACCCGTGGACGTGGTCCTAGACCCCTTCGTGGAGGTGGTGGCCGAGGAGGCCGGCAGGCTGGCGGAGGAGAAGATACCCGTCGACAAGACTTACAGGGTGACGCTCCACGGCAGGCTGTACTGGAGGGAGACGAGGCTCCCGGCACACACGAGCGACGCTATAAGAGTCATAGCGGAGAGGGTCAAGAGGCAGGTCTCGCTAACCCACCCGGACTACGTGGTGTACGTGAGGTGCGTCAAGCTGTACCACAGGAGGAGGCTCGCGACCCTGACGGTGGCCCCTGTGGAGAAGTTCCTATCGCTCAAGTCTGGGAAGCCGTGACTCACCTCGGGTAGCCGACGGGGAAGATGTAAAGGGGGACGTAGTTCTCGCGGAGGCCGAGGACCCTCCTCACGTGGTCGTCGTCGAAGGCCCCTATAGCCACGGTGCCGAGGCCCATCTCCGTAGCGGCCAAGTATATGTTCTGCCCGATGTGCCCCGCCTCCAACACCATGTACTGGTAGCCCCGGTCGCCGTACCACGCAACGATCCTCTCGGGTACCCCCACTATCACGATGTTTATTGGGGCCTCCTTGACCGACATCTGCCTCAGGCACGCCTCGTAGAGGTAGCCGGCCGGGTCTCCAGGCCTGACTAGGCGCAGCCCGTGCGACTCTGGCTCGTAGAGGTACACTCCCGGGTCGAGGCCCTCTACACCGTTCGTCTTCACCGCCAGGTAGACCTCCATGGGGTACAACGCGCCGGCGGACGGGACCACCCTCCTCCTGGAGGTGACGTAGCCGTACGACACCCAGAGAAGCTGCGAGACCGTTCTCAAATCTAGAGGCTTGTCCCTGAACCTCCTAACACTCCTCCTCGCCGAGACCAGCCTAGACAAGCAGGTCTCCTTGTCGGGCTCGGGTAGGCCGATAGCCCCCTTCCCGCTCATCTCCATACACGGGGGTTATTATAAGAGGGTGGGTTAATATAGACCTGTATGGTGGTATAGTGCCGATATCTCTCAGCGACATAATGCCGGAGGAGGCGCTGGAGTCTCTCAGGGAGTACCTCAAGAACCTCATTAAGTCCATAGACCTCTTCAGGAAGTCCCTGAAGCTCCTCAACGAGGTCAGAGTCGGCGAGGCTAGGAGCCTCCTGGCCGAGGTCGTGAAGGCTAGGAGCGAGGCCAACAAGAGCAGGCTCAGGCTTATAGAGGTCATCGAGAACTCGAGGCTAGAGCCGAGCGTCAAGGAGGACATACTCCACTTCATCAAGAGACTCGACGCGATAAGCGACAACGTCAAGGAGGCTGCTAGGGAGCTCACGATCATGCCCTACCTCGAGATACCCTCCCCTATAAGGGACGGGCTAAACAGGCTGGCCGACATGGTGCTGCAGGCAGCCAGTCACGTGGCCGAGGCGACCGAGAGGCTGATCGCCGGGGAGCACAAGCGCGCCCTAGAGCTGGTAAACAAAGTCCTGGAGATCGAAGAGGAGGCGGACAGAGTGGACGTCGACAACAGGGGGAAGCTCATCGTTTACGCGGACGTGATCAAGCCGAGCACCCTCGCCATACTGATACACGACTTCAACAGGGACCTCGAGAACGCTGTTGACTCCTGTGCCGAGGCGGCCGACTACCTCCACATCCTCATAACGACCTGGCTTCAGATAGAGATGATCGTGTAGACCAGCCCAAACGTCGCGAGAGCTGTTAAGGCGACCCCGAGGAACCAGAAGCCTATTATCTTGGCCACGAGCCTCATGTTCACGAAGGAGACCCCACGGGCCAGCCCCACGCCAGCTATCGCCCCTACTATCGCCCCCGTCGTAGAGGTCGGGATCCCGAGCCTCGTGACGACCAGCACCAGCTGGGACGCCGAGAACTGGGCGACAAAAGCCGACTCGACGCTCAGCGGGGTTATCCTCTCGCCTATCGTCTCCACTACGCTGTAGCCCCACGTCAGTATCCCCGTAGCGATACCTAGCGCTGAGAAGACTGTGACAGGGTAGGGGATGTCGACTTTCCCGCTCGGCACCTGGCCCGTGAACACCGTGAGCAGGACGCCTGTCAGGGGGCCGCTCGGGTTGGACACGTCGTGCGCCCCGTGGCTGAAGGCCATCGTAGCAGAGCTGGAGATGAGGAGGGTCTTGTACACGAAGTCCCTGGCCTCGATGTCGTCCTCGGGCATCCTCCTCGAAACGTAGCGGTAGTACACCCCGGTCAGTAGCGCCGCACCTAGTAGGGCTAGGGTTACGGAGTATACCAGGTTCTCTAGGCTCGCCGACTCCAGCAGGTAGAGGAATATCGCCATGAAGACGGTGAGGTAGAAGAGGACGCTGCCAGACAGTAGCGCCCTCTTACCGGTCACGAACCTCCTCACCTGGCTGAACAACTTGTACTCGGCGAACCCCACGGCTATACCGAGGAAGGGTACCAGCACCCACGCGGCGACGATAAACGAGACCTCGGGCCAGAGGACGGCGTTGACCCCCCCGGCAGCTAGGCCGAAGCCTATTATCCCCCCTACTATGGACTGGCTTATGCTCATCGGGATCCTCATCCTCGTTATCAGGGTCACCAGCACTCCTGTCACGACGAGCGCCACGCTCATGCCGACGATCAAGTCCGCCGGCCTCACGGCTTTTACGTCCACGATGCCCTTGAGCAGGGTCACCGATACGAAGCGCCCGTAGATCACGCCCCCCACAAACTCGAATATCGAGGCGAAGACGAGCGCCCTCCTCAGGCTGAGGGCCCCCGAGCCGATGGGGGCGCCTATACTGTTAGCTGCGTTGTTCGCCCCGTCGATCCACGCGACGAGGAACGCCCCTAACCCGGCTACTAGGATCCACAGAATTTCCATGGCCACTACCGCGCTTCGCCTTACGATTTGGCTCTTCTATTATTCAACGCCCAGAATTTTTAAGTGTTAAGGCGGCCGCCCCCGTCTAGACCGCGCGTTTAAACACCTGTTGAAAAGAACTCAACGCGTCGGGAGGAATCGTTTAAAACCGCTTAAATAGAGAATTGGAAATAGCGTTAACAGGGGTGTTTACGGGTGAGCCTTAAGTACAGGGTTGTTTTCGTCAACCCCGGCGAAAAGACGTCTAGGCTGGCAGAGTACGACCTGAGCGAGGTCAGGGGCCCGGTCAGCCTCGGCGTAAAGCTACACAGCGAAGTCTACGAGTCGTGGAAGAAGCCGGTCTACCACCCCGACAACGCCCTCGTGATCGGCACTGGACTACTGGCGGGGAGCAAGCTCTACGGAGTCCACAGGCTGGTCGCTGTATTTAGGAGCCCGCTGACCCGCGGGCTCCACGTGGCCGCGATGGGCGGGGCGGCCTACCAACTAGCCGCAAGACTCCACAGCATAGTGGTGGAGGGGGCGGCCGGCAGGCCCACGATAGTATTCCTGAGGGGCCACAAGGATGGGGCTGTAGAGGTCTCCTTCAGCGAAGTGGAGGACAGCGAGCTGGAGAGCGTGTGGAGGGGCTACAGGGGGCTCAAGGGCACCTACGCCCTGACGAAGTACGTGGTCGACAAGCACCCCGACTTCTTCAAGGGGGGCTACAGTAGGGTGGTGGCCGTCGGCCCCGCGTCCAAGTACACGAGCCTGGGCGCGCTCTTCTCGGCGACGCTCTTCAATGGCGAGATAGACTACGGGAGCGAGGACCTCGCAGCGAGAGGCGGGCCGGGCAGTGTCTTGTTGAGGGCGCACAACGTTGCAGCTATTGCGTACAGCGGCAGCTACGACAGGTCGGCCGACCTGCCCAAGGAGATTACCGAGCTCAGGGCGATCAACGACTACACCGTTAAGAAGCTGGGGAAGCCGTACATAAACGCGGTGATCGAGGCGGGGACCAAGTACAGGTACGACCCCAAACTGAACACCGGGGGCACCTTCGGCTCCAACTACCCGCACCTAAGGACGCAGACGCCGATGTTCAACTGGAACATGATCTACCTCCCCAACGACGTGCGCGAGAAGCTCTTCAACTACATAATGAAGTACTACTGGGAGCCCTTTAACAAGGAGGCTATCGAGTCGAAGAGCTGGAAGACGTGCGGAGAGCCGTGCCCCGTCGCGTGCAAGAAGGTGAGGAAGGGGAGGTACAAGACCGACTACGAGCCCTACAACGGCCTCGGGCCTATGATCGGCGTTTTCGACCTCCACGAGGCCGAGAGACTCGTCGAGCTGGCCGACGCCTACGGCTTCGACGCAATAGAGCTCGGCAACCTGATCGCGTTCGTGTTCGACGCCTTGGAGAACGGGCTGCTCAGACCCGAGGAGGTCTCGCTACACAGAAAGCCGTCCTTCAACCCGCTCAACTACACGGTGGAACACAGCAAGACCAACGCAGACCTCGCAGAAGAGATCATCGAGTCGATGGCCTGGGGCACCAACCCCGTACTGAGGCTCATCGCCGATAGGGGTCTCAGGTCGGCCGCCAAAGTGCTGGACCTCCTCTACGAGGAGAGGACTGAGGAGAGAAAGACCAGGTTCGTAGACCTCGCGGTCTACGCCTCGTTCGGCGAGGAAGGGCACATAACCCCGAACTTCTACTGGACACCCGGCATGGTGGCCCCTCTACCAGTCCTTGGGAGGTACTGGACGCTCTACACAGGCGTCTTCCTAGACCCGGAGGAGTTCGCGGCCAAGAGCTACGAGAGGGCTGTAATGGAGCTGATGATAGACGACTCCGGGGTCTGCAGGTTCCACAGGGGCTGGGCAGAGAAGCTACTACCCTCGCTTTATGCCGACTACTACGGTCTGAAAGACACCCTCCAGTTCTACAAGAGGCTCTACAAGAGGCTCGCCGAGTACCAGTCCCACGTCGCCGAGCCCACCTTGTGGGAGAGCAGGAAGGTGTTCGACTACATGACCAAGGCTGCCGCCGAGTACGCTAACAAGACGTGGACGGAGAAGTTCTCTGTAGAGGGAGAGAAGTCGGTCGTGGAGTGGTGGGCCAGGTTCAAGAAGAAGCTAGCCGAGCTCGTATCCTCGGCCTAGGCCTTGCCTTTTTCTTAGTGAACAGTTTTAATATCTTCAATACTAAGTTTAGGTAAGACTACGCTGGGAGTGGTGGATGAGTAAACCGCAGGGCTACATAGCGAGGTGCTTGAGCGAGGCCGTTGCCGATCTCGCGCCCGCTACGATCGGTGTAGACAGGCGGGCGGTCGAGGAGGCCTTCGAGACGGGCAGGCTTAAGGTGTCGAGGCCCCCCTCCCGGAGCATCGGGGACTACTCCATCGCCCTCCACTACTTGTTTAAGCTAGGCGGCGTAGACCAGAAGGACTGGCCGCACGCGGCTGGGAGGCTGATAGAGGCGCTCACCTCCAGCAAGTACAAGGACGAGTGCTACGTTGCTAGAGCCGAGTTTGTCAACGGCTACTTGAACCTGACGATCGACTTCAACAGGCTCGCCAGAGTAGTCCTGGACGACGTGCTCCGTGGAGGGGTTGAGGAGAGGCTGAGGAGCGTGGGCGGGGGGAGGGTCGTGGTAGTGGAGCACACGAGCGCGAACCCCGTCCACCCCCTACACGTGGGTAGCGGGAGGAACAGCGTCATCGGCGACACTTTCGCGAGGCTGCTGTCTAAACTAGGGTTCAGAGTGAGCAGGAGGTTCTACGTGAACGACATGGGCAGGCAGGTCGCGTTCCTAGTGTACGGCGTCTCAATCCTCAAAGAGGCCGGCGTCCAGCCCGGCGGGGAGTTCAAGACAGACCACTGGTACGGCATAGTCTACGCGCTGACGAACCTGCTGATCGAGGAGAGGAGACTGCTGAGAGAGGTCAGGGAGGCGGAGAAGGCGTATTGGGAGGCGCTGGCTAGGTTCGTTGAGTGGGCGGGGAGAGAGGGGGCTGTGCCTGGGAGCGCCCTAGACGAACTCAGGTCTCTGCTAGCTATGAGGTCTTTCAACAAGAGCGCGGTCAAGGTCGCGAGGAGACTGGCAACGGTCCTGTCGGGTCTCGAGAAGGCCCTCGCGAACGCGGCCGAGTTGAAGGCCTTGAAGGACAGCTTGGAGCGGTACACCGAGTTGTCGAGGGAGCACGCTAAGATATCCTTCCTGGTGAGGAGGCTCGCCGTGCGGGCACCCGAAGTCTACCTAGCCCTGTCCTCCAGGATCCTCGACGACAGGAGGGCGCTGGACGATGTCAGGAAGCTCATGAAGAGGTGCGAGGAGGAGGACCCGGCTACCCTGAGCCTCTTCCACGAGGTCTCGGAGAGCGTGGTCAAGGGGTTCAAGGAGACCCTCGACAGACTCAACATCCACTTCGACGCCTTCGACTGGGAGAGCTCCAAGGAGGTCCTGGAGGGGGCGCACGAGGTCGTGAAGATAGTGGAGTCGAAGCCGTTCGCGAGGAGGGAGGCAGGCGCACTACTTGTAGACCTAGACCAGGCTGCCGAGGACTGCGGCTTTGTCAGGGAGCTCTTCAGCCCCGACAGGCCGGGCAAGTTCATCATCGAGCGGAGCGACGGGACTACCCTGTACGTGACGAGGGACGTATCCTACAGCGTGTTCAAGTTCAGGGGGACGGGCGCCGACGTGGTCTATAACGTCATAGCCAGCGAGCAGTCGAGGGAGCAGAAGCAGGTGAAGGCCCTCCTATACCTGCTCGGATACGAGAGGGAGGCCAGGAACCTGGTGCACTTCGTCTACGAGCTCGTGAAGCTGAAGGGTATGAGGATGAGCGGTAGGCGGGGGGTCTACTACACGCTCGACGAGCTGGTTGAGGACTACTACGCCGTCGTCTCGAAGGTCTACTACGAGACGGGGAAGTCCAGGGCGCTGGAGCCGGCGGCTCGGGAGGACGTCGAGAAGACCCTGAGAGAGCTGGCGGTCGCGAACGCCAGGGGGCTGCTACTGTCCGTAGAGCCCTTTAAAGTGCTAACGTTCGACCCGTCAAGGCTGGAGGAGGCCCTATACGGCTCGACGGTGCTCTACTCCTACGTGAGGCTACAGAGCATCCTCAGGAAGCTGAAGGGGCTGGAGCCTCTGGAGAACATGGAGAGGCTGAAGGCCGAGGCCTCCTCGCTCCAGTGGGGCGGCTACAAGCCCAGCGAGGTCGAGGAGCAGATCCTGGACGCGCTAGCCGAGTTCGAGAGAGTCGTCTTGTCCGCGTACAGGGAGTTGAAGCCCAACAAGGTCCTAGAGTACGCGATGAGCCTAAGCAACCTAGTGAACAAGTTCTACGAGTCCCACAGGGTGATGGGCGAGCCGGACCCGGAGGCCAGGGCCTTCAGGGAGGCGCTCGTGGTCGCCACGCTAGCCGTGATGAAGGAGCTCGTCGACATCCTCGGTTTCCCCCACGTCAGGAGGATATAGCCCTGAACCAGCTCCGCTACGCCCCGTTATTCGCGTATAGGCGAGGCAAAGCTCTACTATATAAACCGTAGGCGTATAAATCATACAATGCCGAAGGGTTGAGCAGGATGGGTGGCAAGTCTAGTGAGTGGATCTACCTGCACCACAAGTACGTCGCGACAACGACCCACGACCCCGAGAACCTACCGCTGGTGATCGAGAGAGGAGAGGGCGTCTGGCTGTACGACGTCGACGGCAACAAGTACCTCGACTTCTCGAGTAGTATCGGGGTAAACAACCTCGGCTACCCCAGCCACCCGGAGGTGGTCAAGGCCCTAGTGGAGCAAGCCAACGTCCTAGCTCACGCTGCAGGCACGGACTTCTACAACCCCTACCAGGTCAGGCTAGCCATGAAGCTCGCCGAGGAGACCCCGGGCGAGTTCCCGAAGAAGGTATTCTTCGGCAACAGCGGCACGGAGGCGAACGAGGCCGCCCTCAAGATCGCCAAGACGTCGACTGGAAGGCCTCTCTTCATAAGCTTCATCGGCGGGTTCCACGGGAGGACCCACGGCGCGCTCGCCCTGACGGCCAGCAAGAGCGTGCAGAAGAAGGGGCAGTTCCCCTGGATGCCCGGCGTGTTCTACGTGCCGTACCCCAACCCGTACAGGAACCCGTGGGGTATAGACGGGTACGAGCACCCGGACGAGCTGGTCAACAGGGTGATCGAGTTTATCGAGGAGTACGTGTTCGACAAGCTCGCACCAGCGGACGAGTTCGCCGGGATCTTCTTCGAGCCGATCCAGGGCGAGGGCGGCTACGTCGTACCCCCCAAGAACTTCTTCGCCGAGCTCTCGAAGCTTGCGAGGAACTACGGGATCCTCCTAATAGACGACGAGGTCCAGATGGGGCTGGGGAGGACGGGTGCGATGTGGGCTATCGAGCACTTCGGCGTCGTCCCCGACGTCATCACCACGGCGAAGGCCCTCAGCGGCGGCCTCGTACCCATCGGCGCAGCCGTGTACAGGGCCGAGCTGGACTTCAAGCAGCCCGGGATGCACAGCAACACCTTCGGCGGCAACGCCCTCGCCTCGGTCGTCGCCCTGAAGGTCATAGAGGTGGTCAAGACGCTCCTGCCAAACGTTAGGAGACTAGAGGGGTTGTTCAGGGAAGAGCTGGTTAAGCTGAAGGAGGAGTTCGAGAAGGTCGGCGACGTCAGGGGCCTGGGGCTGGCGTGGGGCGTGGAGTTCGTCACAGACAAGAAGAGCAGGAAGCCCGACGTCGGCTTCAGGAACAGGGTGGTAAGGGAGGCGCTGAAGAGAGGACTGGTCCTACTGGGGTGTGGGAAGAGCTCTATAAGGCTCATACCCCCGCTCGTCATCGGGGAGGAGGAGGCCAAGGAGGGCCTGAGGATCCTGCGCGAAACAATTAAATCCCTCATGTGACGTATTTTTGACCAACAACACCTTAACGGGAGCCCGCTTCGAAGGTGTCCCTTTGCCTAGGCACGGAAGACGCTACGGCGCACGCCACGGGAGGTTCTGGCCGGGGAGGCCTCTCGTCCCACGGTTCGTCGAGCACAGGTACTACGGTGTCGTGTACGTCCCCGTAGAGAGCGGCGAGGTCTCACCGCCCCTGGAGGCCGTGGTCTTGTACGAGGACGAGGTCGAGGCTTTCCGCCTCGCGTACCTTGAGGGCCTGAGTGTACGCGAGGCCTCCGCGAGAATGGGGGTCTCAGAGGCCACCTTCTGGAGGATCCTGGACTCGGGGAGGAGGAAGCTCGCGGAGGCCATCTTCTACAGGAGGCCTTTCAAGATAGTCGAGAGACCTATAGGGTGAAGCGGCTGCACGCCGCAGCCTGCGACAGAAAAGTTTATAAGTTACTGAAATATGTTTCTAAATTCGGTGAGGCGAATGTGGTGGAGAGGACCTTACGGGCCGTGGCCGGGTCATGGACCTTGGAGCCACCTCCCCCCGTGGATGAGGCCCGGTTGGTACCTGTGGTGGGCGGCACCGCAGACAACACCCCCCGTGGCTTATTGGAGTAGGGAGGCCGAGCTACAGTACCTTGAGAGCCTCAAGAGCTACCTCCAGGAGACGCTTAGGAGAGTTGAGGAGAGGATAAACGAACTCAAGAGCTCGAAGTGAACCCCCTTTTCTTCAGGAACTCCCGGAAAGACTCCTCTCCTAGGAGCCAGTTTAGCCTAGGCGAGTTTTTTATCAACTCCACCTCCCAGCCCCTCAACGAGGGGCAGATGTAGCAGCCCAGCCTGTAGAAGCCCTGCTCGTATAGCGGGTTCAGGGGTACCCCCAATACTATGGTGGCGACCTGTAGGAGGAGCGTGCTCCACTGCTTGAGCGGGTAGGCGTAAGTGAGGTTGCCCCTGGCGAAGAACGGGGGCTTAGAGCTCCTGGACTCCGACTCGACGTCCCTGTCCCCAACTAACACGAGGCACTTTGTATCTCCCGCGCATACCTCTCTGTAGGCCTCCTCCAGCTTTGAGACCTTGAGCCTCGAACACCACCTGTTGGAGTGCTCTGGTAGCCCGTTGACTGGTAGACGGGGCTTGAGCTCGAGCCTCTTCACTACTACGTCTAGCTTGAGCCGGCTAGAGACCTCCTCGACGAAGAGCTTGTTCTCAGGGAAGTCGACGTCGATGTCGACGAAGACGGGGCTCACCCTGCTCTTCCCGAACAGCTTGAGCGCCAGGTAGAGCGCCATCGTGCTGTCCTTGCCGCCGCTCCACGGGACTAGGACGTGGTCGTAGTCGCCGAGACTCCTCACCCAGTCCAGGGTCGCCTCCACTAGCTTTGAAACGAACTCCCTGTTAGCCCCGGCCAAGTCCGCGATGTCCACGCTCTCGGGCTTACGCCCAGTGTAGGGCTCGACTCCGAGGTCGTCCCTTATCTTGAAGAACCCGGCCGGCTCACCCCCGCTGAACACAATATGGCGCCCGCCGAGGTCCCTCAACGCAATGTACCAGCCGGGCTCCAGCCCTATCACGCCTTTGGCAAACTCGGGGACCCTGAAGGCCATTATGTCGTGGTACACCTCGGGCTCCCCCACGACCGGCCTGGCGCCCGGCATCGATGGGGTGAACTTGTACAGGCCGTTCTCGAAGTACAAGCGCAGCCGGAGCTTGGCGCGAGCCTTCTCGACCTCGTGGTGTATCTCCTCCAGCCTCATGTTCCTCACCCTGGCCTTCCCGACGACGTGGACTACGGTCGTAGGCGAGTACCGGGAGGGGAGCACACCGGACTCCGCGTCCTCCCTGTTGGCGATGTAGAGCTTGTAGAGAGCCCTACCGTCGAGCTCTTGGAGGCCCTCGGCGAGCGCTTCGCTGGACCTGACCCCGCCCAGCGAGACGACCTGTATCCCCCAACCCGGGTAGAACCTCTCCACTACGTGTTCGAGCGCGTCCTTGTCGCTGGAGGCCCTGGTGGCCACAATGTACATTGGCTTACTCATAGGCCTCTCTTCAACTCGTAGACTCCTTTCTCTAGTAAGCCCAGCCCGATCCTGAACTGGCACGCCCTACAGACCTCGTGCGAAGACGGCTCCCCGCATATCTTACAGGTCTTCACCTCCCCGACCTGCTTCTTCTCGCCGAGAAGGCGGACTATACTCAGGTAGCTGTTCAGCAGGCTGTTCTTAGTGCCGGGCTGGGCCTCCTCGAGCTCGTTGACCATCTTCCTTATCTTGAACCTGACGTTGAACTCGGCGTACGGGCACTTGTGGTACTCGGGCTCTATAAGCCCGTTCAACAGCGCGTATATGCTGGTCTCCTTCTCCGTCACCTCTATGAACGGCTTTATTCTCTTCACGAACTTCTCGTGCGACGCTATGCCCGTGACGGGCGCGAGCCTGGCCAGCTTGTCTAGCGTGTCCTTCGCTAGGTTCATTACGAAGGTCTGGACAACGTCGTCCATGTTGTGCGCCGTAGCCAGTACTGTACCGCCCATCTCCCTCGCCACCTTGTTCAAGAGGTACCTCCTGAAAACCCCGCAGTAAGCGCACGGGAGGTAGGGGAGGCCCCTCCTCCTACCCTCCTCCACCATCTCGTCGAGCGTCATCCCGAAGTACTCTTTGAAGGAGGCTATCTTGTAGGGGACGCCGAGCCTCTCGTTTACTCTGAGGAAGTTCGCTATGGTGTACTCCCTGTACCCCCTTATCCCCTCGTCTACGATGAGGGCCGACACCCTCCACCCGGGGTTCTTCTTGGACATCTTCCATAGGAAGTAGAGTAGGGCCATCGAGTCCTTGCCGCCGCTGACCGCGACGACTATGTGCTCGGTCTTGCCCAGCATCCTGTACTTACGTATCGTCTTCTTCACTTTCCTCTCAAAGTACTCGATGAAGTGCTGCCTGCAGTAAGCGGTCTTGTTGACCCTGTTGACGTACACCGCTGGCCTGCCGCAAAGGCTACACTTGGCCACTACCAGAGCCCTAGTAGAAGAAGGATTCGGAAAAAGGGGTTTAAAGAGACTACGGCCTCACGACTCTCCCAACGAGGTAGGCTATAGCCCCGTATATCAGGCCGCTAACGAAGGCCCCCAGTACTATCCAGACCATGTAGTGCCACGGGTAGATGTCCCCGAACAGCACTGCGTCGAGGGCCACGGCGGGGAAGGCCGCTAGGCCTCCGGCCAGTGACGAGGCCACGATCCCGTAGCTCCTGTAGGCCCCGGCGGCGTAGGCCACTTCGCTGGCTAGCCCCTGCGCAAAGCCGTAGACCAGGTTTGTCAAGCCGCCCGCTGTCGGTATGAGGCTCTCGATGAGAGCGGCTATCGTCTCCCCGAGGAAGGCGGACAGGGGCTTCCTTATGAGGACGGCCGCCATCGGGGCCGCCATGAACCACAAGCCGTAGGTCAGCAGCCTAGCCACCACGGGCCCGCCCACAGCTTTGACCACGTAGTAGGCTGTCCACCACGGTACGAACACCACGCCGAAGACAACGCCGACGAGCCCCAGCACTGTGTAGTCGATCGCTGTGTACCTCGTCTTCTTAGCCGCGAAGTACAGCGCCAGCGCCGTGAGCACGACTATTAGCAGGGAGACCAACTCCAGTAACATGGAACCACCGTGTGGGTCTGATCTTAAAACCTGGTTATTAAGATTTCTATCACCAAGTTTTAATAAACGCCTTAATTAAACGCAAGCTCGCCAAGACACCACGACAGTTGTCATTAGCGATATATTGGATGTCCATAATTGAAGAATAGCTAAGTGCGACTGGGGTCTCGGCTTGTGAGAGTGGCCGAGTGTTTCGTGGCGTCGAATACTAGCGTGGCGAGGGGGTATAAGCACCTCGTGCTGGGCGGTTGCAGTCTAGGCCGGGTGGACCCCGGCCAGTTCGTCATGGTGAAGGTAGACGGCCACGAGGTGTTGCTGCGGAGACCCTTCACTGTCTACGACTACGACGAGGAGAGGGGGGTCCTGGAGATCCTCTACAAGGTGACCGGTAGGGGTACTAGAGCGATGGCCGAGCTACGGGAGAGCGACGTTGTCAGCGTACTCGGCCCGCTTGGGAGGGGGTTCCCCCTGGACTGCCCCGGTAAAGCGCTGCTCCTCGCGAGGGGTGTAGGGCTCGCGTCGCTCACGTACCTCGGTAAAAAGCTGAGAGAGGCAGGGTGTAGCGTGGTCACCGTGGGCAGTTTCAGAGGGCGTGGAGAGGACCTCGCCACTGGGAACAAGCTCGTCGAGGGATTCTCGTCCAGGGTCTACGTGCTGTACGACGAGGACGGCACCAGTAGCCTGGAGAACGTCAGGAGGGTCCTGTTCGAGGAGGACCCCTCGGCGGTCTACACGTGCGGGTCGAAGAGGTTGATCAGGCTACTGAAGCAAACCCCCTTCAAAGCGTACGCCTCGGTAGAGGAGAGGATGGGCTGCGGGCTGGGTGCGTGCCTATCCTGCGTGGTGAGGACGGTCCACGGCTACAAGCTTGCGTGTAGAGACGGCCCTGTGTTCGACGTGAGGGAGTTGGAGGTGTAGTGGAGTGGGCGTTAAGCTGAGTGTCAGGATAGCCGGTTTGACGCTCAAGAACCCGGTCATGAACGCCTCGGGCACCTACGACCCGGTGGCCTACGAGCCCTTCGTCGACCCGGGTCAGCTGGGAGCGGTGGTGTTGAAGAGCGTCACACTAGAGCCGCGAGAGGGCAACCCGCCCCCCAGGATACACGAGGTCCCCTGCGGGCTCCTCAACTCGATAGGGATACCGAGCGTAGGCGCTAAAGCGTTCGTCGAGGAGAAGGTCCCGGCCCTGAAGAAGTACAGGGACGCCGTCTTCATCGCGAGCGTAGCGGGCTTCACGCCGAGCGAGTACGCCACGGTCATAGAGGTCCTCGAAACCGCTGGCGACTTGATAAGGGCGTACGAGGTCAACCTCTCGTGCCCCAACCTCGAGAAGGGGGGTAGGAGCTGCGCGCTCAGCGAGGACTGTATAAGGGAGGCTACGCGGCTCGCGGCTTCTAAGACCAACAAGCCGGTCATAGTCAAACTAGCGCCCGACGTAACGGACATCGCGGCCATGGGTAAAGCCGCTGTCGAGAGCGGCGCCGACGCCCTGACGGTAGGCAACACCTACAGAGCTATGGCCGTGGACCTGAGGACGAGGAGGCCCGTCTTCGCCAACGTCGTGGCGGGCTACTCGGGCCCCGCGATCAAGCCCCTTACCCTGAGGGCCGTTTACGAGACGGTTAGGGCTGTAGACGTACCAGTTATAGCGAGCGGCGGGGTGATGACCGCTGAGGACGCCCTCGAGTACCTGCTCGTGGGTGCCAAGGCTGTACAGGTCGGTACCGCTAACTTCGTGGACCCGAGGGCGATGCTAGAGGTCGTTAGAAATATCGAAAAGTTCCTGGAGGAGAACGAAATCGACGACGTGAACAAGTTCATCAACAGCCTTGTCAGAGAGTGAGGCCCGTTACAGGCCCAAGAAGCTCTCCAGGAGAGCCTCCTCTCGCTGAAACCCCGACTTTGGGACCTCCTCAACTATGCGCCCCTCGTTGAGAATATAGACCCAGTCCGAGACTACGAGTATCATTAGGCCGAGCTCCTCTCTGAGCTTTCTAACCGTCTTGTTCACCTCCATAGACTCCACCACGACTCGGAGCTCTCAACGGTATAAAAGCCTGAACTCCCGCTTGACCCTCCTCAGACTGAAGCCCCGTAACTCCATTGAGATACCTGTCCACAACGCCCTCTCGTAGCCTATTCGCAGGAGTGGAGTTATTATGCTTGCCAGGTCGCTCGGGGTGACCGGGACGGCCCTCTTCCCCCTCTCCTTCCTCACGAACTCGACCTCTCTGTAGTCCCTCGCAACGAGGGGCATGAGCCTGAAAGCGTAGGCCACCGCGTATGCGACCCCTTTGGGGACTCCCAGCTCCCTCTCGAGCCCCCTCGCCACCTCGACTGGTGTGTACTCGGTGATGAACCAGGAGCCGGCGGCAGCTATGAGGAGGAGCCTGAGCGACACCCTCACGAAGCCCTCTACTGCCCCGCTCCTCACCGGGTAGCCGAGGAGGTGGAACACGGTGCTCCCCGTGTTGTTGAACAAGACCGCGTTCACGAACACGCCGGTCAACCCGACGGCGTACAGGGCGTACACCCAGTAGACCCTCCTCAGCCTCTTAAACGAGGCGGCTAAACAGGCCAGTGACAGGGCGAGTAGGACGGCCTCGTTCTCTAGGACGAAGGCCGCTAGTGATAGCCCGAGGGCTATCAGGAAGCCGAGGGAGGCAGAGGGCCTAGCCAAGCCTCACACCCGCCGCCCTCAGCATTTCCAGCCCGAGCCAGACCGGGTCGACCTCTCTCAAACGCCCCCCGTCCACGAAGTACGCCCTGTCGGCCAGCTCCAGGAGTAGCCTCGGGTCGTGAGTCGAGACCAGTAGCCCAGCACCCCTCTCGGCCAGCGCCCTCACAGCCCTCACAAGCTCGCCGAACATCACGTCGTCTAGGCCTGTGCTGGGCTCGTCCAGGAGAATTAAGTCCCTGGAGTACCCGTAGGCGACGAGGTTGGCGAGCCACCTCCGCTGACCGTGGCTCAGGGTGAACGGGTTCCTGCGTCTGACCTGGTCGAACCACGGGTACATGGAGGCGAGCTCGCTGAATGCCACGGACCTCGCCGCGTCCCTCAGCTCGCCCTCGACAGTCCTGTGTATAAACGTGAAGTCGGGGTGCTGGGGCACGTAGAAGGCCCTCCTCGCTTTCACCTTCCTGTAGGACAGCGGCTTGAGGAAGCCGGCTATGGTCTTCAGCAACGTCGTCTTACCCGACCCGTTCGGGCCGGCGACCACGACCACCTCACCCCTCCCCACGCGGATGCTGTCCGCTCTCAGCACGGGCTCACCGTACCCTACGACCAGGTCCTCAGCCTCGAGGACCGACTCGCCTCCCTCCCTGCTTCTCGTTGACCGCCGAACAGGAAGGCCTGCGGGGGGCGGCGGGGAGTCCACCAGCACACCCCGCTCGATTCTGTAGGTCTTGTCGGCCAAGTCTCGGAAGAACAGGGGTTTGTGCTCCACTAGAAGGACTGAGAGCCCCATCCTCTTGGCCTTGTCCACGAAGTTCACCACGTTCTTCACCCCCCACGGGTCCAGGCTGGCGGTGGGCTCGTCGAGTATCAAGAGGCCTGGGTCGTGCACAACCGCCGAGGCGATCGTAAGCCTCCTCTTCTCGCCGAGGGAGAGGTTTTCGACGTGCTCGCTTGCCTTCGCGCCGAGGCCGAAGAACTCCAGCACCTTCCTGCTCTTCTCGACCGCCACCGTGGTCTCGTAACCCATGTTCTCGAGTGTGAAGACGAGCTCGTCGAGCGGTGTAGGCATCGCGATCTGCCTGTCGGGGTCCTGCAACACCACGCCGGTCACTAGGGGGACTCTCCGGAAGCCGTGCGGGTCCAGCGGGTCTACACCGCCCAGCGATACCCTGCCCGTGACGTGGCCGTTGAGGAGGTGCTTTAAGACGCCGGTGATCGCGAGGACTAGCGTCGTCTTGCCCGAGCCCGAGGGGCCGGTGACCAGGGCGACCTCCCCGTCTCCCAGCTCTATACTGGCGCTCTTGACCACCGGGCCGCCTTCGAGGCCGTAACTCGCTGTGAGGCCCTCTACTCTCAGCATACGACCGCCTAGAACCCAGTTATCGGTATGATGAAAACCCGGTTTATACGTGACCCTAGAGCCTGGGCTCCAGGAGCGAGTACGTCTGGTCGTCTGGGTTGAAAACCAGGTAGCGTAGGCCGTCCGGGGTGTACCTAGTGAAACCGTATATCGTAGGCTTAAGACCCTGCTTCGCGGCCCCGACCTCCTCCGCCTTCAACCTGCCCACCTCTGCGTAGGCCCTTGACCTGTACTTGTCTACTAGAGCCGAGGGCCTCGTTTTCGCGAAGGCGAGAGACTCGAGGAGTTTAACGAGCGTTATGAGGGCGTCGTAGCCTAGGCTGAATAGGGGTACGGCGAAGTGTCCAGTGTGCCTGAGCGCTATGAAAGGTCTCGCCTTGTACATCGAGTCGATCAAGTTCTCCTCACTGCCGACCTCCGCTACCGACACTTCTCTCGAGGCGAGGAGCTCTTTGAAGACGCCCGGCACTCTTGTCTCGGCTATGACCTGCGAGCCCCTGGGGGCGTTGAGCGTTATCAGCATCATCAGCTCCTCTGGCAGCAGTATCCTACCCTTCTCGTCCAGGACTACGAGCGAGGAGGCGTCGTTGTTCACTACAACGCCTATCTCGGCCTCCGTGGCCCTGACTATGTCGGCCACTCTCTCGAGCTCTTTAGTGAACGGGTACATCGACTCGTAAGCCTTGGCCTTGACGTTGTGTAGGAGGACGTAGTCGACTTCCAGAGCCTTCAACACGTCGGGCACTATAGTGTCGGCGGGTGAGTACGCGGTGTGGACTACGACCCTGAACCCCCTCGTAATGATCTCGTCGACCTTAACGAAGCTGAGGAGGGCCGACACGTATAGCTTGTGGATGTACTCCGAGTACATGACCCAGCCTATCTCGCCCAGCCCAACCCTCTTGACCTCCGACTCCCCGATGCTCAACCTGCTCGCGAGTAGCTCGTAGCCGGGGGACTTGAACAGCTTTAGCATAATGGAGTCCTTCACGGAGTGCGAGGTCGTGAACAGGAAGCCACCCTTGGCCCCGAACCTCTTTATGCTGAAAGAGATCTCCCCGCTGAGCGACTCGTGGAAGTCCATTACCTCTACTCCCACGCTCATGAGCCCGGAGGTGAAGGCCCTCTTCAACATCCTTGACGCTGGGTTGTAGTCCCTCCCACTAACTACCACGGAGCCCTTGCCCAGCGCGGAGCCGAACTGCTCCCCTAGCCTCGCAGCCTCGTCCGGCGTGAAGTCCCTGTTCGGGACACCTATTATCCTGTTGTCGTAGAACTGGGGCACCTAGACCACCTTGTTGGGTAGGACTTTCGAGAAAACGTCCTCGGCGACCTTGTTACCCGAGCCGATAACGGAGTCGACAACCTTCACACCGTCACTTAAAACTGAGTCGTTCAACAATATAGACTCTCTGACGTACGTGTTGCGGCCGACGACCGCTCTCCGCCACAGTATGGAGTTCTCCACGCGGCTACCCCGCCCGACGAAGTTACCCCCCTCCAAGCTCACGTACGGGCCTACCACAGCCCCCTCCTCTACAACTACGCCTTCGCCAATGTAGACCGGAGGCAGTATCTCGCCCCTCACGTCCGCGGTCTTGTGTACGTGCACCCCGCTGGACACCGTCTCGCCGTTCAACTTGAAGCCGGGGACGCCCCCGCTGATCACGTCCCACATCGCCCTCTTGTACTTCTCTATCGTCCCTATGTCCTCCCAGTAGACGCCCGGAGGGGTAACGTACCCGTAGCACCTGTAGCCCTCCTCGACCATGAGGGGGAACAAGTGCCTCCCGAAGTCTAGCAGGGACTTGTTAGCCATTATCAGCTTCATAGCATTGTCGCCCAGCACGTAGATGCCCGCGTTGACAAGGTTACTGTAGGAGCTCGCACCCTTCGTCTTGTAGAAGGCGAGGCTGAGGAGGTAGACCTCGAGACTTACAGGCTTCTCGGTGAACAAGAGTATCCTCTTGCTCTCGTCCACCATCACGAGCCCGTACTGCAGCGGGTTGTCCACGCTGGTCAGGGATACGGTCGCGTCCGCGCCCGCCTCGCGGTGGAGTTTGTACTGGTCGCCCACGTCGATGCTCGTCACCAAGTCTCCCATGGAGACGACGACCTCGTCCCCCAGCTCCTCGGCTATGAGCCTTACACCGTCTATGGTGTCCTTCGAGTCGAGTATCCTGACCTCGGCGGGCAACCCCGCTGTCTCGGCGTACTCCTTTATCAGGGCCCCCTTGTAGTTCGCGGCGATGTAGACCCTGTGAAACCCCATCTCCTGAAACCTCTCGACGAGGTGGGCTATCAGAGGCTTCCCGCCGAGCGGTACCATGGGTTTGGGGAGGACCTCCGTTAGGGGCCTGAGCCGCGTGCCCAGACCTCCCGCGAGGATGACGACCGGTGGTCTCATCGAGTGTGCGACCTACTCTACTATTTGGCCAACGGTGAATTTTAAATTGTCGCCCAAGTTACAAGATGATCTGGTGGGCTCCTTGGTTTTCGAAAACGAGGTCGTGAAGGAGATCCTCGAGAAGTACAGGGCGATATGGGCAATAGGCCACGCCCAGGCCCTCCTCTCGTGGGACAGCGAGACCTACATGCCTAGGGGAGGGGTGGAGGAGAGGGCTGTCGCTAGAGCCGAGTTGAGCCTCTTAGCCCAAAAACTCATTCTCAGCCCCGAGTTCACGCAGCTGGTCGAGAGAGCCGAGAAGATCGAGGGTCTCAACGACTACGAGAGGGGCGTCGTGAGGGTTCTGGCGAGGGAGATAAGGATCATGAGGGCCATCCCCCCGCGGCTGTTGGCGGAGCTTGAGAAGACGACGCAGGAGGCCATGCACGCCTGGAGGGCGGCTAAGGAGACCGACGACTTCAACAAGTTCAAGCCGTACCTGGAGAAGATCGTGAAACTGACCAGGGAGAAGGCTGACTGCCTCGGATGGAGGGACCACCCCTACGACGCGCTGCTAGACTTGTACGAGGAGGGTCTGACGACGAGGGACGTCGACAACATCTTGACGCCTCTGACCTCGGAGCTAAAGAGAATACTCGGGAAGGTCGAAGAGGAGGGCAGGTACCCCAAGAAGCACCCGCTGGAGGACGTGAAGTACGAGAGGGCGTGGATGGAGGCCGTGAACAGCGAGGTGTTGAAGATGCTCGGCTACCCGCTGGGCGAGAGGGCCCGGCTCGACGTGTCGGCCCACCCGTTTACGATCGAGATCGGGCTGGACGACGTCAGGATAACCACGAGGTACGAGGGGTTCGACTTCAAGAGGTCGCTGCTATCCACGGTTCACGAGTTCGGGCACGCGACTTACGAGCTGCAGATAGACCCCGCCCTCAAGTACACCCCTATCGCGACGGGGGCCAGCCTCGGCGTGCACGAGGGGCAGAGCAGGTTCTGGGAGAACATCGTTGGGCGCAGCCGGGAGTTCGTCGAGTTGATCTATCCAGTGCTAAAGAAGCACCTCCCGTTCATAGAGAAGTACACCCCGGAGGACGTCTACTTGTACTTCAACGTAGTAAGGCCGAGCCTCATTAGAACAGAGGCGGACGAGGTAACGTACAACCTGCACATCGCGCTGAGAGCGAGGCTCGAGAAACTCATGTTAACGGGTGAGGTAAAAGTGGAAGACCTCCCAGAGCTGTGGAACAACTACATGGAAGAGCTGCTCGGCGTCAGGCCGGGCAGGCACAGCGAGGGTGTTCTCCAGGACATACACTGGAGCATGGGGTCTATAGGGTACTTCCCCACCTACACTCTCGGGAACATCGTAGCGGCGCAGATGATGTACGCCATGGAGAGAGAAGTCGGCCTCAGAGAGAAGGTGGCGAAAGGGGATCTCAGCGCTATCAAGGAGTGGCAGAGAAACCGGGTGCACAGATTCGGGAGCACCTACCCGCCGAAGGAGCTTCTAAGGAGAGCGCTTGGCAGCGAGTACAACGTGGAGTACCTCCTGAGGTACTTGAGAGAGAAGTACCTAGGCCACTAGTTTTATAAGGCCCGGTTCCCACCACATATATCAACTTAGGTGGATATCCTAGTTTGAATCCGGTCGAGCTGAGTATTGTTCTCAACTCGGCCTCTACCGTCCTGTTCGTAGTAAGCTTGTTCTTCTCGAGCTCTATCAGCGTCCAAATAGGCGCGCTGAACGAGTTGACGGACACTGTTGGGCTCATAGCGATGATGGTCGGGCTGAGGAGGGTGCGTAGAACCCTCGAGTACCCGTTCGGGGTTGAGAGGAGGTCTTACGCGACTAGCCTTATCGCTTTGATGATTTTCTCGGGCTCGATACTAGGATTCGCGGTGAACAGGGTGGTATCGTCTCTCGGCAGGGTGCCCGAGGTGTACTCTACACCCATCTCGCTCCACGCAGTCCTAGCCTCGACAGTCCTGAACACCGTGCCCCTACTCTACAGTGCCTACTACCTGGCGAGGGAGAACACAGACCCGGTCGCCAAAAGCACAATGGTAGACTCGTTGGCAGACACTCTCGTGGGGATCATCTCCTTCATAGCCCTCTACACGGGGTCAGGCCTAGTGGACGTGATCGGCAGCATAATAATAACGGGAGTCGTAGTCGCGATATCCTTCTCCATCGGTTACAGATTCTACAGGGTGTTGACCGGTCACGCACCGCCGAAAAGCGTACTGGTTAAAGTGCTCAACAGCGTCCTCTCCCTCCGCGAAGTCAAGGACGTGAACGTCTTCAAGGCGGCCATGTTGACCGAGGACGAGTACCTCCTCGTGTTGGAGGTAGAGGTGGACGAGAACATGGACGTGAGGAGAGCAGAGGAGCTGGCCAACTCTATTGAGAGCAGGGTCAAGGAGGCCGACCCTAGGTTCAAGCACGTCTACATCGAGATCGTCCCTGCGAGGAGAGAGCCGCCGTCGTACAAGGAGATAATGAGTGAAATAACGTCCCTTGACGAGTAGCTCTCCTGTCGCTGTTATCGCGCCGGGGTCTCCTGGACGACGCCTACGAGAGTCCACGTCTACCAGGAGGTATACTGGCTCTTGAGGCGCCTGATGAAGGACGCCACTTTGACAACGTCAAGCGTCTCCGCCGGGTCGTGGGTCCTTACGATGTGTGCCCCGTTGTATACGGCGATCGCGGTCGCGCCCAGGCTACCGTACAGCCTCTCAGCGGGGTCTCTACGGCCCGTTACCTCTCCTATGAACGACTTCCTGGACACGCCGACCAGGATGGGCCGCCCGAGCGCCCTCATCTTCTCTAGCTCGGCTAGGACCATGGAGTCCCACACGTACCATGGCAGTTCTTGGAACCTGTTGAACCCAATACCGGGGTCTACGACGATTGCCTTCTCGTCGACGCCGCTATCCACGGCCCTGGATAAGGAGTCTTTAACCGCTTCAATGACCTGGTCGATCGGGCTGACGCCCCTCTTGTACGAAGGTACCCTGGCAACGACGATCAACGGCGCACCGTAGTCTCTCGCCACAGTAGCCATCCTGGGGTCCTCGCGCAGGCCCGAGACGTCGTTTATTATGTTTGCCCCGGCCCGAAGGGCCTCCTCCGCGACCCTGGACCTGGTGGTGTCGACGGATATCGGGATCTTGTCGCCGAACACGTCCCTGACGAGTTTCACGGCCCAGACGACTCTCTCCAGCTCCACTTCGAGCGGTACGTCCGTCTTAAGGTAGGGTGCTGTAGACCTTCCGCCGATGTCCAGGAAGTCGGTGTTGCTCTTCAAGAACGCCTCGACGGTTCTGATGAGCTCCCCCTCACTCGCTTTCACGCTACCCTTGTAGAAGGACTCCGGGGACACGTTGACCACGCCCATGAGCCTGACGGGGCTGTTGTCGCCTACCCTCACACCGGCTATCACGGCGTCGATCTGCGCCACGAGTACCGCCCCGTGAGTCGTGACTACACATCTAGTTTTAAATGCTTTGCGTGATAGACGCTTACGAGGAAGACCGGCTGGTACAATGAGCGAGAGCGTCGTTGTCAGCAATCTTAGAAAGGTCTACCGGGGAGGAGTGGTCGCGGTCGACGGGCTGAGCTTCACCGTTAAGAGGGGGGAGATCTACGGGCTGGTTGGTCCGAACGGCAGCGGGAAGACGACTACGCTGAGGATAATCGCCACTCTGCTTAAGCCGACCAGCGGCGACGTTCTCGTGGAGGGTTACAGCGTAGTACACCAGCCGATGGCTGTGAGGAGCATGATCGGCTACCTCCCCGAGGAGGCGGGGGCTTACAGAGACCTCACCGGCTACGACTTCATCGAGTTCATGCTCTCGATAAGGTTCAAGGGGAGGGAACTAGAGGAGAGGATCGACGAGGCGATATCGATAAGCGACTTAGGCGAGTTCATCGAGGAGCCGGTGAAGAAGTACAGTAAGGGCATGAAGAGGATTCTAGCCTTGAGCGTCGCGCTGGCCGTTCACCCCAGGGTTCTCGTCCTAGACGAGCCCACCTCGGGCCTGGACGTGGAGAAGAGCATGTTTGTCAGGGAGCTGATCAAGAGGTACAGGGAGCGAGAGGGCATCACCGTGATCTTGAGCAGCCACAACATGCTCGAAGTGGAGAACCTATGCGACAGGGTAGGGATCATATACAAGGGAAAACTGATAGCGGAAGGGGAGGTACAAAGGCTTAAATCCGCTTACTCGGCCTCCAACCTCGAGGAGGTGTTCCTGAGGGCGGTGAAGCGCCATGGTGTTTAGGTCCCTCCTCAAGAGGGAAGTGAAGGCCATCGTCAAGAACCCGGGCTTCCTCGTAGCGCTCTTATTGATACCCCTCTTCTACGTGTCCCTAGGCTCTTTCATGAACACGGGGATAAGGTCAGTGGTCACCCAGAATACAGGTGTAATCGGGGTTGTAGACGAGGACAACACGACCTTGTCTAGGGCTTTCGTAGCCTACTTAAACAACACGCTGAACGGCAGGGTGAGACTCGTCACAGGCGTCTCTGAGCTACCTGGTTTCAGCACAATAGTTGTAGTACCGAGAGGCTTCGGGAGCGAGGCTCTCAACTCGACTCCCAGGCTGGTCACGTACACGCCTCTCGGCTCCCTGTCGCTCACCAGCATAGGCTCTCTACCACCCCTACTGCTGCAGGGCTCTTTCAACGAGGCGCTCAGGTACGCCTTGGCGGCTTTGAGGTCGAACACTACTATAAACTTCTACAGCAACGCTACAGTGGGTCTAGACATAAAGATAGTGTACGAAGGGAGGGTGCTCGACTACGGGAGGGTAAGCACCGACATGGGGTTCGGTATAGCATCGACCTTCGTCGTCGCAATACTTATGTCCTTCACTATGGGCTTCGCCACTCAAGCAAGCGCCGTGGAGAAGGCTGAGAAGGCCTTCGAGCTGCTCCTGTCGCAGCCTGTTAGGAGGGTTTACATAGCGCTGGCTAAGATCGTAGCCTCTATCGTAGCGGCTGTCATAATGGGGGCCGTGCTATTCGGCAGTCTCTTCGCGTCCCTCTTCAGCATGTCTCTCTCAAGCCAGCTAACCCCCCAAGCCGCGGGTGTGAGCTACCCCGCTACGTCTCAAGTGATCGACCTGAACACGATACTGTTCATGCTGGTCACAGCGGTACTGGGCACACTTCTTTCAGGCGGTCTGGGTGTGGTCATTGGGGGCCTGGTCAGCGACGAGAGGACTGCCGGCATAATTGTGACCCCGCTTACGATGGTTATGCTCGGGCTCGCCATAATGGTCCAGTTCACCGGGCTGGGCCTCAACACGCTCACCTCCGTGGTCTCGGGCCTCACGGTCGCCCCGATGCCGCTGTTGCTGAGCCTGTCGAGTACCATTGGAGACTACACGTACTTCTACGTGGCTCTTGCCTCGAGCTTAGCAGAAGTGGTTGCTGTATACGTGCTCGCCTTCAAGGTCTACAACAGCGAAGCCGTCGTGACAGGTCTACAACTAAGAGGGAGGAGCTAGCCCCCGCCTGAAACCAAGCTGCTCAGGTAGCCTGCTACGTCGCCTACATCGCTCGACGCGTAGTATACGCTGTAGCCCACGAGGTAGAACCTGTACTGGGGGTAGCCCAGAGAGGCCCAGTAACTGCTCCAGGACCTCATGATCGAGGCGATGTCGCCGGAGGACGGGGCGTAGTTGCTCCTCACTTTTACGAGGCTCGCGAACCCGTTGGAGAGCAACCAGGCCTTGACGTCCGGGTTGACCGAGAGTGGCGGTACCCTCACTGTGTAGGTGGAGGCCCCGCGGGCGAGGTCGATCCTCAAGAACCAGCTGTACCCGTTGAACCAGTCGCCGGCGAGGTCTATCAAGTACCAGGCACCGTCAGCGTAGGTCACCACGGCTACGTGCCCGTAACCCCGGCTCTCGAAAGCCACCAGGTACGTGTAGTTGTAGCCCATAGAGTAGAGGTAGGAGAAGACGAACAACGCCAAGTCGTCGCAG